>DATKVG010000018.1:0-5970 GCA_035530195.1 Bathyarchaeia archaeon | reverse complement strand
CGGCGATGCGTGGTACATGGCCTACGTGGGGGCGTCGATGTGCGGCGTGGGGACGGGCGGGCAGACGCGCAAGACGGGCGATCAAACCAAGTCGCGGGTGCTGATAAGCAGACCGAGCGATGCAACGCGAGGAAGGCGGTGGTAGATGAGAAGCAAGACGGCGAGGAAGGTTCGGCAATCAGTGCGGCAGTGTTTGCGTGATGACCTTGACGCGGCATGGGATGCGATGCAGTGTTGCCCGCGGCGCGCGCGGTGGCGTCTGGCGTGGCGAATGGCGACGGGACGTAACATGGACGGAACACGAAAGGGCAAAGCATGAGCAAACGAAACGCAGAGTACAGAACCCGCGACCCGAAACCGGCGGACCGTGACCCCGACTACGGGATGCGCGGCGGCGTGCCGAACATGCCAGAGCTGCCACAGGAACCGGAGCGTGTGCCGCAGGTATCGCACATTGACCACGTGCCGGTGATCAGGCGCGAGCCTATCCGGTGCATGGCGTGCGGTGAGTTGGGGATATGGCGACCCGGCGGGACCACTGTGCCGAACGTGAGCACCGGCGAAATGTTCCGCTGGCGGTCTTGCGCGCATTGCCGGCAGACGCATTACATTGCGCGGCCCATGACGGCGGGCGAGCGGGCGCGGCATCTGGCACCTGTTGAGGTGTTGGCACGGCGGTAAACAGCTTTTTTCTAATCGTAGAAACGCAACGCCGCCGACCTATTGACAGCCATTACTCCATGCGCAATCCTTGACGCATGGAGAACAAAGGCCTTCTTCCGACACGAGTACAGGCAGGCGAAACCATCTGGGTGGCGTCCGCCAATACAGCGCAATCCCGCGCGGACATCATCATCGACGGCTATCTGCCAGCGTCCTACACGCTGGCCTACCAGTTCGCGGGCGCATCCCCGGTAACGGTCGCGGGCGTTGCAAACGGCGGCGGCACAGGCTGGACGCTGGAAGTAACAGCCGCCGCAACACTTGCGTGGAAGCCCGGAACGATCAAGTTTGCCGGGTACGCCACACAAACGGCGACCGCGCGCGTCTTCGCCGTCGACGCCGGAACGATCATCGTAGACCCCTCCCCACTGTCCACATCATCGTGGACCGCCGTAGTAACCGCTTGTGACGCGGCCATACTTGCCTATGCGGGCGGCGGTATGCGCAGCTTCTCGCTTGATGGCATGTCCTATTCTTTCAACGATATGTCCGAACTGACCACGCTCCGGGCTTACGCTCAGAACATGGCCGATCAGGAAACGGGTGGGCGCATGGCTCGCGTAATCAGATCGAGGTTCACTTGATGAAATGGCCGTGGACAAAGCGAACGGTTAGCCGCCCGTCGTTTGCAGTACGCGGCTTCCAGGCCGCAGACACCGACCGCCTGCTTGCCGGGTGGAAGTTCGACGGCGGGTTTACGCCTGGGGAAATCGCGTCGCACCTTGAGGTGATCCGCGCGCGCTCTCGCCAGATGGAAAAGGATGCGCCAGCGTTCAAGCGGTGGTTGGGGCTGTGCGCCATTAACATCGTCGGGGAAGGATTCGCGCTGAAGTCTACGCCACATGATGGCACGCCAGGCAAAGCCGACTACCGATTAGACGAGGCGGCGGCGCGATTCATTGAGTGGCATTGGTGGAACTATTGCACGCACCGCGACCCGGTGACGATGCAAACGTACTGCGATGCGACCGGGCGCAAGACGGACGCGGAGATTGACCGGCTGAACGTGCGGACGCAGAAGCGGGATGGCGAGTACTTCATCCACATTTTGCGCGGCGCTCAGAACCCATACGGCATTTCGTGGCGCGTGTTGCGCCCGGACTGGTGCGACCACACCTACAATCTCGCCATGACCTCCGCAGGCACGATAATCCACAACGGCGTTGAGATGGTAGAGGCCACGCGCCGCCCGATTGCCTACTACTTCCACACGACCCCGACCAGCGTCTATGCCTACAACGGGCGCGGTTTGCCTCTTGTTCGAATACCGGCGTCAGACATCATCCACGGTTTCACGCAACGCGACGAAGACCAGCCTCGTGGCATTCCAGAAGCGCATTCCGTGCTTGTCAAGCTGAAGATGTTGGAAGAGCTTGACCGCGCCGAACTGACCGCCGCACGTGATGATGCTTGCTCTACTCGGAGCTACGAAGCGCCACGGGACGCCAGCATGGACGGGTTCAAAGACTTGACCCTTGCCGAGAACGAAGCAGAAGCCCGCGCATTGATTGCCGAAAAGGAACCAGGGCAGCAGATTATCCTTCCGCCCGGATGGAAAGAAAACATCAACACGCCGCAGCACCCGAACAGCAACCACGGCGAATTCAAGTCTGGAATGAACAAGGACGTTGCGAGCGGGTTAGACATCGAGTATTCGAACGCCTTTAACGACTGGGCGGGCGTGTCGTTTTCGAGCGTGCGCGTCGGTACGATCAGTGAGCGGGACGGATGGATCATTGCGCAAAACGATTTTATCAGCCAGTGCAAGACGCCGCAGTTCATGGCGTGGCTGCAATCTTTCCTGGTGCTGTCGGCTTCCGGAAACCTGCCTGTCGCCAAGTTGCCGAAGTTCGCGGAGCACACTTTTAGGGGGCGGCGCTGGATGTGGGTTGACCCCATGAAGGACATGAACGCGGCCAAGATGGCGCGCGATCACGGATGGAAGACCGACACGCAGATCACGGAAGACCTTGGCGGCGATTATGACGAGAACCAGGAACAAGCAGCCCGCGACCGAAGCACGCGCGAAAAGTACGGCAACCCCGAGCCGCAGATCGGCAACGGCAATATGCCGCAACCCAAACCGGGAGAAGACGACGATGAAGACCAGAAGCAAACAACCGGCAGCCAAGCCGGAAAAGACTGAGAAGACCGAGCGCCCGGACTTGATGATACGCGCCGCCACGCTGACGGCAACGCGCGCGGAAGGCGACAAGCCCGCAGCGGTGCGGATGAGCGTATCGAGCGAAGAGCCGGTCCTGACGTATGCCTACTACAACAAGACCTGGCAGCGGGTGTATGAGATTCTGGACCACGGCGAAGGCTCAATCGACATGAGCCGCTGCAAGGAAGGGCTGGTCATCCAGGACCGGCACTACGGAGATCAGATCGGTTTGATGGCGTGCGAGGTTGCCGAGCGCAAGCTGGGCGGCGAAGTCCGCTTTTGTTCCGGCACACGCGCACAGGAAATAATGACGGACGCGGCCAATGGGCTACGGCGCAATGTCAGTGTTGGCTACACTGTCGCGCCTGAGTCCTATCGCCAAGAGGGAGAAAAGAACGGAGTCCCGGTGGTACGGGCGATGTTCTGGATGCCCTACGAAGGCAGCTTTGAGCCGGTCCCGGCAGATACAACGGTTGGCGTAAATCGCGCCGCCGAACCAGTGGCGGTCGAACCGCCCGCGAGAGAAGGGAAAAGACACATGGACCCCAAAGAGATGGCAAAATTGTTCGCCCGCGCCGCCAAGTACGGCATCGAGGCCGCGAAGGTCGAGGCGCTGTTGGCTGACGGCAAGGGCCGCGCCGAACTGGACGCACTGATCGTCGAGAAGCAGGAATCCGACTCCGATGCGCAGCGCAAAGAGATCGTGACGCTCAAAGAGCGCAAGCCCGAACTGCCAGCGCAGCCGTCGAAGGTTGACCCGGTTGGTGACGCCCGCGTCGGACTCAACGACAAGGAAGTGCGGCGCTACTCGTTCATCAACGCGATTCGCGCCCTGGCCGGTGACACGTCGGTTGACGTGGCGTTCGAACGTGAGTGCAGTCGTGCGGTGGAACAGAAGATCGGGCGGTCCGCGCGCGGCTTCTTTGTTCCGTATGACGTGCAAATCGCCAGCCGCGACTTGCAGATCGCCGGTGCCGGAACGGGATCGAACGTCGTTGCGACGAACCTGCTTGCCGGATCGTTCATCGAGGCACTGCGCGCTCGCATGGCGCTCCAGGCTCTCGGCGTCCCGGTGCTGTCCGGTCTGACCGGCGACATTGCGATCCCGAAGGGCACGACCGCGACGGGCTACTGGGTTGACGAAACGACCGCCCCGACCGAGAGCACCCCGGTGCTGTCTCAGGTGACGGGAACGCCGAAGGCGTGCGGCACGTATGTTGACATCAGCCGCAAGCTTCTCAAGCAGTCGAGCATCGACATTGAGGCGTTTGTCCGCAATGAGATCGCGATTGCTCTGGCGGTCAAGATCGACCAGGCTGGCTTCAACGGCGCTGGAACAAGCGAGCCTGTCGGCCTGCTAACTGGCCCGATCAGCACGGACGTTACCGTGACGGCTGGCACCCCGACATACGCGGAAATGGTCAACATGCCCGCGACGGTCGAAGGTAACAACGTCATGCTTGACAACTGCAAGTGGGCAGTGACAAGTGAGGTGTTCTGGAAGTTGGCCGCGACGGCGACCTCTACGAACGGCCCGGTTTTCATTGCCGACTACAACACAGGCCGCATCCTTGGCAAGCCCGCCGTTGTGTCGAGCAACGTCACGGCGAACTATGGATTCTTTGGCGACTGGACGCAGATGATCCTGGCCATGTGGGGCAACGGTCTGGACCTTAACGTTGACACATCCAGCGGAAGCACGACCGGCCTTGTCCGCATCGTGGGCTTCATGGACGTTGACGTGCTGGTCCGTCAGGCTGGCGCGTTCTGCCACGCCGACATCACGACCTAACCGGCGACGGAAGTAAACCCCACCCGGCGCGGGACAATCCCCGCGCCGGGTGATAACAGATCACGAAAGGACAAAGGAAAGATGAAACGGACACTCGGACTGATTCTGGTGGCGGTGCTTGCGGCAGCGGCGGCGTTGGCGGCTTTGGACGTTTACGACAGCGTGACCGTCAAGACGCTGCGCACCCCCCTGGCGGCGACCGGCACGACCACGAACACGGCAGTTGACGTGTATGACGCAAAGGGCATTTGTAACCTGATCGTCACGCACGGCCCGCGCACCGCGGGAGCGGCTACGTTTTCGAACGTGGTGACGTTGCAGACATCCACGGCATCGGGCGGGACTTACTCGACGGTGACGGCGATTACGAACGCCACCACGGGAGGGACCGGCACCGTTGCGACAGCCAAAATAGACGCGGCATCGCTAAAGCGATACGTGCGCGTGGTGATGGCAAACGGGACAAACACCGCAGCCAACAGCGTGCTTTTGCTGTATTCGAAATAACGACGCGACGGCCCCCCGCCCGTTTCCTCCGCACTTCCTCCTGGCGGATGGGGGGCCGCTTATTGAGAGAGACGACATGCTGACCAAGGCAATAGTTGAGACGACTTACCGAGCGATCCGCACTGCAGCCCCCGGCGCGGCGGTATCGTTGCGGCACGCTGGGAACACGTACAGCGGCACGCGCGGGGTGCCGATAGCCGCTGGTATGGAGCTGGGGCGGACCGGCTCGCAGATGACGGGTGACGGGGCTGTGCGGCTTCTGGCCTCGGAGCTGAAAGCACCGTTCATCAAGCCGGGCGACGAAGTGACGATCCAGGACGCGCAGGGGGCATGGAAGGGCTACGTTGTGACGGGCGCGCGGTATGACCACGTGCAGGCGACGATGCTTGTTGAGTACGCAGCGGAGGGGATGTAATGCCGGAAGTTCGCACATCGATGTCAGACGCGGCCCTAGCCAAGTTGCAGGGCACGATGGCGGACATTGGCGAACTGACCGGCAAGTCTGGGCGGCGGCTGGTCATGGATGCGTCGTATCGTCTGGCGGTGGCGATCCGGGCGCGGTCGAAGAAGGGGAAGAAGCGGCGTCGCGTGCTTGATAACCCTGAGTGGAAGCAGGCAAAAAGCTCATTGCGCTGGGCGCGTTCACGGCAGAAGAAGGGGTTACCGATCAGCGCCGAGGCAGCGGCGGCACTCGACCAGATACAAGCCGAAATCACGCCGTATTACATCGAGCGATATTGGCAAGGCGGCATTGACAAAGTTCCATCATACGACAAAAAAGACC
>DATKVG010000017.1:0-13990 GCA_035530195.1 Bathyarchaeia archaeon | reverse complement strand
GCCAACTAATTCAGCACTCGGAGCAGCTTGATTTAACTCGTTCAAAATCAATATAATACGCCGGTGTCGATCACGCGGCAGACGCGGAAAACCACGGCCGATTGGCCAGCAAGTCGGCATTTTCTGCCTTCAAGAAACTGTCAATCCGGCACAAAATGGTCATAACACCTGACAAGACCGAGCAACCCGCTATAAGTGTTGGAAATGTCTTAAACTGTCAATATAAAACCGGTCGCCGAAATTCCGCTTCCCCACAATATGCTGTATTTGGGCAAGAAGTCAAGTGCAATATGTGGATTTTTTAGTAGACAGGTGAAATATAGCCACCATTAGTAGTATGATGTTTCATGGGTTCGACGCCTCTGCGCGGGGCCTGACGGAGACTCAAAGATGATTGAGGTTAAGGGCCTGACGAAGTACTACGGGCAACTGGCGGCCATCGAGGACGTGTCATTTTCCGTCGACAAAGGCGAGATCCTCGGGTTTCTGGGGCCGAACGCGGCGGGCAAAACGACGGCCATGCGGATCCTGACGGGTTTCTCGCCGCCGTCGCGGGGGACAGCGGTCGTTGCCGGTTACGATATCAAGTCGGATCCGATCGAGGTGAAGCGGCGCGTGGGTTACCTGCCGGAGAGCGTGCCGTTGTACGGGGAGATGCTCGTTTCAAAGTTTCTGCAGTACGTGGCGGAAGTGAAGGGGGTGGAACGGGGGCGGCGGAAGGCGGAGGTGGGGCGCGTGATGGAGCGTTGCGGGCTTTCGAATGTCAGCCAGCGCGTTTGCCGCAACCTGTCCAAAGGCTATCGGCAGCGGGTGGGCCTTGCTCAGGCATTGATTGGCGACCCGCCGGTGCTCATCCTCGACGAGCCAACGGTCGGCCTGGACCCGCGCCAGGTCATCGAGATCCGGCAGGTCATCAAGGACCTGGGCCGGGACCATACCGTCCTTCTCAGCACGCACATCCTGCCGGAGGTGACGATGGTATGCGAGCGGGTGCTGATTATCAACCGCGGCCGGATTGTCGCGCAAGACACCGTGGCCAATCTGGCCGGGGGAACCGCCCGCTCGCTCGAAGAGATATTCATCTCCGCGGTTGCCCGCGATGCCGCGGACGACCAGGCGGCGGCGCATGTTGCGGCCGCCTCTGCAGGAGGCGCGTTATGAGAAACTCGTGGGCGGTCTGCAAACGGGAGTTTGCGAGCTATTTCACGACACCGATCGGCTACGTGGTCGTGGGCATATTCGCGGCGATTTCCGGGCTGGCATTCAGCGCCTCGTTCCTGTTCTACGCCAAGGTCAGCGTCAATCCTGCCATGTACGCCTATTCGAGCGTGCCGGATTTCGAGGAGACGCTGCTCAGCCCGTTCCTGACGTTTTGCGGCACGCTGATCGTGTTCATCGGGCCGCTGGTCACCATGCGGCTGCTGGCTGAAGAGCGGAACCGGGGTACGATGGAATTGCTCCTGACGCAACCGCTGCGCGACCGCGAGATCATTTTTGGGAAGTATCTGGCGGCGCTGGGCATGCTGGTGGTGATGATGGGCGTGGTGGCGGTTCACCTGCTGATCGTGTCGTGGTACGTGCAGGTCGAGGGCGCGGTGCTGGTGTTCGGTTTGGCCACGGTTTTCATGATGGGCGCGGCCTTTTTCAGCCTGGGCCTGTTCGTGTCGTCCGTAACCAGCAATCAGGTCACCGCCGGCACACTCACGTTCGGGCTGTGGTTCATCCTGTACATTCTTGGGTCGTTTGCCGAGGATCTTCCTGAAGCCAATCCGGCGCCCGAATCGTGGGGCGAAACGTTCAGGAACGGCGTCGGCTTTCTGTACGACATCTTCAGGGGGTTCTTGCACCAACTGCCCATCGATTTCCACGCCAAGGAAATGGCCAAAGGAATCGTCCAGCCGGAGGATATCGCCTATTATGTCCTGTTTGCGGCTTTCTTCCTGTTCCTCACGTTTCGCTCGCTCGAGAGCCGGAAGTGGAGGGCGTGATCAATGAAGCGGATTAGGACGGCAAGGACTGCGACGGGCCTGGTGGCGCTGGTGGCGCTGGTGGCGGGCGTGAACCTCGGTGTGCTGAAGTCGAACGCGTTCAGCCCGCTGGTGCTTGCGCCGCTGGCCGTGGGCGCAATGGCGGGAATTGCGTGGGTGGTCCTCACTCTCACCACGATCAGCAAAGAATCGTCCCGCGAAGGCAAGAGCCTGTACGGACTGGGCGCGGTGGTTTCGTCGGTCTTGTTTCTGGGCATCTGTGCCGTCGTTTACGCGTTTGCGCAGCACGCAAACAAGTCCTGGGACCTCACCAAAGAGGGGCGGCGCGACCTGTCCCCGCAGACCGTCCAGGTCCTGCAGACGCTTGACCAGGATGTGTCTGTAACAGCCTTCTTCATCCAGGTCGAGGACGAGTTGGTGAGTATCGCGCGCGACAAGACACGCCGGTTCCTCGACCAGTGCAACCGGTATACGTCTCACCTGAAAATCGAGTTTCTCGACCCGCAGGTCGACCGCGCCCGGCTCGATGCACTGGTAAAAACCCTCGCCTCGGCCCAGGGCACAGTCGTGCTGACCTGCGGCGTCAACCAGAAAGTCATCATGCTTTCGGGGGGCAGCCCGCGGCTCGAAGAGCGGGATTTCACGAACGCGCTGATCAATGTTGTGCGCAAATCAAGGCCCAAGATCGGGTTCCTTACCGGGCACGGCGAGCGCAGCATCGACGACCCAGACTCCAAAAACGGCGGGAGCATGCTCAAACAGTTGCTCGATGCGGAGTCGTACCAGCCCGAGCGGATGGCCATCCGGATCAGCAATGCCGAGATACCGCCGGAATACGATGCTATTGTGATCAACGGCCTCGGGATCGGCGGCGCCCAGTCGGACCTCCACCCCGAGGAAATCCGCGCGCTTGATGAATACCTGGATCGCGGTGGTCGCCTCCTCGTGCTGCTCGATCCGTGGCGAAAGGTGGCTTCCATGGCCGCCACGGAACAGCTTGTACCATGGCTGTCGCGCCGCTTGGGGATCGTGGCGGGCGCCGACATGGCCGTATCGCCCGAGACCAAATGGAATATCGAGATGAGCGCGGACGGCTCGCCCTTTGGCGAGCGGCCTAATGAGAGCGCATTCTTGGGCTGCTATAACGCCGGCCACCGCATTACGAAAAATACGGATCAGAAACTGGTGTTCAGCGTCGCACGCACGGTGGGCGCGGCGGAAAAACTTCCGGAAAATGTCGTGGCGACGGAATTGATCCGGACCACGCCCAATTTCTACGCGGAGTCCGACATTGAAATGCTGTTCACCGCCGGCAAGGCGGTAAAAACGCCTGTCGAGCGCGAGGGGCCGCTTCCGCTTGCGGTCGCCGCGACGGTAAAGACCGATTTTGCCCTTAACGACTCTGGCCAGACGCGCGATGCACGCGTGGTGGTGGTAGGCAACTCGGCATTTGCTTCCAACGGTCAGATCCGCCTGCCCGGCAACCTGAACTTCATGCTGAACGTGATCGCGTGGCTCACGGAAAACGAGGACCTGATCGCCATACGGCCCACCGGCAAGGAAGACCCCGCGATCATCTTGAGCGAAGGGGATCAGCGGACGGTGGTTTACGTAGCGGTGCTGGGGACGGTTCAGGCGGTGATTGCGGCGGGGCTGATAGCGTACGCGTTGCGGAGGAAGTACCAATGAGCAAGAAAGGCACGCTGGTACTGCTGGTTTTGCTCGTCGGCCTTTGTGCGGCCTATTGGGGCATGGTGCGGCTTGAAGAACACCGCGAGGTCCAGCAAATCCAAAGCAAAAAACTGTTCGACTTTCAGCCGGGAGAAATCACCGGCATCGAAATCGCGCAGTTGGGTCAACCGGCCGTGGCGGCTGAACGAACGGCATCCGGCCAATGGGCCATCGCGAAGCCCGACCCGTCTATCGATCCCAACCAGATCGTGTGGGATCGGGCCGCGAAAACGGTCGCGACGCTCGACAACGCACGGACTATCGAGACCGGCGGCGATCTGGCGGCGTATGGGCTGGACAAACCGGTGCTGGTTTTTACGGCGACGCGGGCGGAGGGTGCGCCCCTGCGGTTTGAATTCGGCGCGATGGATCCGACGCAGGCATACAGGTATGCGCGGCTCGACGGGCAGCTTGTGTTTCTGGTCAGCGTCGAGCAATTCCACGAATTGGACCGGTCGCTCGATCTGCTGCGAGACCGCCGCCTGTTCAAGGTCGGCGAGGAAGGCATTGGCCGGATCGAGTTTTCGCGGTTCCGCACGGCAAAAAACCTTTCGGGCGACCCAAACCAGCAGCCGGCAACGGAGGAGTCGGCGGTGGTTGTGGTGGAGAAACAGCCGGATGGCCGCTGGCAGATGGTCTCGCCGGAACAGGCCCCGGCCAACCGGGAGACGGTCGAGAAGATCGTGAGGGAAATTCAGTACAGCATGATTGTGGGCTTCATCGAGCAACCGGAATCACTGGACGATTATGGGCTGAATCCGCCCAAAGCGCGACTGACCATCTATACGGCCGCGGGAAGCGAGCCGCAGACGGTCCTGATGGGATCCCGCGGGGATCATGAATCCGCCAAAGGGTGCATTTACGCCAAATGGGCATCAAAACCGGCCGTCTTTCTGATGGATCCCAACGTGGCGGCCGTGTTGCCACAGGCGCCCAACGCCTTGCGCGAAGGACGGCTGTTCACGCGGGACGCCTCGAAGCTGCGGTCGATCCACTACAAGACGACCGACGCCGATTTCACACTCGAGAACGATCCCGAAAAAGGATGGCGCCTCGTCCAGCCGCCGGTGGAAGACACGGACCAGGTGGCGGTCTCGAACTTTATCGCATTTCTCAAGCAGCTTTCGGGTGGCAACTTCCCTGGGGATATGCCGGCGCTGGCTGGTTTTGACAACCCGCGGATTGCCATCCACTGCGAGTTCAACGGCGAAGAGCCCAGCGACATTCTTGTAGGCGCGCCGGTACCCGATGTCGGCAAGTCCTACGTGCGGCAGGACAACGGCGTAACCACGGTCTTGACCGAACTGGAAGTCAACGCGTTGTCGAGGACTCCCCTCGATTTCCAAAAGAAAACCTTGATGGAGTTCAACAAACTCGAGGCGAGAACAGTCGAGTTGAAACTGGATGGCGCCGAGTACGTCTTCGAGAAATTCCGGGGGCGGTGGGTGATTACGAAACCCGAGGGCCATGTATTCGGCAGTTCCAAAGAAATGGACCCCCTGATTGAAGCGCTCAGCCAGTTGCGCGCCGACAAAAAACTGGCCGATGACCCGGGCCAGGTGCCGGGCACGGGGCTGGATGCGCCTGTCGTGGAGATCTCTGTTAGTGCGGGTGCTGAAGGCGAAGAACCGGCGAAGCTGGGTCCCGTGGTCGTGGGCGGACCCACCCCCGAAGACTCGCAGTACCGGTACGCCACCTCGGCCCAGTGGCCCGGCGTGTATCTGGTCCGGCAGTCGTTGGTGGACGAGATCCGCGATACGGTCAAGGCAATCAGAAAACCCTGAGAAACCAAGCCAGAGGCGCAAGAGGCACAACTCCTTGCGTCTCTTGCCTTTACGAGCGCACACGCCGCTTCTTTTTTGTCCACCCTTGACAAAAAATTGGGGAGGGTGCACAATTATCATAGCTATGGTGTTGAACATCGGTCTATACGGGGCTGCCGGCTATTTGGCGTTTCCCCGGCAGTCTGTCCAAACGGGACGCGCGCTGGGCGACATGACGCGGCCAGAGCCGCCACCCATGCTGAACCGGCGCCCGCCGGATTTCGCGAAGGCGGGGTTTGGCGAGGGCTCGGTGTCTGTTCCTGGAGCGGCTATCCGGACCATCCGGCGCGGCGTCGAGTCGGCGCGCGAGGTGGTGCCGACGGTTGAAGATCTGCGGCGGGACTTGCGGGCGCGCCTATCGCGGGATCGCGAGGCGCGGAAGGCGGAGGCCGAGCAGCGCCATCAGGCGGAGCGGGCGCAACGAGCCGAAGAAGCCCCCGATCCCGTAAAAACAGCGGCCGCGGCCATCAACGTTTCGTTTGGCGGCAGCGACGCAAAAGGCGGAGCGTCGCTGCAAATCAACGGCCAAATCACCCGATATCCGGCATTCAATGAGCAGGCCGCCCCACAACCCTCGCCCGCACTCGATATCCGGGCCTGAGCAACGGGTTGCCATCCTTTCCCGAAACGCGAGTTCCTGAAAAAGCTGTACCCCAAACCCCATACCCCATACCCCATACCCGATTGGCGGGCGCAGGAGCGTTTTGGGACCCTGTCTTTTGGTATACTGGCATGTCAGGTAAACGCGCGTGCGCGTGCGCGAATTGCAGGAGCAGGCTATGCGGGTACTGGTAACGGGGGGTGGCGGGTATTTGGGATGCTGGCTGGTCCGTGGGCTGATCGAGCGCGGGCACAGCGTGCGCGTGTTTGACCGGTTTTGTTTTGGCGATCAGCCGGCGGCGGAATTCGCTACGCTCCCGCACTGCGAGGTGGTCCGCGGGGACATCCGGCGGCTGCAAGAGGCGCCGGGCCTGCTCGACGGGGTGGATGCTATCGCCCACCTCGCCGGCCTCGCCAATGACCCTTCCTGTGACCTCGACTTGGACATGACGGCCGACGTCAATGTCGAGAGTACCCGCGAGCTCGCCAGCAAAGCCGTCCAGAGCGGGGTGCGGCGTTTTTTGCTGGCATCCTCGTGTAGCGTGTACGGCAAGGGCGTGTTCGACTTCCTTGACGAACAAAGCCGGCCCAACCCGGTTTCGGCGTTTGCCTCGAGCAAACTCGAGGCGGAACGGGCCGTCCTGCAGATGAAAAACGGGGCGTTCGAGCCGGTGGTGGCACGGAACGCGACGCTTTTCGGCTGGTCGCCGCGGATGCGGTTCGACCTGGCGGTCAACCAGATGGTGGCGACGGCGGTTCAGGCTGGCAGCATCAAGGTGCTTGGCAACGGCAACCAGTGGCGTCCTTTCCTGCATGTACGCGACGCGGCACGGGCGTACGTGACGCTGCTCGAGGCGCCCGCCGAGGCCGTGCAGGGGGAGGTTTTCAACGTTGGCAGCGACGACGCCAACACCAAAATCATCGATTTAGCCAAACTCATCGCGGGCCAGTTGGGCGGGGTCGAAATCGAGATCCCCAAAGACGACGACGACCTGCGAAACTACCGGGTGAAGTTTGGCAAGTTCTGCGACACGTTCTCGTTTCAACGGCAGTGGTCGATCGACCAGGGCATTGCGGAAGTTCGCGACTTTCTCCGCCGAGAGGCGATCGACCCGTTCCACGAGATCTATTTCAACGTTCAGCGGATGAAACAACTGCTGGCGACGCCGGTTGACGAAGGCGGCGAACCCATCGCGGCGCGGTTTATTTCAATAGCAAAACCGTGCCTCGGCCCGGAGGAGGAGCAGGCGGTTGTCGAGGCGATCCGCAGCGGGTGGCTGACGTCGGGCCCGCACATCCCGGCGTTCGAGGAGGCATTCGGCCGGACGGTATCGGCTGCAAACACGGTGGCGGTGAGTTCGTGCACGGCGGCGTTGCACCTTTGCCTGGCGCACCTCGGCGTGGGGCCGGGCGACGAGGTGCTGACCTCGCCGATCACGTGGGCATCAACAGGCAACACGATCTTGCGAATGGGCGCGCACGTCACGTTCGCGGACATCCGTCCCGACACGCTGAACATCAATCCGGAGGCGATCGAGTCCGCCATTACGCCGCGCACCAAGGTGATCATGCCCGTGCACCTGGGTGGGCAGCCGTGCGAACTGGACTCGGTCTACGACATCGCCCGGCGCCGCGGCATCCCTGTCGTAGAAGACGCCGCGCACGCGATCGGTGCAGCCTACAAGGGGGTCCGCGTCGGCAGCTACGGCGATTTCGCCTGTTTCAGCTTCTACGCGATCAAAAACATCACCACCATGGAAGGCGGCACCATCACGGTCAAAGACCCCGATGCGGCGCGGCATTTGCGGTTGCTGGCGGCAAACGGGATGACAGCGACGGCCTGGGAACGGTACGGCCGGAGTGCGGTCGCCTCGCCCGCGGAAGTTGTCGAACCGGGATTCAAGTACCTGATGAGCAATGTCAGCGCGGCCATGGGAATCGAGCAGCTCAAAAAGTTCGCGTCGTTCAAGGCATGCCGGCGCCGGCTCGCGCAGATGTACATGTCGGTGCTTTCGGAAATCGAGGAGATCTCGCTGCCGCGGATCATTCCCGAGGCCGAACATGCCTGGCACCTGTTCATCATCCGCCTCAACCTGGGCAAGCTGAGCAAAAACCGCGACGAAATTGTGGCGGCGTTGCGCCGCGAGAACATCGGCACCAGCGTCAACTTCTACGGGCTGCATCTCCACCGGTACTACCGCGAGACGTTCGGCTGTCGGCCGGAGGATCTCCCCGAAGCCACGGCCGCATCCAACGAGGTGCTCTCGCTGCCGCTACACCCGCAGATGACGGACAAGAACGTCCACGAGGTGGTCGAGGCCATCAAGAAGGTGTTGGCGCACGCGCGGCGGTAACGGCAACGCCTACAGGACCTCCAAGAATGTTCAACGGGAAAAAAGTGGTGGTCGTGATGCCGGCGTACAACGCCGAGCAAACCCTGCGAAAAACCCACGAGGAAGTGCTCGCCCAGCCGTGCGTCGATGAAATCATCGTTGTCGACGACGCCAGCAACGACAACACCGCAAAAGTCGCCGCCACGCTCCCAAAAACCACTGTCCACGTTCACCCGAAGAACACCGGGTACGGCGGCAACCAGAAATCGTGTTACCGGATTGCGCTGGCGCGCGGCGCGGACATCGTCGTGATGGTTCACCCGGACTACCAGTACACGCCGGCGCTGATCCCGGCCATGGCCAGCGTGATCGGCAACGGCCTGTACGCCTGCGTGCTGGGCTCGCGCATCCTCGGCGGCTACGCCGTCAAGGGCGGGATGCCCTGGTGGAAATACGTGTCGAACCGGTTCCTGACGCTGGCGGAAAACGTGATGCTCGGCGCGAAACTCAGCGAGTACCACACCGGCTATCGGGCGTTCTCGCGCGAACTGATCGAGCAACTCCCGCTCGAGCATAATTCCGACAATTTCGTGTTCGACAACCAGATGCTCGCGCAGATTGTCTGGCTGGGTTACACGATCGCCGAGATCACGTGTCCCACCAAATATTCTTCCGAGGCGTCCAGCATCGACTTCGGGCACAGCGTGAAGTATGGGTTTGGTTGCCTGGCCACGGGGCTCGAGTTCCGGATGGCGCGGATGGGGCTCCTGAAGTCGAAGCGGTTTCCGGCCGCCGCAGCGAAATGAGTTCCAGTCGCAACAGGTTTGACGATTTTTTCGAAGACAACCGCTACACACGCCTGAAAAACCAGCTATACAACTACCAGGTCCGCAAGAGGGCGATTGAACGCGAGTTGGCCGCGGAGCCGATCCGCCTGGTCCTGGAAATAGGCAGCGGCATTTCACCCGTAATGACCAAAACCAACCAGATCGTATACTCGGAACTGTCGCTGTCCGCGTGCCGCGTGCTCAAGAAATTAACGGGCGGGGGCCATCACGTGGCAGCGGACGCAACGCGGCTGCCGTTCCACAGCGGGGCCTTCAGCCACGTTGTCTGTTCGGAAGTGCTTGAACATGTGCGGGACGACGACGCGGTGCTGCGGGAACTGGCCCGCGTAACCGCGCCAAACGGAACCGTAATCCTAACGGTTCCGCACAGGGAGTGTTTTTTCGCCAATGACGACCGGTACGTGCACCACTACCGGCGGTACGAGTTGAGGTCAATCGAGTTCAAGCTGCGCCAGGCCGGGCTGGAGCCGGGGCCGGTGAAAAAAGTTCTGGGCCCTCTCGAAAAGCTGACAATGATGGCCGCGGTCCTGGTGTTTGAGACGGTGGCACGCCGGCGGCGGGGCAGCGGAAGTGGGCGCGGATCGGGCAAGCTGCACACGCTGTACGTGTTGTTCAACCGGGTTTACGCGCACGTGGTGCGGCTCGACGCCTGGCTTATGCCGCGCTTCCTTTCGTCTTGCGTGCTTGTTAAAGCCGGTAAAGGAAGCGCGGTCAGGCCAGATCAATCAGGCAGTCCCGGCGCCCAGTGACCTGCAACACGATCGGCATCAGGTTCAGCCATTTTTGCGCTCTGTCCAGCACAATGCTGTCGGTCGTGACGACAAGGGCTTCCGACCGCTCCAGGATCCGGTCTGGATCCGGTTCCAGCGCGACCACCCAAGGCCACCCATGCTGGTTGGCCTGATCTCGCATAAGGGACGCCAACTTGCCGCTGTTGCTGACGGGCGCATCGAGGTACCACATACATTCGGCCACGCCCAGCCCCGACAGCGTTTCCCCAATCAGCCGCAGGGCCGGCAGCGTCTCTACAACTTTCCGGTAGGAGCCGTGGATACCGGCGATGTCACGGATGCAGCCGTCCCGCCCGCGGATCAATACGCCGCCGGACAACGCGCTCTCGACCGAGATCAGCACGTTGTACCCGTCGACCGCGAGCCGGCAGCCCGCTATGTCTGGCGCCGCCACTTCGTGGGCCTTGCGCCGGGCCACTGCGTCGTCCGAGCAGGCGGCGCGGGAAAGGGCGATGCGGTGGCGGGCGTGAAGCTGGTAGTGGTCGCCGACGAGTTTTAAAGCCGCGGTGTCACTGTATCCGCGCGTGAGCAGGTAAGAAAGATCGGCAACGGCTTTGCGGAGCACCGGCACCCATTTTGCCCGCGCGTGCGCGTCGCTGAACAGAGCGGCGTCTTGGGGGTGTTTACCGCGGTGGCTCTGTCGTTGCGGCATAGCCTATCTCTTACGCCCATTGTAGCGCAGGCGTCTCGCCTGCAATTGTTGCGCACGCCTGCCTTCTTGGGACGCGTGCAGGCGGGACGCCTGCGCTACAATTCTTTTGCGGCGGCGGCAATCGCCTTTATGTGATCCGGTGTGGTGCCGCAACAGCCGCCCACAATGCCGGCTCCCGCCGTCACGAGCGCCGGCACGAATGACGCCATCCGCGCGGGCGTTTCCGGAAACACATCGACATCGCCCTGGCGCACGGGCAGGCCCGCGTTGGCCTGCACCATGATGGGCGTATCGGGCGCGGCCGCGCGCAACTGCTCCACAATGCCCACCATCTGTTCAGGGCCTTGGCCGCAGTTGGTCCCGATGATGTCGGCGCCGGCCGCGATCATCTCCGTCGCCATATCCGCCGGGCTGACGCCCATCATGGTTCTATACTGGCCTTCGCCGATCCGGTCGAACGTGAAGGTGCATATCACGGGCAGGCGGGTATTTTGCTTGGCGGCGCGCACCGCGATCCCCGCTTCGTCGAGCGCCGTCATCGTCTCGACGCAAAGGGCGTCGGCCCCGCCGCGTTCGAGCGCGAGCGCCTGCTCGCGGAATGCCTCGTAGACGTCTTCTTCGGTGACGTCGCCCATCATAAGGATCTTGCCCGTGGGGCCCATCGAGGCAAACACGGCCTTATCGGCGCTGATGGCTTCGCGGGTGAGGCAGGCGGCCGCTTCGTTCAACTCGGCCGCGCGTGACTCGAGGCCGAAATGGGCCAGCTTCAGGCGGGAGCCGCCAAAACTGTTCGTCGAGACGAGGTCGGACCCGGCTTCGGCGTAGGCGCGGGCGATGTCGGCTACGGCATACGGGTGCTCGACGTTCCACAGTTCCGGGCACTCACCCGGCTTCATGCCTTTCTGCACGAGAAACGTGCCCCATGCGCCGTCGGAAACCAGCACCTTCTTCCTGTCGAGCATATCGAGAATCGATACCATGTCAGATTCGTTCCCTTCCTCAAAGAGAAAGCCTCTCACAACATGGCGCGGCTATGCGCACCCGTCGGAGAGGCTGTTAAATCAACGGCGCCGTCTCAGGCCGCGCCTTTTCAGGCGGCCAGAAACGTGATAGCGCCCTGCGGGTCCGGCGAGTATCCGTCAGCGCCAATTTTTTTGGCGAACTCGGCAGTCAGCGGCGCGCCGCCCACCATCACCCGCGTACCCGGCACCTGGTCCTTCAGGAGCTTTACGGTCTTTTCCATGTTGACCATGGTGGTGGTCAGGAGCGCGCTGAGGCCGACGGCCGCGCCGGGATTGTCCTTAACGGCCGCCAGGAATTTCTCCGGCGAAACGTCGACGCCAAGGTCGACCACTTTCCAGCCACCGCCTTCAACGACCATCGCCACCAGGTTCTTGCCGATGTCGTGGAGGTCGCCCTGGACGGTGCCGATGACGAACGTGCCCTTATGGTGCGCCTGGCCCGACTCGAACGCGGGCTTCAGGTGGGCCATCCCGGCGGACATGGCCTTGGCGGCCATGAGCAGGTCCGGCACAAACACTTTGTTCTCGCTGAACTTCTGCCCGACGCGGCCCATTCCGATGATAAGGCCCTTCCCCAACACGTCGTCGGGAGCGATGCCTTGATCGAGCGCCTGCTTGGTCAGTTCGTCGGCCCCATCCTGGCCCTTCATGTCCGGCGGGTAAGGCGAATTCTTGTTTACCTTCCCGCGTTCGATACAGATCGCGATTTGTTCGAGCAGATCAGCCATCACAAGCTCTCCTTCGTTACAAGACCCGCGTCAATATGTGCCAAGTTCCAGTCCCCGCTGGACAAAATACCGGTACGTCTCATACTCGACCTGGTCGGGGATGGAATGATCCGAGTGAAGAATGTAGCCATAGCCGTTCTTCACCACGGGTATTTTCTCCGCCAGTTCGCGCTCCACCACGGCCCGATCGTTCGTATACAGCTTCCGGACGTCGATGCCGCCCATCAATGATAACCGATCTCCATAGACCGAGTGCAACCGCAGCAGGTCCATCCCCGCTTTCACTTCAATCACCTGCAGGCAGTCGATGCCGGCCTCGATCATCCCGGGCACCAGCGGCTCGACATACCCGCAAGAATGCATTATGGCAGGTAACCGCAGGCTCTTGCAAAAATCCAGCGTCCGCCGGTGGCCCGGCTGAATGAACTCCCGGTACATGGCCAGCGACATGAACGGCCGGGCCTTGAACCCCAGGTCCTCGTAAAACCAGACGCCGTCCGGCGGCCCTTCTCGGGAAAACAGCGTCTCCATCAGCTCGACCGTGACCCGCGAATAGGTATCGGCCATGTCTTTCACCCAATCCGGGTCCTCGAGCATGCCCATCAGCATGTACTCGTGGCCGCACACCGGATGCATCAACTCGAACACGTTCACCCCGCTCCACGCGAAGAACCGCCCCGCTTTTTCCGTGGCCTGCCGGGCCTGCCTGTAGGCGTCAAAATCGATCCGGCGCGGGTCGGCTGCGAGGTGCGGCTTGATGTGCTCCAGCCAACTCGCGCGGTTTTTCACAAGGAAATCCACATGCTCCGGCGTGGCATCGTGGAGTTTATGCCGCCGCAGGACCGCCCCGTTGCCGTCGCGCTCGAGCACGGTCGCTTCCGTCTCCTCGATGGTTTCGGGCGCGAAGTCCAGGCGGGCCGTCAGGTTGAACGGCCAGCAGAGTTGCATGTCGAACCCGAAATGGTCCTCGAGCGGCTCATCGCGCCCGATGTGGCCTTCACCGGCCCACTTTTTCTGGGTATCCCCCCAAAAATGCTCGAACAAGCCGATCCGGTCAACGGGCCGGCGTTTTAAAATGAGGCTTATGCGCTCTTTTCCAGTCATCGGGGTGATACTACCATGTACGCGCCTTAGAATCCTTGTTCGCAACATCTGCGCGCTTCGCGACATCTGCGCGCTTCGCGACATCTGCGCGCTTCGCAACATCTGCGCACGACGCGTAGAGGTTGGCTCAAGGTCGCGAACAAAGATTCTGATTCCGGCTTGTTAAATGACCCCCGGCAGAGCCGGGGGCTTATTGTGGCGAGCCCCCCAAGGGGGCTGGTTCGCAAACACGGGGCCAACTCCATAACCCGTAGATTTAGCCTGCTTCAGCGGGCTCCTCTTTGCACCCTGCTTTAGCAGGGGTGAATAAGGCATTCTACCCTTCCTGTTCCAGCGCGCTTTAGCGTGACTTAATCCAATCGCTTTCAGC
>DATKVG010000016.1:0-5656 GCA_035530195.1 Bathyarchaeia archaeon | reverse complement strand
ACGGTCCACTCGGCAGGCGCGATCTTTGGGTGGCTCATGACGGCCTCCTAATTCTTACATCTGTAGTCCAAAATACCACAAGTGTAATCCAGGGTCAAGAGAAATGTTTTGCTGCCAGCGAGGGGCAGAAGCGAGTTCTCTTAAGCTACCGGACCTAAAGGACTTAAGGCACGCAGGGGACACAAGCTAAAACAGTCTGCTGGCGCCTTGTGCTGGGGATGATGTGATGATGGCGCCTTGGTAACCGGTTTGGTTGAAGTATTCGGCCATGAGGCGTTGGGCGAATTCCTGGGCGGCTTGGCGGTCTACGAGGTTGATGGTGCACCCGCCGAACCCGGCGCCGGTCATTCGGGCGCCGTAGCAGCCGGGTATGGCGATTGCGGCGCGCGTCATGGCGTCGAGTTCGGGTGAGGTGACTTCGTAGTCTTCGCGGAGGCTCGTGTCGGAATCGTTCATGAGTTTCCCGAGCGCGGGTGCGTCGCCTGTGCGCATGGCGTGGCATGCGCGGATTGTCCTTTCGTTTTCGCTGATGATGTGCCGTGCGCGGCGGTACACGTTGTCGGGCATGCGGGTGTGCGCGTCGGCCAACTCGCTCAGGGTGAAATCGCGGAGGTGGGTGGCGTTGCGCTGGAGGGCCTTGGAGAGAATGGCGACGGCTTGGCGGCATTCGTCGACGCGCTCGTTGTACTTGGACGAGGTGAGGCCGCGTGCCAGGCACGTGTTAGCGATGACAAAGGCCGCGTTGGGGAAGGCGACGGGGACGTGGTCGTATTCGAAGGTCCGGCAGTCGAGGAATAGGGCGTGGCCGGATTTGGCCATTCTCGAGATGAACTGGTCCATGATGCCGCTGTTGAGGCCGAGGAATAGATTTTCGACGCGCTGGCCGAGCCTGGCGGCTTCGGGGCCGTCGAGGTTGAACGCGCCGAGCGCTTCAAACATGGCGAGCGCGGCCATTTCGAGGCTTGCGGAACTCGAGAGTCCGCACCCGATGGGAACGTCGCCGGTGATCATGATGTCGGCGCCGTCAATGGGCTTTCCGAGTTTGAAAAGCTCGTCTGCCACGCCGATGACGTAATCGAGCCAGGGTTCGCGGAGGTTTCGCGTGCGGCGGTCGAGGCTGGTTTCGGCGGATCTGCCGAGCGTGGCGGCGAACGCGTCGAGCTTGTTATCGGGACGTTTTCGGGCGAGGATGACGGTGTCGCGTTCGAGCGCCATGGGCATGACGTAGCCGTGGTTGTAGTCGGTATGCTCGCCGATGATGTTGACGCGGCCCGGGGCGCGGACGCCGACCTCGGGGCCACTGCCGAAATGGTCTTTATACTGTTGTGCGGCTTGGTCGATGTTGATGCTCATGCGTTTTATGCCTTAGTACGCTTGTTCGCGAAAAGCGGGGACAGCCACCCTTTTTCAAACTGCCAAAAAAGGGTGGCAGTCCCCGTTTTTGGCGACTTCTTCGTGGCCGCGAAAAGCGGGGACAGACACCCTTTTTCCCAAACTGCCGGGAAAAAGCGTGTCAGTCCCCGTTTTTCGCTTAGCCAGCATAGCCGTTGGGGTGGGTTTGGCGCCAGTTCCAGGCGTCGTGGACGATGGTGTCGATATGGCCGCGGGCGGGTTGCCATCCCAGCGTTCGCCGGGCCTTGTCGCTCGATGCGATCAGGCGTTCGGGGTCGCCGGCTCTGCGTTCGCCGAACGCCAGCGGCACGTCGCGGCCCGTGACGCGCCTGGCGGCCTCGACAACATCGAGCACGGAGTAGCCTTCGCCGTTGCCGAGGTTGAAGCAATCCGAGCCGCCGCCGTTGCGCAGCCGGCGCATGGCGAGCAGGTGGGCTTCTGCGAGGTCGACGACGTGGATGTAGTCGCGGATGCAGGTGCCGTCGGGCGTGTTCCAATCCTTGCCGTACACGACGATTTCCTTTTTGCCTTCCGCGGCGAGCAGGACGTTGGGGATGAGGTGGGTTTCAGGATTGTGTGCTTCGCCGTGCTCGATGGTGGCGCCGGCTGCGTTGAAATAGCGCAACGAAACGTATCGCAGACCGTGTGCCCGGGCGTACCATTCGAGGACCTGTTCGACCATCCGCTTCGAGAGGCCGTAGGGGTTGATGGGCCGCGCGGGCGCGTCTTCGGTGATGGGGACGCGGTCGGGATTGCCGTACACGGCGGCGGTCGAACTCAGGATGAACCTGTCCACGCCGGCATCGAGCATGGCGTCGAGTGTGTTCATAGCGCCGCCGATGTTGTTTTGGAAATACTTCCGTGGGTTCTCACAGGATTCGGGCACCTCGATGAATGCGGCGAAATGCATGACGGTATCGACGCCGTGTTCGGTCAGGGCGTGGCGCACGAGTTCCCGGTCGAGGATGTCGCCCTGGATGAACGTGGCGCCTTTCGAGACGGCGGCGCGGTGGCCGGTGACGAGGCTGTCGAGCACCACCACCTGTTCGCCTTCGGCCAGCAGGCGTTCGACGGCCACGCTGCCGATATATCCAGCGCCGCCTGTGACTAGAACGCTCATCCCGCGCCTCCCTTGAATCGTGCATGCGGGACGCCCACACCACAAATCGTGCGGGCGTCTCGCCTGCACACCTTTTGTATGTTAAACGATGGCTCGTTCCGTGGCGGGATCGAAGTAATGTGCTCGATCCATGGCCACGTTGAGCGAGAACGGCTTGTTGACTTCGGGTTCCTGCTCGGATTTGATACGGGCGGTGATGGTTTGGCCGGCGACGTTGAGGTAGAGGTAGATCTCGGCGCCCATCGGCTCGACAACTTCCACGCCGGCCGTGATCGAGTTCGCGCCGCTGGGCGGCTGTGGGCCGGCCGCTTCGAGGTCTTCGGGGCGGATGCCGAAAATGACCTTTTTGCCGGTGTACGGGTCGAGCGTGGGCCGGTGCGTGGGGTCGACGGCCAAATCGAAACTTCTTGCGTCGTTGTGCACGCGCAGCGACCCGTTTTCGGCCAACACGGTGGCTTCGAGCATGTTCATCGGGGGGCTGCCGATGAAGCCGGCGACAAACTTGTTTGCGGGCTTGTTGTACAGGGTGAGCGGGTCGGCGACCTGCTGGATGACGCCGTCGAGCATGACGACGATCCGGTCGCCCATGGTCATGGCTTCGACCTGGTCGTGGGTGACGTAGACCATGGTGGATTCGAGCCGCATGTGCAGCTTGCTGATTTCGGCGCGCATCTGTACGCGCAGTTTGGCGTCGAGATTCGACAGCGGCTCGTCAAACAAGAACACTTTGGGCTGGCGGACAATGGCGCGCCCGACGGCGACGCGCTGGCGCTGCCCGCCGGACAACGCCTTGGGCCTGCGGTTGAGCAGGTCCTGGATTCCGAGGATTTCGGCGGCCTTTTGAACGCGTTCCTCGATTTCGCTGCGCGGGTATTTGCGCAGGATCAGGCCAAACGCCATGTTCTTGTAGACGGTCATGTGGGGGTAGAGGGCATAATTCTGGAACACCATGGCGATATCGCGGTCTTTTGGGGGGACGTCGTTGACCAGGCGGTCGCCGATGTAGATTTCGCCCGCGGACACTTCCTCGAGCCCGGCCACCATCCTCAACATGGTCGATTTCCCGCAGCCGGACGGGCCTACGAGAACAACAAATTCCTTGTCTTCAACGACGAGGTCGGCCCCCTTGACGGCCTCGACGCCGCCCGGGTAAACCTTCCTTACGCCTCGCAGCTCGACTCGTGCCATGGCTCGGGGCCTCCTGTATCAGACCGGAGGGAATGGCGCGCGCACGCCACATAAGCTCTTCGCACTCCGAATCATACAGAACGGCTGCGAGCGTAATCAAGCAGATGAAAATGATGAATGATGAATAAAAGAAAGTCCGGCGCAGCACAGCCAAACCTAAGAAGGCGAAAAAGCCTCAACTGCGTTTGGGTGGGGTCGCGCTCCCGCGCGACCGGGTGGCGGCACCTGATTAGTCGTAGGTTTCGGCGTGGAGCCGCGGTCGAGCAGGAGCTCGACCCCACCGGGTTGATACCCTGGCTTGTGGCAGGGAAAGGCGCGGTCGCGCAGGATCTCGACCCTTCCGCGCTGATATTTGCCTACGGTTTTTCCTGTTGAGGCGCAGGTTTGTCTTGTGACGACATCATTTGTGTGAACATTTCGATGCTCATCCGGATCTGTTGAATAAACCCATCGACCTGGGCCATCTGTTGTTCGTCGAGCACGGTGCTCAACCGTTGGCGGCTGCGTTCGAGAGCGTCGAGCTGTGCTCCAAGTGCATTGGGATCGGCCATGGTTGCGAGGCTGCCCGGGTCTTGTTCGAGCGCCATCATTTCCTCGACCATCACGTCAATGACCATGGTTCTGTTTTCTTCGTCCAGCGATGGGGCAAACATGCCGAGCTGCATCTCGAAGCTTTTCCGGAGCATTCTCTCGGGTGCGCCTGCTTCGTACTCGTCAAAGATGGCCATGCCTTCGTTCGTGAGCACCTTGGAAAGTTCGGTTCTCATTTCAGCTTCAAAATCGTCTTCGAATTTCTTTGCCGATTCGGGTGTGGCGCCGCCTTTCATGAACTCGGCGCTGGCCTGCATCGCGCGAACCATGTAGTCGCGTATGATGCCGCGCACTTTTTGCTCCGTTTCGGGCGGCAGGGCCAGTTCGGTGAACAAGTCGGCGTACTGCATGTTCATGGCCATATCAGCGCTGGTTTCGGCGAATTTTTTGCCCTGTTCGCCCTCAAACATTTTGAACATGTTGGCCATTGGGTTTGCTTGTTCGGCGGGCTTCTGGGATTCGGCGGCCATCTCGCCGGGCGCGGCGGCATCCCCGGGGGCGGGGGCCGGGGAAGCGTCTTGGAGGCTGGCGAGCCGCTGCTCGAGCTGGCCGACGGTCTCCTCGAGCCGGCGTGCCTGTTCGTCCTGCTGCTCGGCCTGATCTTTCAGTGCTTGTGCCTGCTTGTGGGAATCTGTGACAGTCTGGTTGAGCGCCTGTACGCGTTGCTGCAGGCTGAATCCCCACACGAGCGAACCTATCAGGGCCACAACGGCCAACCCCGCGATAGCCCATGCTGCCCCGCTGCCTTTTTTATCCACGATGTTTCCTCCTCTGGTCTATGTTGAAAGCCCCTCTCACAGTCGTGTCATATATTTATACACCTGAGGGAACGTTTTCTTCTATTTTGACATGAAGTGCCTTGGCGCGGATTCGGCAAACGCGTGTATAATAGACGGCGGCAGGGAACAGGCGATATATGAAGACTATGCGTAAAACCAGAAGGAAGAAGACGTTCTGGGGCAGACTGCGGCACAATGTACGCCGGCGTTTGCTGTCGGGCTTGCTGGTGGTGGTGCCGCTGGGCATCTCGGCGTTCGTGATAAATTTCCTTTACGTGATCACGGCGAAGCCGCTGGCGTCGGTCATTCGGATGCTGTTGGGCGAATTGCCGCGGTTTTACGTGGGGATCATTTCGGTGGGGGTTTTCCTGGCGTTGCTGTACGTTATCGGGCTGGTGACGACGGCGTACATCGGCCGAAAGCTGCTGAACCTCGCCGAGGCCATCATCCAGCGGATTCCGGTGGTGAAAACGGTCTACACGGCCACCAAACAGGTGGTCGAGGCGGTATCGAGCACCAACGGGTCGTCGAGCTACAAATCGGCCGTCTTCGTTGAATTCCCCAACCCCGGCGCGCTCTCGGTGGG
>DATKVG010000015.1:0-3399 GCA_035530195.1 Bathyarchaeia archaeon | reverse complement strand
GTCACGGCGGACGGCAAGGGTGACCCGGCCGAAATGCGAGACGAGCGGCGGGTGGCCTACGTCGCGTACACGCGGGCGATCGGGCGATTGGAGCTGCACTACCGGCGGGTGTGCGACCAGAACCCCAAGCGGATCACGAGCGCGTCGAGGTTCATCACGGAGGCGGGATTGACCGTCTGAGGGACACGGAAGTCATGGCGAATTGGATCAAGATTGACTCATCCCTGCTGGCCAAACCGGAGGTATTCCACATCGCTGAGCTGACCGGAATGAGCCGCTACGAGGTAGTCGGGCGCCTGATTTCGGTATGGGTTTGGGCGGACGAACAGTCACGCGATGGTAACGCTGCGAGCGTTACGGAAGCGCACCTGGACGAGCTGCATGGTGCGCAAGGTTTTGCGCACGCCATGATCGAAGCGGGCTGGCTGACCGTTACCAAGTCGGGTGTTTCCATCCCGAATTTTGATAGGCACATTTCGCAAAGTGCGAAGGCACGGGCACTTACAGCAATTCGCGCGCAACGGTTGCGTAACGCTGCGACCGTTACGAAAGCGTTACCAGAGAAGAGAAGAGAAGAGAAGAATATAAAGACCCCCCTACCCCCCACTGGAAAACCAACCCCCTGGGACCAAGCCAGCGCCGCAATGAAGACCGACGTCCTAAAGACGGACGCCTTCCGCGCAGCCTGGGAAGACTGGTTTGCAGACCGAAGGGAGCGGGGGAAGAAACTGACGTCGCGGGCAATCAAGAGCCAGATAGGCCACTTGGAGGACTGGGGCCATGACCGAGCTATCGAAGCAATCCGCACCGCGATCGACAAAGGGTGGGCCGGCCTGTTTAAGCCGAAGTCGCACCGCAACGACACGCGACCGCGGCCGGAGCCGGGGAAGTATGACGGGATCGGCACCACTGGATCAGCGTTCGATTTTGGAGACCGCGATGAGCAAGGGTAATCGCGAGTATATCCGGGCGGCGGAGCAATTCACGCCGGGGCACTGGCTGTCGGACAAAGAGCGAGATCCGGACTTCATACCGGCGCGGGTGCGGGATGCCCTGAACGGCTGCTGTCTTGCGTCCAAGCCGTGGCCGCTTGTTCTGCTTGGCGGGGTCGGGAGCGGCAAGACGTGCGCGGCCCTCTGTGCCCTCGACAAATTCGGCGGCGTGTTCTACGGCGTGCAAGAGTGGGTCGACCTGTGTCGCGAAGCAATGCTAGGCCATGCGGCGACAAGTCTCGGCTATCCGCTCAGCCTGCGCGAGGTGCAACACCGATGGCGTGCGACGAATCTTGGCGTCTTGGACGACCTCGGCACGCGACGCGAGGTGACGGATCACCACCTGGAGGCCGTCTTATGGGCGGTCAACGCCCGGGTGGATCGGGCAACCTTGCCGATGATCGTGACGAGCAACCTGACTATAGGCGAGATTGCCAAGGTCTATGACGACCGGATTGCGTCTCGGCTTGGCGGCGGCACGGTGGTTACGCTGACCGGTGACAGGCGCCTGCGTCCCGGCGCGATAGCCCGGGAGCTTGAGGAGAACGCGATGTGACACTACCTGCCCCGGACACGGATAACTTTACCCCATTAGGCGTCAACCTCTTCGGCGATCCGATCGAGCCGGACAACCACGGCGAGATCAAGGGCCGGTTTATCATCCCGCCTTTTTCCGTCCTGAACGCGCGCGACGGTGACTGGCAGGAACGCAAGCGCGGCTGGCTGTCGCTGGGCATACAAAGCGAAGTGGGGCGGGACGATGACCTTCTTGGCAATCGCGGCGGGGCCGCGTCGTGCGAGCGTTATGACGGGCGGGAACGAAATACCGCCGGTTCCTCCATTTTCGACCCCACCCTCTGCGAGCTAGCTTATACGTGGTTCTGCCCCCCCGGCGGGCAAGTGGTCGACCCCTTCGCGGGCGGCAGCGTCCGGGGCATAGTCGCTCACAAGCTCGGCTATCGGTACTGGGGGTGTGAACTGCGATCCGAGCAAGTGGAGGCGAACGCAGAGCAGGGGAAAGAGATCACGCCAACCGATCCGCCGGTGTGGGTATGCGGCGACGCACTCGACGCGGTGCCGAACGCTCCCGCGGCTGACTTCGTGTTTTCCTGTCCGCCCTATGGCGACCTCGAATGCTACAGTGACGACCCGCGCGACTTGTCGGCGATGGAATATCAGACATTCCTTGCGACTTACAAGCGGATCATCCTGCGGACGTGCGCCAAGCTGAAGCAGGATCGGTTTGCGTGCTTCGTGGTCGCGGACTTTAGGGATAGACGGACGGGCAACTACCGGGACTTCGTTAGTGCCACTATTGCGGCATTCGTGGAGCAGGGGCTACACCTGTACAACGAGGCGATACTCGTTACAGCGGTGGGCTCGCTTCCGATTCGGATAACCAAGCAATTTGAGGCGGGGCGGAAGCTCGGGAAGACACACCAGAACGTGCTTGTGTTTGTGAAGGGCGACGGCAAGCGGGCGGCGAAGGCGATACAGGAGAACGCGACGTGAGCGAGGAAACCGAACTGTACCTGGCGACGGAGAGCGTGGGAACTGCCACCTTGTTTTTTGGCGGCGAGCCCGTGTGGGATGAACCCCCCGGCAAGTGGTGCTACGGGCCGAAAAGTATCGAGTGTTGGGTATTATCTACGCGCCCCCAAGCCGCCCCGTCCCCCGGCGCCGCGCCCGTTCGGGTCGTGCTGGTCGAGGCCGCGGTCGCGAAGTGCCAGGCCGAGGCGGTGGAGCTGCTACGGTTGTATGCGTCGGCACGGACGGACTCGGCGCTTTGGCGGGATGTTCACCACTATCGGGAATACGACGATGCCGTGGATGCCGTCCTCGCCCGCCACGACGACGCGAAGGGAACGGTGACAGATGGGTAGACCACTGATACGAGTGTCGGCGAAAGCCGAGCGGACGTACAAGGGTGTCGTCTATGCGTCGAAGACGGAGATGCGGAGGGCCGTGTTTCTCGATGACCTCAAGGCCGTCGACGAGCCCCGCGTTGTCGACTACTGGCTGCGCCAAGTTCCGGTCCAGCTCGGCACCGACCCGGCGACCATTTACCGGGTGGATTTTCTGGTGGTCTGGAGTCACGGAGCCATCCATTTCGAGGACGTGAAGGCTTGGTATCGCAATAAACGAACGTGGGGCAAGACGCGAAGCTTTGCGAGGACCGAGAGTCTCTGGCGGCGGTACGGACCCGCGCCGTTGCGGATAATGGTATTTCGCGGCGGACAGTGGACGTGTGCCGAGGAAATCCCCGGGCGTCAACCGGCGGGAGGCGAGTGATGGCGAAGAAATCAGATTCTCCGGCAATCCAATTGCTGCGACTCCTTTGGCGCCACGAAGGCCACCAGATGGGTCATTCGTGGGAACGCATCAATGCTACCATGCGCAACGGGTT
>DATKVG010000014.1:0-59380 GCA_035530195.1 Bathyarchaeia archaeon | reverse complement strand
CCGCGGGGCCGGTGGCGGTGGTTGCACGATCAGGCCACGGTCATCGAGGGGCCGGCTACTATCACGCGCGATTTTGCCCTCAACGAGTTTCCGGTGTACATCCGCGACGGGGCGATTATTCCGATGAACGTGAGCCGGGCGTACACGGGGTTCGGCGACAACGACTCGAGCGGCTTCCTGACGCTGGCGATTTACCCCCACGGCTCCAACTCGTTCAGCGTTCACCACACGGATAACAGCGGCGCGATGGACGTTCGTGTGGACGATTATCCCGAGCTCGACGTGGCCGTGACAGGCGTGGTGAAACCGCATATCCTGCGGATTCTGTTGCCGGCGAAACCGGCGTCGGTCTCGCAGGATCTCCGGGCGTTGTCGGAAGGAACAGAGTGGCGGTACGACGAGCCGCGGCACGTCCTGACCGTGAAAAACCCGACGTTTTCGCCCTGCCAGTACGTCGTCAAGCTGCCACGATAAGCGAAAAACAGGGACAGACTCGATTTTCAAACTGCCGAAAAGGCGCTTCGAAACTGCCGGACGCGTAGTCAGTGGATCTGGTGAAAAAACCGCCGGACGCGTTTCGAAAAGCGGGGACAGGCACGCTTTTTCCAAACTGCCGGAAAAAGCGAGCCAGTCCCCGCTTTTCGCTAGAATGGGCTCGCGGCGAGCCCGTCGGCGGCGGGGGTTGCGGGACCGTATACGCGGACGGTGACTTTTGGTCTGTCGGCGCCGCGGTTGCAACAGGTTCCCTTGATGCCCTCGATGCAGTGGCATTCGATGCGCACAACGACGCCGTCGGGATTGTCAGGCTGGTAGCGGACGTCGGAACGGTGGAACCTTCTGCACATCGGGGTAAGGAGGCGTTCGGCGGTTTCGGCGGAACAGGTTTCTCGGCGCACGTGCGCCTGAGACTGGTAGGTGACTTCGAGGATGGCGTTCGGGAAATCTTTGGAAAGCCCGAGGGCGACGTAACAGGCGGCTTTCACGGAATCGGTGAAGCGTTCGCGCATACGGTGCAAGCCCCTATGCTGCGCGCGCCAGCGCGCGTGCCTCTAGACTCCTTCCTGAAGACAGTCTACCACAGACCGCCCACGCGCGATAGACTTTCTTAGCACCCCAAAATCCGCACGTAAGGCTCTCTCACATCGAAGCGAGTCCTTGATTGGGCCTGCAATGGCAGGCCATTCCACCATCCTGGGGTTTTGCTGTGAACACCGTGGGGCTCTTGATGCGACGCAGCGAGAGGACAAGCGGCAAGATGCCGCTTCTACACGGGCTGCAAAAGACGCGGCATCTGCGCGGCATCCTGCCGCGTTGCGTGTTTCTTACGTACGGATCTGAGAGCCCGGCAAACCCGGCAAGTACTCCACTTTCCAAGCGCCTTGAATAGGCGTTGTCCAGCCGCAATACTGGGGCGTGAATCGCGAATGGGAGAATTGACATGGGAATAAGTTTGATTGCGGTGTTTTCGCTTCTTGCCGCGGGCGAGCCGGCCGAGCCGGCGTTGCAGCCGATCAAGTACAACCATCCCGGGCTTGTGGTGGACCTTGGCGCGGGCCTTTGGGCACAGCCGCTGCCTTGCGACTACGACGGTGACGGGGACATGGACATGGTGGTGTCGTGTCCCGACGTGCCCTACAACGGGACGTACTTGTTCGAGAACACGTCCGGCATCGAGAAATTCCCGGTGCTCGGCCGGGCGGTCCGTCTCGGCCCGGGGATCAGGAACACCACGATAAGCTACCTGGAGGATGGCTGGCACTTCCTTAGGCCGGGCGCCCACTACGCCAGTGCCGATTTCCGCAAATCCGGTTTTGACAAGCCGGTCAAGATCCCGTTCAAACCCAAGTTCCATATCGGCAGAGACAACCAGTGGAAACTGGTGGATTACGACGGGGATGGCGCCTTGGATCTGATTGTCGGGGCGAGCGACTGGCGCGAGTACGGCTGGGACAATGCGTTCAACGAGAAAGGCGAGTGGACCCGCGGCCCTCTGCATGGGTATGTCTACTGGATGAGAAACGGCGGCACTGACGCCGCTCCCGTTTACGCCGAACCCGTCAACGTTGAAGCGGCCGGCCGGCCGGTGGACGTGTACGGGTGTCCATCGCCCAATTTTGTGGATATGGACGGGGACGGCGACCTCGATCTGATCTGCGGCGAGTTCTTGGACAAAATCACGTATTTCCAGAACGTTGGGACGAGGAGTTCGCCGCAGTACGCCGCGGGCCGGTTCCTCACGCATGGCGGGAACATCATCCATATGGACCTGGAGATGATCCAGGTGATCGCGGTCGATTGGGACGGCGACGGCGACTCGGACCTGGTGGTCGGGCAGGAAGACGGCCGGGTCGCGCTGATGGAGAACACGGGGCACGTTGAAGAAGGCATGCCGCAGTTCCTTCTGCCGAAGTTTTTCCAACAGCAGGCGGACAACCTCAAGACGGGCGCGCTGAGCACGCCGTACGTGGCGGATTGGGATGGGGACGGGTGGGACGACATCATCGCGGGCGATACGGCCGGGTACATAAACTTCGTGAAGAACCTCGATGGCGGCTGCCCGCCGAAATGGGCCGCGCCGGTTTATCTCGAGGCGGACGGCGAAGTCATCCGGATCCAGGCGGGGCCGAACGGATCGATACAAGGGCCGTGCGAAGCCAAATGGGGCTATACGGTGGTGAACGTGGCCGACTGGGACGGCGACGGCCTGCCCGACATCGTGATCAACAGCATCTGGGGCAAAGTTTTGTGGTACCGGAATATCGGCGAGCGAACCGCGCCAAAACTGGCCGGGGCGCAGCCCGTCGAGGTCGAGTGGGAAGGTGCGGCGCCGAAACCCGCGTGGACCTGGTGGACGCCCGACGGCAAGGGCCTGGTGACGCAATGGCGCACGTCGCCCGTGGTGATCGACCTGAACCGGGACGGATTGAACGACTTGGTGATGCTCGACCAGGAAGGCTACCTCGTGTTTTTCGAGCGGCGGGAAGGAGACGCGGGGCTGGTGCTGTTGCCGCCATCGAGAATTTTCCACACCGATAACGGCGAGCCGCTCCGGCTGAATCAGGGGCGGGCCGGGAAGAGCGGCCGGCGCAAACTCGCCTTCACGGATTGGGATGGCGACGGCCGGCTGGACCTGATCGCCAACGGCGAAAACGCCGAGTTCTGGCGCAACGTCGGGGACTCAGGCCGGTATGTGTTCAAGAACGAAGGCAAGATGGACACGCGCAAGCTGGCCGGGCATACGACGTGCCCCGCCATCGCCGATTGGAACCGCGACGGGATCCCCGACCTTGTCCTGGGCGCCGAAGACGGGTTTTTCTACTACATGGCGAACCCGCGGGCGAAGTAGCCAAAATAGGACGAACAAGACAAAGGACCTATGTGCGATCGAGCGGCTGGACGTCCTGTTCAAAGTAGGGGTGTAGCGGCTTTGGGAGGTGGTGGTAGTCCTGGCCGGCGATGAGGTTCGAGAGGCCGCGGGAGTTGTACGTGTCCCAGAACAGGACTTTTTTGCCGTGGAGCGCCCCGGCGGCCGCGTCGGCGAGCAACGCGGCGAACGCCTTGCCGGTGTAAGTGCCTTCGAGCCGGATACCCTCGGTTTCATGCACAATCTTCATGGCATCTACGGATTCCTGCGTATATTCGGCATAGTTGCCGCCGTAGAACTCGTGGCGGATCAGCGTTTCCTCTTCAGTGAAATCAGCCAGCGGAACGGACTCGTCGTTTTCGTGGAGCAGGTTGTTGGCGGCGTGAAAAAGCTCGACCATGGCGGGCGCGTTGACGAAGGTTTCGCCGGTGACGCGTACGGGCAGGACGTGGGTATCGAGCCCGGCGAGTTTGAATCCCAACTTCAGGCCAACGGAGGTGCCGGTGGTTCCTGCGGCGACGTAGATGAGGTCGGGCCGGGGCGCGAGGCGCTCGCCGATTTGGGCGGCGAGTTCGAGCGCGGCGTTGACGTAACCGGCCACGCCGAGCGGGGATGATCCGCCCGCGGGAATTACCATCGGTTCGACTCCAGTTTCGCGGATGTGCCTGGCGAGCACGCGTGGGATGTCTTTGCCGAGGTCTTCGCTGGACTCGTAATAATTGAGTTCCGCGCCGGACCGGTGGCTTACCAGCAGATTCGTACGGACGCTGTGCGCATTGGGCTGGGGAAGCAACATCGAGACGCCGCGGAGCCCGAGCTGGTTGGCATAGATGGCGGTCGCGGTGGCGTGGTTTGAACCGGCGCAGCCGAACGTCATGACTTCTTTGCAGCCCCGTCGCACCGCTTCCGCCAGCAGAAACACGAGCTTGCGCACCTTGTTTCCGCCGTAGAGGGGCGCGGTGATGTCGTCGCGCTTGATGTAAAGGTTGGCAACCCCGAGCCGCGCGGCCAGCCGCCACATGGGCTCGACGGGCGTCGGCAATTCGGTGAGCGGAACGCGCGGCAGGCGGTCGCGAAGGCGCGGAAACAAGTCAAACAGCGGGAACATTGAACGCGCTCCTGAGTTGGTCTCCCAAGAGATTAGCGGATACGGCGGCGGAAATGGAAGGCTTTCCCGCAGCCCTTACGCTCGATGCTGGAATAAGGCTGCGCGGTTGGGGGAGTTTTTGTGGCGTTCACCCCGCGTGATCCGTTACCGTTATATCTTCACGTTGCCCGAGGAGTGTTTATTGCATGGCGCGTATTGGAAAGCCCCTGTTAAGCGCACAGAACGTTATAAAGGGATTTGGCGGCCAGCCGGTGCTTCGCGACGTGTCGTTGACGATACACGAGGGGGACCGTATCGGGCTGATTGGGCGGAACGGCTCGGGCAAGTCGACGTTGCTGAGGATCCTCGCCCAACTCGATGCGCCGGACGCGGGGCTTTTAACGACGGCGCAGGGGTTGCGCGTGGCGATGCTGGGGCAGGTGTGCCGGCTCGACCCGGGGCAGACGGTGGGGCAGGTGCTCGATGCGGCGGGCGCCGAGATGCGGCTGGTGCTGGACGAATACCATCGGGTAGTGGACCTGTTGGCCGACAAAACGCTGCCGGAATCCGCGCAGGCGCGGCTGCACGCCCAGTGCGAGCATCTGCTGCACCGGATCGGCGTTGACGATGCGTGGAACCCGGAGCAGGCCATCAAGCGCGTCTCGACGGCGCTGGACCTGCCCGTCGCCGAACGCGTGGCAGGCACGCTGTCCGGCGGCGAGGCGCGGCGTGTGGACCTGGCGGCGACGCTGCTGAAACGGCCGGACATCCTGCTGCTGGATGAGCCGACCAACCAGATTGACGCCAGGAACATCCAGTGGCTCGAGGATTTTCTCGAGCATTACGCCGGCAGTTGCGTGCTGGTGACGCACGACCGGTATTTTCTGGACCGGATTGTGACCCGGATTGTGGAGATTGAACATAACGCCCTGTATATGTTCCCGGGCAACTACACGCGGTTCCTCGAGTACAAGACGAACCTGATCGAGCAGCAGGCGCGCGAGGAAACGGGCCGCCAGGCGATTCTGCGGCGGGAACTGGCGTGGGTGATGCGGGGTGCGCGCGCGCGGACCACCAAGGAGAAAGCGCGGCTGGATAAGTTCAAGGAGTTGCAGGCGCAGGCGCCCCCGCCTATTCCAAAAGAAATCCGGTTCGAGATCCCGACACCGAAACGGCTCGGCAAACGAGTGCTCGAGGCCCACAGCATCGTCAAGCGCTACGGCGACCAGGTGTTGTTCCGGGATTTCACAATGATCGTCCAGCACGGGATGCGCGTGGGCATGATCGGGCCCAACGGCTGCGGTAAAACGACGCTGCTGCGGGTACTGATGCGGCTCGAGCTTGCTGACAAGGGCAAGGTGGTGGTCGGCGACAACACGCAGTTCCTGTATGTCGACCAGACGCACGGCGACGTGAACCTCGATCAAACCATCCTCAAGTATGTGTCGGACGGCGCGGAGTTCTGGGAGTTCGCGGAATATGACCGGGCGGAATCCCGGCGCATTTACGTGCCCGGCTACCTCGAACGGTTTCTGTTCGACCGGGCGGCGGTCCTGACGCCGATGCGAAACCTTTCGGGCGGCGAGCTGGCGCGCATCGACCTGGCGAAGAAACTGCTTCGCGGCGGCAACTTCATTGTGCTCGACGAGCCGACAAACGATCTGGACCTGCCGACGTTGCGCGTGATCGAAGAGGCGATACTGTCGTTCGACGGCTGCGCGCTGATGGTGTCGCACGACCGCTATTTCCTGAACCGGACCTGCACGCACATCGTCTCGTTTGAAGGCGACGGCAACCTGCTGCTGCTGGCGGGCAACTACGATGACTATCTCCGATACAAGGAGACGCATCCCGCGCCGGTCGAAGAGGCGCCATCAAAACCTGTGCGACGCGACCAGGCCGCACCACGCGCCACGCGGCGGGGCGGGCTAACCTGGGGCGAGAAACAGGAGTTGGCGCGGATGGATGCGCAGATCGAGGAAGCGGAGGATGAGGTGGCGCGGCTCGAGACGGAGGTTGGCGCGCCCGGGTTCTATAGGGCCGATTCGGCGGCCATAAAAGGCGGGCTTGCGGCGCTGGACGCGGCCAAGCAGCGGGTCGAGGCGCTTTACGCGCGCTGGCAGGAGTTGGAATCGCGGAGGGCGGCGGGGAGTTAGAATAAGCGTCGAGGCCGGCCGGGCATGGCCGGAAAGGCCGGCCGCAGAAGGCCGAAAGGAGCGCACATGTTTTGTCCGAAATGCAGGATCGAGTACAGGGAAGGGTATACCGAATGCGCGGAGTGCCGGGCGCCGCTCGTGGAAGAGTTGCCGCCCGAGCCGGAAACGGAGTACGTCGAATGGGTGACGATCCTTACGACGGTGGATCAGAACACGGTGATGGTGGCGACGTCGCTGCTCGAGGACGCGGGCATACCCGTCCTTGTCAAGGGGGAGGGGCTCCAGATCATCGTCGGGTCCGGCGCCCCGAAAGAAATCCAAGTGATGCCCGAAAACGCCGCCGAGGCGCGGCTTCTTCTCGAACGCGAAGGCGGCCTCGAACCGGATGAAGAGTAGACGGAGTCAGGTTTTTTTCAGTTCGGCTTTTCCTTCGTGCAGGTGCGCCCAGCGGCAGGCCTTTTGGGCCAGTTCGGTGTCGTGGGTGACGATGACGAGCGTGATCCCGCCGGCCTCGTGGAGCGACCACAGCAGGTCGACAATCCCTTGGCCGGTTCGCTCATCGAGATTTCCGGTGGGTTCGTCGGCCAGCACGACGCTGGGCTTGTTGAACAGGGCGCGCGCAATGGCGACCCGCTGCTGCTCGCCGCCGCTGAGCTGTCCGGGCTTGTGCGTGACGCGGTCCTCGAGCCCGACCTTCTCGAGCAACTCGAGGGAGCGGGCGCGGCTCGCGCCTTTTGGCGCGCCTTTGCAGATGGCGGGCATCATCACGTTCTCGACCGCCGTGAATTCGGGCAGGAGGTGATAGAACTGAAACACGAACCCGATGTCGCGGTTCCGGATTCGGTTCACGGCGTTGCGGCCCAATTTCGTGAGCGGCGCCCCGCGAAACAGGACCTCGCCGCCCGTGGGCCGGTCGAGCGTGCCGATGATGTGGAGCAACGTGCTTTTCCCGACGCCCGACGGCCCGCTGATCGCCAGGATCTCGCCTTCGGGCACGTCGAGGTCGACGCCGCGCAGGATTCTCAACTCGCGGTTGCCGTCGTAGTAGGTTTTCTCGACACCCCGGCATTCGATCACGTTACTCATATCGCAGCGCCTCGATGGGGTCGAGCCGGGCCGCGCTCCACGCCGGGTACAACGTCGAGATGAACGTGAGGATGATGGCGCTCACGGTGATCACGCCGATGTCGAACGGCACCACGGCCACGGGAATCCGGTCGAAATAGTAGATCTGCGAACTGAACAGGTCGACGTTGAGCATCCAGGCAACGAATTCGGCGACCGGATTGAGCCTGTACGCCAACAGGCTGCCCAACACCACGCCGACAAGCGTTCCGCCAACGCCAATCAGCAGTCCTTCGGTGATAAAGATGACCAGGATCGATCCGCTGCTGACGCCGAGCGTGCGCAGGATGCCGATGTCCTGCCGTTTTTCCATCACGACCATGATGAGCGTGCTGGTGATGTTGAAGGCGGCCACAAGCACGATGAACACAAGAATGATGAACATGGCCACCTTTTCCTGTTCGAGCGCGGCAAAAAAGGCCTGCTGGCTTTCGTACCACGTGGTGGCGGCCACGCCAAGCTTGTCTTCGAGCCTCTTTGCGACGGCTTCCGCGAGGAACGGGTCGGTGAGCTTGCAGTGGATGGCGTCGGCGCCTTCCCTGCCGGACAGCATCGACGCGGTCTCGAGGTTCACAAACGCGTAGTACGTGTCGAAATCGGACATCTTGGCCTGGCTGATCCCGCTGACAGTAAGGAACACGCCGCGCGATCCCGTCATGAGCGGCGACGTCGTGAACTGGCGCATCGTCATGACGCTGATCTCGCTGCCGACCCGTGCGCCGATGTTCATCGCGAGGTGATAGCCCAGCACGATCTCTTTCTTGCCGGGCAGACGGCCCTCGCCGAAGTCCCTTCCCTCGGTGCGGGTGAGGTTGTCGCTGAGGTTGGTGACGCTTTGCTCGAGTTCCGGGTCAATTCCGACGACAAACCCCCCCGAGACGTATTGGCGGCCTTCGGCGTTGCGGATCAGCGCCTCGACCTGCGTAATGGGCCCGGCGGCGACCACCTCCGGGGCGACCTCTTTAATTTTCTGGATTTCGGCGTCGATATCGGAGATTGTGGCGCCGGGTGTCTCGAGTGTGAGATGGGCCCGGTTGCCGATGATGGTGGCGCGCAGGGCGTTATCAAAACCCGTCATGACGCTCATTACGACAATCAGCGCAATCACGCCCACGCTCACGCCCGCCACCGAAATCAGCGTGATCAGACCTACAAACCGAGACTTGCGTTTGCCGCGCAGATAACGCAAGGCCACAAAAGTTTCAAAACGCATCGCAGATATCCAGTTACAGAACAACTGATTATAGCCGCACGGCCGCTGGGAACAAAACAAGACACGCGAGAGTGACGCAGCGTCTGAAGGCGGCACAGAATTAGGTGACAAAGAGCATCCTGGGTATAAGCCGCTCAAGGGATTGCCACTCTGAAGCGATGAGGACGCCGCTTCCATAAATTGCGGCCGTGCTGCGTTACGTCGTAACATAAGCGTTCATAGGAAGAAACATAAGAATGGGCGAGTGGCAAAGAGAACTCTGGCAACTTCTGGTGTTTAGATCGGAATCTGCCCGTGGCAATCCGACTGGCGTATTACTGGGACCCCCCATTTCCGGAGGAACTGACGGCCAGTCGATCGCGAGTCGCCTGGGTTTTCCAGATTCGGTATTTGTATGGCCTGGGACGAACTGTTGGGAAACGCGGGCATTTTCTCCCAGCGAGGAGTTGTCATTCTGCAGCCAGGCTCTCATCGGGGCAAGCGCGGTGCTTCGCCGGGCGGGTTCAGTTCCGACCGCCGGGTCTATTTCGTTCTTGGCCGGGGATTGTCTCGTCCAAGTGAATTCGGCGGGGTGGGGACCGCAAGACGTCCACTGGCTTGAGATGCCTCACGCGCAGATCTCGGTTCAAAGATCCCGGTCATCTTTGAGTGAGTACCTCCACTTGCCAACGGGAACGCGGCCTGAGATTGTCTTGGATGCAGGACGCCGGCGCGTGTACCGCCTCCTGGACAGTCTGGAGGCACTGAAAGCGATTGCCGTAAGCCCGGATCAAGTAATGCGCTACTGTCTTTCCGCCGGCATTCACGGGATATGTTTCCTTTCGGTGGACTCTGAAGACAGTATCTCCTTGCGAGTGTTTACTGCGTCACTGGACGGGCATGAGGATTCGGCGACAGGCGGGGCGGCGGCCGCGCTTCCCGAGTACCTCCTGCAACTTGGAATAGGCCGACCGGCCGGGCATGTCTGGCTTGTCAATCAAGGCGCCGGACCATTGCATCGGCGCGGCTCATTATGGGTAAGACGCGACGCTGACGGAGGCGTGCAGATTGGGGGCTGCGTGCAGTTTGTCGCGCGTGGAATGCTTCTTCCAGAAGTCCTGGAGGAGCAAGAATGAGGCAAGTCCTCTTACCGCAAACCTTCAGAGCCTTTCCGGAACAGCCTAACCAACCGCTCTGTGTCGGACAATTCGTCGAAGATAAGTGAGATGTCTCTAGCCCTGAACGCAGAGGCCTTGGTCTTGTCAACTGCCACGGCTAAGAACTCACAACCGATCGCCGCGGCGGCTTCGTAGTCGCTAAGGCGGTCACCCACGTGTGTATGAATATCAAAGGTGCTAACGTGCCAGTGCGCTTTGGCCTTGGCTATAGCGGCGCATATGATTCCTCGCTTCGAGTCAGAGTCGTTGCCTGAAGCCATTGGCAGTTCATCAAAATCAATACGCGCGGCGCCGAGTTTGAAAGTCGCACAGGATTCCCAGCCGCCTGTCGCAAAGGCAACTGCGAAATCCGGCTCATTACGTAAGACACTGACCAACTCAGGGGCGCCAGGCACGCATTGGAAGCAGTCTGGAATCCTGCTCTTGGCTTCCTGCAGATTGCGAAGGTAGTTCGACTCTACGTTCGCCAATTCCTTCCGGGTAGGCTTGCAATGCAGTTTCGCCGTCAGTATCTCCGCGGCAATCGCCGGCTCAGTGACTTTAACGTACGAATCCCAGTCCGGGCTGAAATCGCCTTGTCCCGCCACATCTGACACAGCTTTAATGAAACACGCATCATCCACCCCGCCGGAAGAAACAAGTGTATCGTCTATGTCAAATGTAACGAGATTCACTGATGTACCCAGATTTTGGCGTTATTCTCAACGGTGCCGGCCCTGTGCGGGTCTCGAGCATCTTACCTCGCGCTGATTCTTCTCGCAATAGCCGCGTGCGACAACAGCACATATCTTCAGTCCCGGTCATCCCAATTGCCCCATTTGTTTTGAGGTGTTGGTGGTGGGTAGCATTAAGGAACAGATTGGAGGTTTTAATGGAACATGGGGGCACGGTTACCGCGGCGGAGGAGGGCGGCTTCGATTATGCCGTTCCGCGCCGCGTGGCTGTCCTGGATAATGTGCGGGCGATCGTGTTGATCGCGGCGCTGGTGGTTGGCGCGGCGGCGTATTCGTTTGAGGTAACGTCGTTTTTGCACGCCAAGGAGGCCGTGCTGTGTATCGGGTTGGCGGTGATGGCGTTGCTGGTGGCTGTTCGCGGGCACTTTTACTGGAATGGCATAAAAGCCTTTGCGCCGTTGTGGGTTTTTGTCGGGCTTGCGCTTATGCGGGCCGGCCTGATGCCGACGGCCGTTGCATCCGACACGGCGCTGACGGTGTTGCGATGGGGTCTCGTGCTGGTGATGGTGGCGCTGTCGTACGATCTTCTGGCGCAGGAAAAATGGCGGGATCGGGTTTTTGACGCATTTATCGTGTCGGCGGTTGTGGTGGCGCTGCTGGGATACGTCCAATACTGGGGTTTGGCGCCGCGCCTTTTCCCTGTTTTTGAATCGTACGATCAGCGCGTCTATTCGGTTTTCGGCAACCAGGACTATTTCGGCGGATACGTGGCGATGGCTTTTCCGGCCGCCTTGTACCGCGTGCTCGGGCAGCGGCGGCGGAAATGGGGCCTGGCCGCGGTCTTGCTGCTGGCGCCGGCGCTGATGATATCGGGTTCGCGGTCCTCATGGTTGGCGGCGTTGGCGGGCGTGTGCGCGGTGGCCCCGCACCTGGAGTGGCGGCCGCGGCGGCTGGCGGCGGCGGCCGTCGTGGCCATCGTAGCTGTTGGCGCGACAGCCTACCTGGCCCCGGAAGCGACCGTGTCGCGGGTCCGCAGCGCGTTCGGCGCAAACGACGAAGGCCGGGACTCGCGCGTCTGGCTGTGGAAGGCGGGCCACGGGATGTTCCGCGACTTTCCGCTGACGGGCATGGGCCTGGGCAACTACGCGTATTGGAGCCCGTCGTATCTGGGCGAGATCGCGGCAAACCGGCCGCCCGACCCATCGTTCAACATCGAGCGCCACGCCGACCAGCCCCACTCCGAGGTGGTTCGAGTCCTGGCGGAAGCGGGTTTGGCGGGGATTCTGCTGTGGGTGTGGATGGTTGGCCGGCTGGTGTCGGTGCGTGGCCCGCAATGGGGCGTGCTGGCGGCGTACGGTTTCTTTGCGCTGTTTAACGGCGTTTTCGACAGCGCACCGCACACGCTCGTGGCGCTTTTGATGGCGGGCATGATGACCAGCGCGTGCCGCGCCCCGTTCTGGGACTCGCGGAGCGCGTCCAACCTGTTGCCGGCGGCGGCGCTCGCGGTGTGCCTGATCGAGGTGTGGGCTGTTATCACGCCCAGCGTCCGGTTGACCGCCGCGGAAGACGCGGAACTTGCCGGGAACACCAGCCTCGTGCTCTACGAGCGGGCCGCCGGCGGTCAATGGCCCAGCGCGCGCGCAAGCAAAGAATACGCCGACGCGTTGGCCGGCGCCGGAAAGAACCTGGAAGCATACGCAGAGTTCCAGAAAGCCCTGCATGGACTGGACACGGGCGACATCTACCTCGCGCTCGCGACGATTGCCGCGGATGAAAACGATTTGCCTTCCGCCCGATTCTGGATCGACCAGTGCGTTCGCCGCTGGCCGCACAACGTCGAGGCCCGCGAGATGTTCTTCCTGCTGTACCACCGCACGCCCGCCTGAGGGTGCGCAAGGCGCGGTCTTCCAGCCCGCACCCTGGAGTTTCGACATTATCACGCCGCTGCGGTGCGGGCCAAGTGGTCTATATATGACGACCTAATTCTTGCTGAATGTGGGTCCGGAATTATTCCGGACCTACGGATGCCGTGCGTACAGGAATGTGCGAAGATTCGGTCGTGCTGTCTAACGAAGTGTTGATTCCCAGCGGGATGAGCCTTTCTGGATGTTGGTGGCTTTCTTTTCTACGCCGCGTGATGAGATCGAGGCGCGAGGGTCTTTTGGCCTTTCGTCTCCACTTGGGTCGGTTGGCGTAATCATCGGTTCTTTGTGGCCGGAAATTGAGCCGTGCGGCAAGCAGCAAACGGCCGGCGGTTGAAGTAGATCTGAAGCAGGGTCTTTGCGTTTTGGGCGAGATCGGTGGTGAGCAGATAGGCGGGGTTGCCGTAGGAGTACCTGCCGCTCTTTCTTTTGCGGTAAGCGGTGGGCGCGACAATGATGCGGCGCACGGGTTGGTTGCGCGCGCCGCCCGGCGAATAAACCGGGTCGATTTCTTTATAGCGGACAGTGCGCCGTTCAGCTCCGTAGAAGAGTTTGGTGGTGCGCCAGGGGATGGCGTCGTCTTTACGCACTTGCTCGGGGGTAAACTTATTGACGTCATAGAAGCGATGGGAACCGGCGGGGGCGTGTTTGCTGCCGCTTTGTGAGCGCAAGCGAGTTGCGCCCATGCGGACGCACTCCAAATAGCCCCTTGACAAGTCCGACACGATGTAGTAGGATGCCGTTGTCCGACAACCTGTAGGAGGCTTGGATGGTGAAGAAGTTGCCCGAGGTGAGCGAGGCCGAGATGGAAGTGTTGCAGGTCCTGTGGCGGGACGGGCCGGGGACGGTGCGCGAGGTAAGCGCGCGCCTGAAAAAGCGCCGGCGCAGATGGGCCTACACGACGGTCCAGACGCTCCTGAACCGGCTCGAGTCGAAGGGCCACGTCGTGGCCGACAAGACGGCCTTGGCGCACGTGTATCGACCTGCGTCTACGCGGGAGAGTTTTCTGTCGCAACGGCTGCGGGACTTGTCGGATCGCCTCTGCGATGGCGAGACCTCCCCGCTGGTGGCGGCGCTGGTGACCGGACGCAACTTTACCCCTGAAGATATCGAGCATTTTCGGAAACTGCTGGACGAATACGAGCCGAAACGAAAGTAGCCAAGGGGGGACCTGAAATGTGGTTTGTTTTTCACCTGTTAACAGTCGCGGTGCTCGCTGTCCTCGTTGAACTGATCTGCACCGTACTGCGGCCGCGCCCGGCCGTTTGCCACCTGCTGTGGCTGGCGGTGCTCATCAAGCTGATGATGCCGCCGGTGGTGACTTGGCCATGGGCAGTGTCAGACGCAGGCGGGCTCGAACGTTTCTCCGTGGTGGAATTTGCTGCGGCCCCGAATGAAGAACCAGCCGCGCCCAATGGCAATAGTTCAGGCCGCGCGGCGTCTTCTGCGTCGCCGGCCCCGCCGCAGCCGTTCGCAATTGATATGTTGTCGACGGGAGTGTTTCTGTGGCTTTTCGGCGCCGTATGCGCGGCCGCATTGCAGGCGTTCCGGCTCCGCAAGCTGCGCAGAATCTCACGCCACAGCACGCCGGCGCCGGATTGGCTGGACTCCTTGGCGGCAGAAATGGCGCAACGGCTCGATGTGCGGCCGCCGCGCGTGCTGCTCGTTGAAGGCCTGTGCTCGGCGGTGGCGGTCAACGCATGGCGGCCAAAAGTCCTCGTGTCGCACGAGCTAATCGGAGCCATTCCGCGAGAGGGTTTTGCGGGCATCCTGGCTCACGAACTGGCCCACCTTAAACGGCGGGATTTGTGGGCCGGCCTGCTCGAATTTGCGGCGCAATGCGCCTGGTGGTGGAACCCGCTGCTGTACGTTGTTCGGCGGCGGTTGCACCTTTACCGGGAAATGGCCGCGGACGCGTGGGTGCTGTGGGCGTTGCCGGACGGGCGGCGGCATTATGCTGAGACGCTCGTGCGTGTAGTGGATATAGCCTCGCGCCAGCCCGCGCCGATGGCCGCGTTCGGCATGGCCAGCGGCCCCGCGGCGACATTTGAGCGGCGCCTGGCCATGGTGCTCGAGGCCGCGTCTCCGTGCCGGCTCCCGCGCCTTACGCTCGCCGCAACGCTTCTGCTGCTGGTGCTGGTCGCGCCGGGATGGTCGTCTGCGCGGCCCGAAACCGCTCCACCCGGTACTGTGATTGATGAGGTGCCGGCGTCGGGGAAAATCTGCCCTGAACCGGCCATGGTGGCCGAACTTCGGGCTTTCTTTACCAGTTCCGAATTGAGCTTCAAGGCCGTCAGCGTGCGAGAATACAGACTGGACGACGGGAAGAATCACCCGGGTCCCCAGTTGCCGGTACTTATTACGGGCGCCAGCGAAGTGGTAATAGAGGGCACATCGCTAATCATGCAAGGCAATGAACTCCGGTGGGGTGAAAATGGGAAACAAAACGGGGACGGGGTGGCACCGATGTTTACGGCGACGATCGGGCTGTACCCGGAGCAGAAGACAGCCATAAGAGCCACTCTGCCCGAGCAGGATCAGAAAGGTCAGGCGCCGCCCGAGATGGAAGTTGTCCTTCATCCGGAGCAAGACCAGTTGGGCGCATGGATAAAGACGCCCCAATCGGACGACATGTCGGACGGCGTTGACTCTTATGTCAATGAGTTGTTGCCTGCGCCGCAGGACACATGGCAGGCGGCCCTCATAAGCGTTCCGGCCACCAAGAGCACGGAGTCAGGCATGATTGTGCTCTTTTGGAAAGTGCGCCCTGCAACACCTGAACTGGCAGCGCAGATCGAAACCGGCGAAACGGACGACTGCCGTATCACGTACTCTCCCGTGTCGCCATTCAAGGGGCCGTATGCCACCGCTGAGTTCAAGATCATAGACGTCGGCCAAACCAGGTACGAAAGAACCTTTGATTTTTCGGAACCGGGGACTGGAAAGCCAGGAGCCGTGTATCATCTGCAGGCCCCGGGTATTCTCAAGAACCTGCTTGCCACCGAACCGGGTGAAGCAGAACTTATCAGCGCGCCCCGCGTTACGTTCGCTGTTGTCACCCCGCCTCCAAGTGTCAAAGTACTGCAACGGCAAGGCGGCCCGTTCACCAATCTGTCGGAAGCATCGGAAGCGTTGGTAACGTTCTGGGAAGATGCCCGGCCCACGGCCGTAATCGCCGACTTGCGTACAGAGACGTTTGTAGACCGTTCCAAAAATAAAGTCCAGATGCATGAGGGTCTGCTTGGGGCCATTGCCGCCAAACAGACCAGTGATGGTACGGGCCGGATTGACATGCGCGTGTTGGTTGAAGACCTTCGGTTGCAGCGACACAGGCGCGGGCTGGCATTCTGGAAGCCACGCCGGCTTCCCAACGCCTTGAGCAATCCCGTCGAGGTGAGCTTCACCTGTGCTTTCGGCGAGACCGTTGTCTTCGAAGCGCCTACCCTAAAACCGGGCAAGCGCCGCCTTATTTTCCTGACGATCGAGAAGGCCGAGCGGAAGGCCATGCTGCCCAGGGGCCTGTAGCGGAACGGAGGGGGGCACTCCGTGTCTTTGTGACTCCGTGTGAGAAAGAGTAGTCTTACAGAGAGCCAGAAAGAACGAGATCGGCGAGAATCTTCCATGCGTAACGCCCATGTGGTAGAATTGACGAGTCGAAATGGGAGCAACGCGAGATGAGGTACAAAGGACACGTGGAGAACGGGGCCATCGTATTGGATGAAGCCGGCCACTTGCCCGACGGCGCTTTGGTCACGATCGAAATAGCCGCAGCCGAGCCAGCGAGCCGGGGTACCGGCAGTGCTTCTCTGGTGGAACGTTATCGTTGTTTTATCGGCGCTATCGATGGCCTGCCCGAGGATTGGTCAGAAAACCACGACACGTATCTGCGAGCGCAACACGGATCCTGAATCGGGTTTTCGCGGCCACGTCGTTTTACCTTGCCCTGTTCAACAATCGCGACAAGCATCATGCGGCCGCCGTTACGCTCCTGGAATCCCTTCGTGCGGAGATCGTCACAACGGATTACGTTTTGGTGGAACTCGCGGCGCTCATGTCGCGGGGGGGTGCACGTTCCCTTTTTGTCAGGTTTGTGGAGCGTCTCCGCTCCGACCCATCCACGATTCTGATTCGGACATCTTCCGATCTCTTTGATAAAGGCATTGCCCTTTTTGCCGAGCGCCCTGACAAGGACTGGTCTCTTACGGATTGCATATCCTTCACCGTGATGCCGGATAAAGACATCACCGAAGTCCTGGCGTGCGACCATCATTTCGAGCAAGCAGGGTTTCACGTCTTGCTCAATGGATAAGTAGCGACTTATTCTCCTGACGATCGACAAAGCTGCCGCCGGGATATATATAGGTCCCAATTCTTATTGGGCCCAATTCTGATTGGGACTGATCGGTACTCTCCGTTTCGGAATTTGCGGTTCGATCCTGTATAGTACCGGCCGAAGATGTAATCACATTGGGAGGTTTAGGTCATGCGCCGTTCGTTGTTTACCGCGTTCGTTCTACTTACCCTGATTCTGTTTGCCGCCGCTTCACAAGCCGAATTCAAAGCGGGCTTTGCGAAGGTCGATATCACCCCTCAGAAGCCGTGCCCGATGTGGGGCTACGGCGCCCGGCACGACATGCTTTCCGTGGGCACGCTCGACCCGCTGTATGCCAAGGCGCTGGTGATCCAGGCGGGCGGCGATAAGCTTGCGCTGGTCGGGCTCGATATGGGCCGGAGCCCTACCGAAGCCATGATGGGAAGGATCCGCAAGGCCGTTAAGGAAACCTCCGGGATCAGTTACCTGATGATTGTCGGGTCGCACACGCATTACGGGCCCGTGATCGAGTTGCTCGACAAGGACGGGATGGGCAAAGGCCGGTTCGACGACGCGGTGGCGTATGCGGGGGAGTTTGAGCGCAAAGTCACCGACGTTATCAATCAAGCTGCCGCGGGCAAGATGCAGGACGTCAAAATCGGCTGGGGCGCGAAGGAGGTTGGGTATAACCGCAACCGGCATTGGAAGGCAGAGCCCAAACCGCTGGACAAAGAGCTGTCCGTGATCCGGATCGACGACATGTCGGGCAAGCCGTTTGCCGTCATCGTCAATTTTGCCGCGCACCCGACGAGCCTGTCCCCGTCGCAACTCCTGTTCTCGGCCGAATATCCCGGCCAGATGATGAACGCGGTCGAGGCGGCGCTTTCGACCAACTGCCTCTTCATGCAGGGCGCCAGCGGCGACATGTCGACCAACAAGCAGGGCAACGATACCATCGAAGCGTTCGGCAAAGTTCTGGCCGCGGAAGTGCTCGAAGTGGCCAACGGCATCCAGACGTCCGTCCCTGCCAAACCGTCGGTCGCGGGCGTGGATGACCGGATGTCGTTTGTGTCGCGCATCGATCTGCACAACCCGGCGATCCAGGAGTTGTTCAAGCAGGCGTTCTTCCCCGAGTTGATGGCCACGATCGAGGAGTTCCCGGGCAACGAGATCCCCGCGCAACTCACCACGATCCTGATCAACGGCCAGTTGGCGCTGGTCGGTGGGTCGGGCGAGTTTTTCTGCACGCACTCGACCCGGCTGAAAGCGCAGTCGCCCGCCGAGAAGACGCTGTTCTTCGGCTACTGCAACGGCCACCACATGTATTTCCCGACGGTCGCCGCGACCGAACAGGGCGGTTATGGCGCGGACCCGCAAGTGTCGTGGGTAGCCATCGGGGCGGGCGAGCAGATGATTGATAAAGCGCTGGCCAACCTCGAAAAACTCACCGGGAAAGCTATCGTCCAGGCGGCGAAGTAGGCCACGTAATTCGTTTAGCAACTACGTAACAACACAAAGCGGCAGCAAGGAAGCTGTCTCAAGAACCATTGAAGGCCCTGAAGGGGCCAGACAAGTCAGCCTGGGGCATCGCCCCAGGAGCGCGGGTTGTGCCAGATGAGCCAGCCCTGAAGGGGCGTAACAAGGCTTGTGACGCCCCTTCAGGGCTCTTCGTTGTGTGTCTCGTAACCTGGGGCGATGCCCCAGGCTAATATGTAGTCGCCCCTTTGGGGCTTTAAGAGAGTCTTGCCTGATTCTGAGACACTCTCCAAGCTGCCGCACTCCATACGTCGCTGGGCCTACTCGGTGCGTTCGAAGACGGTGTAGGCGCCGTGTGGCGAGGGCAGGGCGATGTAGAGGCGGTTGCCTTGGAATTCGAGGGGGAGTTCTGATTTTTCCGGGTGTTTTTCGATCCTTCCGTACCAGTGCAGCCATGTGTACTGGTTTTTCAGGAACCACTGATGCGTTTCGACGACCTCACCCGAGGGCATGGTGGCGGTCACGTCGCGGTTGGGCTTGAATTCGAGGCGCGTTACGGGCGCGTTTTCCGGCTCGACCGGTTCGCCTCCGGGTTTTTCCGCGACACCCACCGCTTCCCACACGCCCAGAAGCCGCGCTGTCTGCCGCCAATACGCGTCGGGGCCGAACCGTTTGCGGCCGCCTCCTTCGGGCGGGCCGTCCTGCATGGTCATGCCAAGCGACGTGATCGCGATCAGGAAGACGGGCGCAATTGCCCAAGCGATCGCGTAGCCGCGGCCAACGCGCCACACACCGGCTGAACGCGCGACCGTGTCGTCGATGCTTTGCGCTTGTATGCGCGGCGCGCGGATCAGCAGCAGCGTGGCGATCGCCGCGGGCGCCCACAGGAGCAGGTAGCCGGCGAGGTTGGCGCGGCTGGGGACGTCGTGCGCCGCATACCCTGCCACCGTAAGCCACACCAGGGCGAGCGCTACGGCCGCGCCTTTGCCGTAGGCTGACGCCGGCACAAACCGGCGCACGCCGCGGAGGTAGCGGTATAGAACGTAAAGCACAGGCAGCGTTAGCACAACACCGCCGAGAACGTACCACGTCCAACTCAAGTCGTAGCGATCGATCCAGGGCGCGGCATGGCGGCGGAAGTTCATCCATGTCAGCGCTACGAGCATCACGAAAACGGCGTAGACATCGAGGGGCGCGCGCGGGGTATCTTCAATCGCGGGCTCGATCCGGCCGCGGATCAACCGCCTGCATCCCAGCGCGATCGCGAAGCCCATGAACAGGCCGAACAGGACTTCTGCGACGCGCCACTGCGGCCAGTTGCCTGTGAAGGGCCCCCAGTGGACCACGATCGGGTGGCGGAAGAATACGGCCAGCGAGAACGCGAACCCGCCGCCGACGATGCCGTACAGGGACAGCATCAGTGCGGCCCGGTTTTGCCGGCGCGCAAGGTATACGAGGAGGACGACCAGCATTCCGAGGACGCCGCCCCAGCTTTCGCTGCGGTGCAGCGGGGCGAGGCGCAGCCCGCCCAGCTTGGTCAGCCCGCCGTAGCCGATCCACCACGCCGCCGCGCCCCAGAAGAACAGCGCCGTAGCGCGCCGGTCTTTCGGCCTCGCCAGCCAGTACGCGCCGCTTACGACAAGCACAATAGTCGCGGCCAGCCATTCGCCGTCGTGGAACTGGCGGACCGAGAGGGTTTCGTAGGCTTCCGCCAAACGCGGGCTGAACAGGAAGCAGAGGTGCGCTGCGAGAAACGTAGCGGCAATGGCCGTAAACGGCCGGATCAAGCGTTCGAGCTCGGATCGCGGCTCGGTCAGGGCGAGCCCGAGGACGCCGCCGCCAATCCCGGCCCACAGCGCGCCGAGAAAGAAGAGGATCGCGTAGCCGTACAGGACGTTGGGGAACGAGTCTGACAAGACGTAGGACGTGTGTTCCATGTAACTGAGGCAGCCGCCCCACGCCCAGCCGATCGCCCCGAACAGGCCGGCCACCGCCGCCCGCCGCTGCCAGTCGGGCCTTCCCGACCCCAGGCTCACCGCCAGCCCAAGCAGGGCCCCGGGCACCATCGCGCCCGCCTCATGCCCGACCGTGCCGCGGTAACCCCAGCCGTAGGCCATGATGACGGCGGCAAGGGCCAGGCAGGCGGGGGCGGGTGCAGATGGCTTGTTCATGAGAAGCTCCTGTTCGGGCAGCGACCAATAACATACCCGGGTTCGCGGGGCGGTTTCCACATGCGTCTGTTTTATATGTACAACGGTTGCTCTTTTTGGGCTTGGAAGGACTGGCAGGACGGGTGGCGATTTTGCGGGACAAGGGGGATTTGGTTGACAGAATCGGGCAAATGTTTGCGAAAAGAAAGAATACTGCCGGCAGCGGGGTGGAGACCCATTTTTGGAAGTGCACGGACGAGCATAGGGCTGAAATGGGGTTTGGGGTTTGAGGTTTGGGGTTCTTTAAGGATGCAGGATGTATTTGGGCGGGTGCGAACTTTTTGGTCTGATTTTCGCGTTTTTTTGTCCTGGTGAGCGTATGAGACGTGCGTTTTCTGGGCATTTTTCCGTTGGAAGTGAAAATTTACCTTGACAAAATGCCTGTTATTTGCCAAAAAAGGGCGGTTGGAGCGCACTTTGGCGCTGGGAGCCGGGGGGCGTTTCCGGTAGAGAGCAAGCAGCGGCATGTGGAAAGGGTTTCACTAGCTGTGTACTGTTCTGTCTAAGAGGAAAAAACGGAAGGAGCAAAACACATGGCAGGCGTAAAGGCAATGACTAAGACACAGATTATCGCGAAATTGGCCGAAGAAACGTGTATCACAAAGAAGCAGGCGAACGTGATTCTGACGGCGCTTGTCGAGCTGGCGTACAAGGAAGCGAAGCGCGGCTTCACAATTCCGGGGCTCGGCAAACTGGTGATCGTCAATCGGAAGGCGCGCGAAGGCAGGAACCCGGCCACCGGCGAAAAGATCAAGATCCCTGCGAAGCGGGTGGTGAAGTTCCGTCTGGCGAAAGCGGCGAAGGACGCGATCACGCCGGTCAAGAAGTAGGAACCGGTCCCCTCTTTTCTTGAACACCCTGATTGCGCGGTCGGCGTTGTGCCGCCGCGGATACACATGACGTTCCGCCCGCATGCGGCGCCCGGTGGTGGGTCGCCCGTGCGGGCGGGGCTTTTTGGAGCCGTACTCTATGCTCGATAGCGTCGACCTGAAGGCCGAGATGTCCAAGGAGGCGTTTCGCGAGGCGCGTGAGGCCGTGTCGCGCCGGCTGGGGGAGATCCAGCGGCAGGCGCGCGACGCGCAGTTGCCGGTGCTGCTGGTGTTTGACGGCTGGCAGGCTTCGGGTCTGGGTACGGTGATCGGGAAGATCCTTGCGGCGCTGGATCCGCGGGGGTACAAACTCTACACGTTCGATGTGCCGGTGGATGAGGCGTTGTTGCGGCCGCCGATGTGGCGGTACTGGATGACGTTGCCGCCGCGCGGGGGGATCGGCGTGTATGACGGTGGGTGGTACGGGGACGTGTTGCGGGCGAAGAAGAAGGACCGGGCGGATGTCTGCCGGCGCATCGGGGTGTTTGAGCGGCAGCAAGCGGACGACGGTGCGGTGATCGTCAAGATTTGGCTTCACATCAGCAAGAAGGAACAGGCAAAACGGTTTCGGAAAATCGAGAAGGACGAGGCGCGGGCGTGGCGGATTACGCGGCAGGACTGGCGTCACCACGAGCAATACGAATCGCGGTGCCGCATAGTTGATGAGATGCTCGAGGAGACGTCGACGGATTACGCGCCGTGGACGGTCATTCCCGCCGAGAACCTGCGCTACGCAACCATCGAGGCGGCGAAAACCATCATCGGCGCGTTGGAAGGGGCACTTGGCAAGTCAGGCGAACTTGCAGCGAGGGCCGGTCGAGCGGGAGCTCGACCCCACCGGGATGCAGACACCAAGCGTGGGTCCCGCAGCCCGCTTGAAGACGTCGACCTTACACTGACGGTCGATCCGGAGGATTATCAGCGCCAGCTCGAGAAACTTCAGGACAAACTGCTGGAGGCGGAACACCTGTTGTACCTGCCGCGTGTGCCGGTGGTGATTGTGTATGAAGGTTGGGACGCGTCGGGGAAAGGCGGGAACATCAAACGGCTTGTGGCATCGCTGGACCACCGTGGATTTGAGGTGATCCCGGTGGGGCCGCCGGTGGGTGACGAGAAGACGCACCATTACCTGTGGCGGTTCTGGAAAAGCCTGCCGAAAGGGGGCCACATCACGATTTTCGACCGGAGCTGGTATGGCAGGGTGCTGGTCGAGCGGGTGGAAGGTCTTGCGACGGCGTCGGAGTGGTCGCGGGCGTATAACGAGATCAACGAGTTTGAAAACGAGCTTACGGATTACGGGATGGTGCTGGTGAAGTTCTGGATGCACATCTCGAAAGAGGAGCAGTTGCGGCGGTTTGAACTGCGGCAGCAGACGCCGTGGAAAACGTGGAAGATCACCGAGGAAGACTGGCGCAACCGGGAGAAGTGGGACGCGTATTACGGGGCCGTCTCGGATATGCTGGTTAAAACGTCGACCGCCAACGCCCCGTGGACCATCATCGAAGGCAACAACAAACTCCACGCGCGGATCAAGGCGCTTAGGACCGTGCTCGGGGCAATCAACGCGCGGCTGAAGTAGGCTGTAGGAAAACCAGCCTTGAGGCGTCTACCTGCGGCTCTCCCAAGAGTCCCAACTGTCTCGATCGTTCCTCGAGAAACAACACCGCCTGTGCGAGCCGCGGTTTTTTCTCTTCTTGCGGGATGGTGTACATTACGGAGCGCAATAAAGGTGAACCATAATTGCTGGAGAGGAGAACGCTTCAATGACAAGACTTTTGCACGCGCTGGCCGTGGCCGTCTCGGTCGTTGCGGCCGCACGCATCGGCGCGGCCGCACCGATCGGTGCGGGCGCCGATGGCGCAGCCGAGACAAAAAGTCACGTCGGCAATCTGTATCCGTTTATTCAAGAGTACGCGGACCAGCAGCCGAACAGGCTTTCGTATCTTTCCGGCAATTGGAAAGACGCTGACGCCTGGCGTGATGCGGGCCGGTTGAAAATGCGGGAGTTGCTGGCGTACGAACCTGAGAACGCACCACCCGCGTCAGCGGTGCTCGGCGAAGTAAGAAAAACCGGCTACACCCGCTATCATGTCCGCTACGCCGTAACGGCAAACCGGAAGACCGAGGCCTTTCTGCTCATTCCCGACGGACTGACCGGCCCGGCGCCGGCGGTGGTCGCGCTGCACGACCACGGCGGGTTCTACTACTATGGCAAAGAGAAGATCACGGAGACGGAGAATCCGGTCGCCCGGTTGCAGAAACACATCGACGAGGCGTACGGTGGTCGCCCCTTTGCGGACGAATTGGCCCGCCGCGGTTTTGTCGTGCTTGTGCCGGACGCGTTTTATTTTGGCTCGCAACGCCTCGAGTTGGACACGCTCCCGGAACAGTTCACAAAGCCTGTGCGCGGGTTGACGCCCGGCAGCAATGAGTATGTCACCGCTCATCGTGAAGTTGCCGGCCCCCACGAAGAGATCACTGCCAAGACTATTGTGACCGCCGGAATGACGTGGCCCGGCATTCTTTTCCAAGGGGACCGCGCGAGCGTCGACTACCTGCTCACGCGGGCCGAGGTCGACCCGAACAGAATCGGCTGCATCGGCCTGTCGATCGGCGGGTATCGCAGCGCCCACCTCTTTGCGCTCGACCCCCGCATCAAAGCCGCCGTCGTAGCCGGTTGGATGACCACCTATAAATCGCTCCTCTACGACCACCTCTGGTATCACACGTGGATGATATACGTGCCCGGCCAACTCCCGTGGCTCGACCTGCCCGACGTCGTCACCCTCAACGCGCCCCGCCCCCTGATGGTCGTCAACTGCCTTCAGGATATCCTATTCACACGTGAAGGCATGGAAGATGCCGAAAAGAAAATCGCCGCCGTGTACACTGCCCTCGGCGCCCCCGGCCATTTCAAATGCTCCTACTACGATGCGCCACACAGTTTCAAGGTTCCCGCGCAGGATGAAGCAATTGCCTGGCTGACAAAATGGCTTATCGAGACACCATGACGGTGCGGCAAAGGACGACGGCTTATGAGTCATCCTTCAACAGAAAACAGATCAAGAATGCGTGGGGCAAGTGCGACCTCCCTTTGCGTCTTGGCGTCTTTGCGAGAGGATCGAGTATCTCGCCAAGGCGCAAAGTACACGCTTATTGGTCAGGCGATGGTGTGGTTGCGTCGAGTACTTGTTGGAGGAGCGATTTGATTTTTCGCATGGTGGGTTCGGGCGGGTCGCCCTGGGCGAGGTATGCGGCGAGGACGTCTTCTGCGGGGAGGGGGAATCCGAGTGCGAGGAGGTGTTGGGCGGTTTCGAGGTAGAAGGCGTGGGCGCGGGGGTAGTGTTGGACGACGAACGCGAGAATGGCTGAGAAGGGTTCGGCGAGGTTGAACTTGGCGAACTCTTCGAGCATGAGTGCGTAGGCGTCAAGTTCGCGTTTGATTTCGCGATCGAGGGATTCGGGGGAGAGGACGCGGGCGTAGAGGTCGATGACGGAGACGTTTTGAGTGATGACTTCGACGACGTCGGGGAGGCGGTCGTTTTTGCAGTTGGTGAGTACGTAGTTGTGCCCGAGGAGCCAGTCGGTTGGGCCGGGTTCGATGGCTTGTTCGATGGCGAAGTACATTTGCATGAAGAATCGTTCGAGGTTTGGTTTTTCGAGCAAGCCGGGGTATACGAAGGTGTGCCTCTGGATGCCGTACCCCATGTCGACTTCCTGAGCGGGAACGCTGAAAAAGAGTTGGCGGCCGGGTTTGAGGACACGTCGGATTTCGTAGAAGAGCCTATGCGGGTTGGTGAGGTGCTCGAAGACTTCGTAGCAGTAGACGGCGTCGAAGAAATTGTTTTGGAATGGGAGTGGTTCTTCGCTGACATCGAGGTGGAAGACGTTGGTGAACCCGAGTTTTTTGGCGTTGTCGACGAGGTCGCGGCCGCAGTCGACGCCGTAGACGTCGTTGGCGCATGCGGCGAGTGCCTTCATGAGGTCGCAGGCGCCGAACCCGATTTCGAGGACCCTCGAGCCGGTGACGAGTGGGAGTACGCCTTTTCCTTTGCCGGTGGGGCTGTAGTGCTCGTAGACTTCTTTGCCTAACGTCATAGGACCTCCGGAAAAACGGGTGTCAGACGGAGACAATCTATCAGAACGGCGGTGGGAAAAATAGCCGGGGAAGGGACGAAAGGGAGGGAAAGGGATCAAAAGGGACGTAGGGATGTGGGACATCCCCCACAACGGCGCACTGAAGTGCGGGGCTGAGAAGCGCGGCCGGGGGCGGCCCGACTGGAGAAATAATTTGCCGGCCGCGGCGTTGCAGTCTTGCGGGCGACTGCATTGTGCGCGCGGCCGGCTATAACGGGCGTGAGCGGGTACTAACTCACGCCGCGGGCACGGGCGAACAGGTCGAGGATTGGTATGTTGCCCATGATGCGAGCGAGGTCTTCGGGGCTGAGGTAGTCGAGAAACTCGCTGAGGTGGTCGGGGTCGGCGCCGTTGTCGAGGAGTGTGTCGGTGATTTCGGCGTGTCCGACCATGGCGGTCCAGTGGAGCGGGGTGAGGCCGAAGACGTCGGCGGCGTTTGGGTCAGCGCCGTTTTGGAGCAGCAGGGCCACGACTTTTTCGTGGCCCTGCCTGGCAGCTTTGTGCAGGGGGGCTTCGCCATATTTGTCCCGGGCGTTGGGATCTTGGCCGTCGTTGAGGATAACGCTGACGGCTTCGGGCAGGCCGATGTAGGCGGCCTTATGGAGGGTGCTTGAACCGTTGAGCGAGACGCTGCGATCCTCAGCCTCCCGTCGAAGGAGTACTTCGGTCAGTGCCATATGGCAGCAGCTTGTGACGCGGGCCAGGGGCGTCAAGCCCTTATCATCTACTGTACGCAGCCAATCTCGTTCCATGACTAAACCCTCCTGCACAACTCCTTGAATCAACTGTCGGCTTGGGTAGAGCAAGATGCTTGCCATTGGCACGGGATTCATGGGAAGCGCCAAAAAGTGTCACTATTTGACCTTTTTCGCACTGTAAAGTGCTAGATGTGAACAAGAGTGGGCAGGGTGTGGCGGGGATGGTGAGTGTGACGGGTTGTCAGACGGACAGAGGGGTGGTCAGAGTGACGGAAATCAGGCGATGCGGGCTGGAGGGGGGAGGAAATAGGATCGATCGAACTGATCGGACCGGTCGGACGGATCGGGCCAATAGTGCAGGCGAGACGCCCGCACCACAATAGTCGCGGGGCGTTTGCCAGCGGGGGAATGCTTATGATATCGTGCGCTGACTGTATGCTGTGTGGGCGCAACCACTTAAGAAATGTCTGCGCCGGCGGTTCTGCCGCCGATGGCGGGCGCCGATGGCGGGCGCCGATAGCGGGTCCCGAGGAACTTCATGCGTAAGCGAATTATCTCGACCCTGATCAAGCTGGCTGTCACGGTAGGTCTGTTTGTGCTGTTATTCCGTCCGGAAACGTTCGGTTTTGCGGCAGACAAGTTTGGGGGGGTGACGCCGCTGGCGCTTTGGCGTGAACTGACGGGAGTCGAGTTCAGCAATGTGTTTATCTGGCTTGTTTTTGCGACACTGATCCGGCTGACGGGCCTTTTTGCGGGTATCGTTCGGTGGCGGCTTCTTCTTCGTGGGCAGGACCTGAAGATGCCGTTCTGGTACATGGTGCAGAGCTGGTTTGTTGGTCGGTTCATCGGCATCTTCCTGCCGGGCACGATTGGCTTGGACGGGTACCGGCTTTACGACTCGACGCGGTACACGGGCGAGGTGATCAAGTCGGCGACGGTGATCGCGGTCGAGAAGCTGATCGGATTTATATCGCTGACGTTTCTGGTTTTTCTGACATTCCCGCTGGGCTTCCGGCTGCTGAACATCAACCTGCCGGTGCTGCTGGTAATCCTGGCGGTGCTGGGGATGTTTGTTCTGGTGTCGTTTCTGTTGTTGCTGGTGCCGCGTGCGGTGCAGGTGCTGATCGCGGTGGTGCCCGCGCCGGCGGCGATCCGCAACAAGGTGGACAAGCTTGGCGGGGCCATCACAGCGTACAGCGGCCGGCGGGCGCTTCTGCTAGCGGCGGTGGCGTGCGGGCTATGGGTTCACCTCAGTACGTGTTTCATGTTTTTCGGTACGATGATGGCGATCCGTGCGCAGGGCACGAGCCTGCTCGATATCCTGTTCGCCAGCCCGATCATGATCTATGGCACGGTGATCGGCCCGTCGATCGGCGGCGAGGGGATCCGCGAGATTATCTTTGTCAGACTGCTGGGGGCGACCAGCGGGGTGGCGGCTTCGGTGCTGTTCGCCCACCTGGGGTGGTGGGTGGGCGACGTGGTTCCGTTCCTGATTGGCGCGCCGATCTTTTTCCTGCGTTCTCGCCCGCGCAAGGAGGAAATCCAGGCTCAACTGGCGGAGGCCCGGCAGGAAGTGGCCAAGGCAGAATCGGCGGCTGTCAAAATCGCCCCGGAAGCCGTTGCCGATTACCGCCGCAAACTGATGGGTTACGCGCTCGGCGGGATCGGCGGGGGCCTGATTGCGGGCGCGGCGGTCGCAATCGGTGAAGCGACGTGGATCTCGTCGAGGCTGGGCGGTTTTGGGGAGTACTCGGCGTTGTGGTGGGGTCCGCTGGCGTACGGGGTGGTTTTTGCTGGGTTTGGGCTGGCGATAGCGGCGGTCCTGGCGTTTATTTCGCTTTTGTTTGACAAGTTCATGTCATCGGCGACGGTTTTGGGGATGGCGCTGGGCGGATCGGTTGCGGCCAGCATGGTGATCGCGCTGTGGCGGTTCAAACGGGACGTGCTGATGTCGCGCCCGCTGACGATGCGGCACCTGGTTGGATTCGGCGCGGTATTCGCGGGCGCGGCCATTGTGGCGGCGCTGGTGTCCGCGCTGGCCGGCAAAGGCATAAAAAAGGCGGTGCGTGGACCCGTCGCGGCGGCGGTCGTACCGGTTCTGTTTTTGCTGGTGATCGCGGGCGGTGCGGCGTACGACCGGCTGGCGCCCGCAGCCACGACGCCGGACGCTGTTGCAGGCCGCGCCACAGGCGGCGCCAAGGCCACGGGTCCCAACCTGATTCTCGTGGCGGCCGATGCGCTGCGTGCCGACTACTTGAGACTTTACTCGCCGGGCGCGGTGGCCGGCACGCCGCAGCTTGACCGGTTTTCGAAGGACGCGGTGTTCTTCGATTCGGCGTTCGCCCAAGCCTCGTGGACCAAGCCGTCGTTCGCCACGATGTTCTCGGGCCGGTACCCCGAGTCGCACACGGCGACGGGCAAAGTGTCGATGCTGCCGGACGATGTGGTGACGTTTCCCGAACTGTTGCGCGACGGCGGCTACTACACGAAAGGATTCTCGAACAATCCGAACATCTGCGCGGCGTTCAACTTTGGCCAGGGGTTTGTGGACTATACCGACCTCAAGCCGAGCCTTTATTTCGGGGCGCGTGAATCGGCGTCGCGGCTGTCGGTTTACCAGATGTTGCGGATCGTTCGTCAGGCGATGATGTCGCGGGTGTCGGGGAAGATGTCGGTAACGGACTTTTATCAGCCGGCGAATATGGTGACGCGGGAAGCGCTGGGCTGGCTGGACTCGGGGCTGGCTGGTGACAGGCCGTTTTTCCTGTTCGTTCATTACATGGACCCGCACGACCCGTTCATGGATCACCACAAGCCGGGCGTGGGCTATGCGCGGTCGGTGCTGCAGCCGCCGACGCCGACGGGCGTCGAGTCGAAGAAGCTTGATCCAGATAAATACCGGCAGCCGATGATTGACGCGTACAACAGCGAGATCGAGTTTTTGGACGGTCATTTGGGCGAGTTTCTGGATGGGCTGAGGTCGCGGGGCCTTTATGACAATAGCGTGATCGTGTTTGTGTCGGATCACGGCGAGGAGTTTTACGACCATAACGGGTGGTGGCATGGGCAGACGCTTTTTGACGAGCTTGTGCGGGTCCCGCTGCTGGTGAAGCTGCCTTCGAACGCGGGCGCAGGCCAGCACAACACGGGGTTTGCGCGCCACATCGACCTTGCGCCAACGCTGTTGCTCCTGGCGGGGTTGCAGCCTGATGGGAAGATGCCGGGTAAACCGCTGCTGGACGCGGACGGGACGTTCCACAACGGGGATATCGCGTACGTGTATGCGGAAAACGATTTCGAGAACAACGTCTTGCAGTCGGTGAGGACGCGTACCGAAAAAATCATCCATGCCAACGCGGACAACCCGCGCAAGCACGCGCCGCGCGAGTTTTACGATCTCACGGCTGATCCCGGCGAGAAAAACAATTTGGCGGAATCGGGCGGGCCGCGCGTCGAGAGCGTTGAGACACTGCTTACCGGCATGATAGCGTCTATCAAGACGGGCGCGGCCGAGCCGGCGGTGACGGTCATTTCGGAAGAGCAGAAGCAACAACTGGACAGCCTGGGTTACATTGGGTTGGGCGATTTGAAGGCGCCGGCCGGAGAACCGGGCGCGCAATGAACGCGGCCTCGGGGTATTTGCGGTGGTCGGGCTGGGCGATGGTATGATTTTGGGGTAAGCCGAATGGGTCCTACGGGACGTATGAGACCTATGGGACCTATGGTTTTGCCGCCGGCATGTTGAAGTTGCTTGGTGGAAAGACACGGCGGCGGCGGCGCGACTAGGAAACCCTTTTGTGCGGGAAATTGCCAGGAGGAGACTTCAGTGCGAATTCGAAAGGCCGTAATCACGGCTGCTGGGCGGGGCGTGAGGCTTTATCCGGTTGCGGATCCCGTGCAGAAAGGGATGCTGCCGGTGGTGGATCGGGACGGGCTCGCCAAGCCGGTCATCCAGATTATCGCCGAGGAGGCGCTGGACAGCGGGATCGACGAGATCTGCGTGGTTTGCGCGCCGGGCGACGAGGAAAAATACCTGGAGCAGTTGGGCCTGTTGCGGAACGGGCTGATCGAGGCCTACCAGAACGCGGAATGGGCCGCGGAACAGGCGCGTCGGTTGGACAATCTGATCCGTCGTCTGTCGTTTGCGGCGCAGGATGAGCCGCTGGGCTACGGTCATGCGGTGTATTGCGCCCAAGAGTTCGTTGGGGGGGAGCCGTTCCTTTTGCTGCTTGGCGACCACCTTTACATCTCGGATTTGCCGGGCCAGCGTTGCGCGCAGCAACTGCTGACGCTTGCGGGTGCGGAACAGTGTTCGGTTGCGGCGGTACAGTCGACGCGGGAACACCTGGTGGGCCGGTACGGGACGCTGAGCGGGAAACGGGTTGCGGACGCGCAGGGCGTGTATCAGATCGAGAAGATCATCGAGAAACCGTCGGTGAGTCAAGCGGAGATGACGTTGCTCACACCCGGCTTGCGCGTGGGCCATTATCTTTGTTTTTTCGGTATGCACGTTTTGGCACCGAGCATTTTTGAGATTCTGGGCGAGCAGTTGTCGGCGAGATCGAGTTTGAATGGCGAGATTCAGCTTACGCCGGCACTCGAGGAACTGGCACGGCGCGAGCGATACCTGGCGCTCGAACTTGCGGGGGCGCGCTACGACATCGGGCGAAAATTCGGGCTGCTCCAGACGCAGATTGCGTTGGCAACGGCGGGCAAAGATCGGGCCGAGGTGCTGGCGACCATCATCGAACTGCTGGCAGAAGCCAATCTGCGCAACCAAGCCGGCGGTGACGCGCCGTGAACCCGTTTATCGAGACGATCACGAGCACGGATCCGGCGCTGCGCGACCGGCCGTTCCGGGATCTGTGCTCGAGGATGACGCCGGCCGAGTTGGTTAAGGCGTGCGCCGAACTCGACAGGTTCCGCCGTGGCGCGGAAAACCTGTACGAGCGCGTGCGGGCCTCATTGTTTTTGTATGCGGCGCACCGTTTTTTTTTGCAGGAATGCCCGGAGTTTCCGCCGGTCGGCAAGATTCCGTACAAGGGGTTTGAAGACCTTCTTGCGCGGCGGTTCGAGGAGGCCATAGACGCGTTTCAGGGCGCGGGAAAGGCGTCCGGCCCGAACGCGGCGGTGTTCAGCGCGTTGGCGGAAGCCTACCATCATCTGACGTTTCAGACGCTCACGGATCAGGTGAGGCGGAGCGTTCGCGCCAGCCGGGGCAACCAGTGGATGTTCCGCGTGGGCCATCCGGGCGACCACCCGGTGCGGGTCCGGCCGGAGATGCTCGAGCGGCCCAACGGGACGCTCCTGTTTCCGATGCTGGTCGAGACGACGCCGGTGCGGCTCGATCTCAGCCACAGCGGCTGGTCGGACATTTTCTTTTTGGGTATGGACTACCCGGAAGGCGCGCGTGTCCTGAACATTTCGGTGGACCTGGGCGTGTACGGCCGTCACGACACGGTGCAGCCACCGATCGAATCGAGCGTGCGCGCGATTGCGGAGCCGGTGCTGCGGCTGACGAGCATCGATCTCGAAACCACCAAAGACATCACCGACCTGCGCGACCTGTTCAACTTCGGCAACGATTATCTCAGCCTGCTCAAGGCGGGCGTGATCGCGTCGGGTTTGGTCCCGCCGTCGTTCGAGGGAACCAGCCACTCCGTGGCGGCGATTCTGGCGGCGATAGTCGGGCCGGGCATGGGCATCGAGCTCGTGACGCGCGTCAACGACATCCCGAAAGGGTCGCGGCTGGCCGTGTCGACGAACCTTCTGGCGAGCATCATCAGCGTGCTGATGCGTGCGACGGGCCAGACGGCGGGCCTCACGGGTCCGCTGGCCGAGACGGAACGGCGCCTGGCGGCGTCTCGGGCGATCCTGGGCGAATGGCTTGGCGGATCGGGCGGCGGCTGGCAGGATTCGGGGGGCATCTGGCCGGGATTTAAAGTGATTGAGGGAGCGGTGGCGGGCGATTCCGACCCGGAATGGGGCATCAGCCGCGGTTGCCTGCTGCCGCGGCATCGCGTGCTGGGCGACGGCGACCTGCACCCGGACGTCAAGGCGCGGCTGGCGTCGTCGCTCGTGCTGATCCACGGGGGTATGGCGCAGAACGTCGGGCCGATTCTCGAGATGGTGACGGAGAAATACCTGCTGCGTGCCGCGGCGGAATGGCGTGCGCGCTCGAGCATGCGCCGGATCTTCGACAACATCCTCGAGGCGCTGCGCGATGGTGACGTGCAGGCGATTGGGCGCAACACGACGCAGAATTTTCAGCAGCCGCTCAATACGATCATCCCGTGGGTTACCAACCAGTTCACCGAGACAATCATCCGGGGCGCGTCGGAGAAGTTTGGGGGAGACTTCTGGGGTTTCCTGATGCTGGGCGGGATGTCGGGCGGGGGGATGGCGATGTTTGTGAACCCGTCACGGCGCGAGGAGTTCCGCGAGTCGATTCTCGGGCTGATGCGGTCGACGAAATCGCGGCTCGAAGACGTGCTTCCGTTTGCGATGGACCCGGTGGTGTACAACTTCGAGATCAACGGGGTCGGGAGTGTCGCGCGGCTTTTGAGCGGCGACGACGCCATCATGCCGGCGGGATATTACGCGTTGCAGATCCCGGAACTGGTGCGGCAGAACCCGCAGAACATCAGCTACCTGCGGCGCGTCGAGCTGGACCATTTCACCGCGCGACCCAACACGCCCGAGCAGACGTACCAGATGCTGCGGACGACGGTCAGCAACCTGTTCCGTGTTTCCGATCCGGCGACACAGACGGCCCGGATGGCGTGGGACGCCGAATCCGACGAGATTAAGCGGCACAACGGGTTCGACGTGATCCAGCACGAGCAGATCCGGGCCGACCTGCGCAACGGGCGGATCGGCCTCGCGCACAACCGGCTTCCCGTCGACACGACCATCGAAGACATCCAGCAGGGCGACACCGTGGCGCTTGAAGAGAAGGCGGCGTGGCGCAGGCTGGGCGAGAAGGCGTTGCGGGACGGGCGCGTGGCGGTGCTATCGCTTGCGGCGGGGGTCGGGAGCCGATGGACGACGGGCGCGGGCGTGATCAAAGCGATCAACCCGTTTATCCAGCTTGCAGGGCGGCATCGGAGCTTTTTGGAGATCCACGTTGCGAAGACGCGCCGCGTTGCAGGCGAGTATGGCAAGGCGATTCCGCATATCGTCTCGACGAGTTTCCTCACGCACGGGCCTATCGAGAAACACATCGGACTCAACAAGAACTACGGCTACGAGGGGCCGCTGGTGCTGTCGCCGGGGCGGGCAATCGGCCAGCGGCTGATCCCGATGGTGCGCGACCTGGTGTTTCTGTGGGAAGAGATGCCGCAGGAGACGCTCGACGAGCAGAAGCAGAAAGTGCGGGAGGCGGTGCGCGGCGCGCTGATGGATTGGGCGCAGTCGAAAGGCGAGGGCAACGATTACGTGGACAACGTGCCGATCCAGCGGTTCAACCCACCCGGGCACTGGTACGAAATCCCGAACCTGTTCCGCAACGGGGTGCTGGCAGGGCTGATCGAGGAATACCCAAACCTCGAAACCATCATGCTGCACAATATCGATACGCTGGGCGCCGACCTCGACCCGCTGGCGATTGGCGCGCACCTCGACGGGCGGAACCTGCTAACGTTTGAAGTGGTGCCACGGCGGATCGACGACCGGGGCGGCGGGTTGGCGCGGGTCAACGGGAAGGTGCGGCTGCTCGAGGGGCTGGCCCAGCCGCGGGAGGAAGACGAACTCAAGCTGAGTTATTACAATTCGATGACGACGTGGATACAAATCGATCCGCTGCTCGAACTGTTCGGGCTCGAGCGCAAGGATTTGAGCGGGCCGCAGGAGCATATTGTGCAGGCGGTGCGTCAGATGGCTCAGCGGATGCCGACGTACGTCACGATCAAGGACGTCAAGCGCCGGTGGGGGCACGGGCAGGAAGACGTGTATCCTGTGGCGCAGTTCGAGAAGCTGTGGAGCGACATGACGGGGCTGCCGGACGTCCGGTGCGGCTACCTGGCGGTGCCGCGGCTGCGCGGGCAGCAACTCAAAGATTACAACCAGCTCGACGCGTGGGCCAACGACGGCAGCAAGGAGTACGTCGCGAAGCTGAGCGGGCTGGAGGAATAAGCCGATCGGACGGATCGGACGGATCCGACGGATCCGACGGATAGGACCCATACCTGATGAAGCCGCTGCCGGTGCCGTTTGATGTGATGGCGATGGTGGTGACTGCTTTGCTGGGAACGCTGTATGGACAGCGGTTGTACTGGCATGGGCTGCGGCTGTCTCTGAAGACGGACGTGCGGCAGGTTGGGCTGCTGGCGGTGCTGGGTTTTTCCTGCATTGGGATAAGCTTCACCTTTCTTACGCTGAAAAATTTTCCGAGCGTGGTGTGGCTGATGCCGGCGTGGCTCGAGTATGTGTGCGTGCCCGCGGGTTGGCTGCTGACGGTGTCGACGGTGGGCTTCATGTTCGGCGCCGTCGGCCTGATGGCGTGGAAACAGCGGGACCGGGCCTTGTGGCTGATGCCGGTGGCGTGCATTGGGGTGCTCGTACTGGGGGAATGGGCCATCCAAAACAGCCCGTGGTTCAAAGAGCCGGAACTACAGAAGGCCAAGGTCGACCAGAACGGCGTGATTCGCCAAAGCCATGCGTCGACCTGCGCCGCCGCGGCGTGCGCCAACGTCGCGAAGGTGCTGGGCGTTGAGAAGACCGAGCGGGAGATGGTCGACCTGCTCGGCACCACCGACGACGGCACCACGCCCAGCCAAATCGTTTACGGCATGAGGCGGCTCGGGTTTGAGAGCCGGAAGAGGCGCATTGTCGACAGCGATCACACGAAGCTGAGGGCGCCGGCAGTTCTGCTGGTTATGTACGGTACCCAACCGCTCGGCCACGCTGTGGCGTACATCGGGCAGAAAGACGGCAAGGCTGAGATCTGGAACCCCGTTTCCGGAAAACAGTGGATGACGCGCGAGCAACTGGCAGAAACCTGGTTTGGCCACGCGATCGAAATCGGCAACCGCTAAGAAGTGCGTACCGTAAACGCGACGTCCCTGTCGTGCCAATGAAGCGGCGAGGACGCCCCTAATAGAGGATGTGCAACTGATGAAGCCGCTGCCCGTGCCGTTTGACGTGGTGGTGATGGTGGTGAGCACCGTGTTGGGGGCGCTTTATGGGCGGCGGTTGTATAAGCGGGGATTGCGGCTGTCGTTGAAGACAGACGCGCGGCAAGCGCGGCTACTGACGATTGTTTGCCCTTCCGCAATCTGCGTATGTTTTGCATTCATGTTCGCAGAGAACTATCCGAGAATATTCTGGTATCTGCCGCCGAGTGTGGATTACCACGGCATTCGAGTTGCCTGGGCTGTAATTCTTTTGACGGTCGGCCTGATGTTTGGGGCGGTTGGTTACCTCGCGGGTAAGCAGAGCCGTAGGGCCGTGTGGGCGGTTCTTGTTGGTTGCGCGGTGGTGTTCGGTGTAGGGGAGTGGGCAATCCAGAACAGCATCTTTTTCACGATGCCCGAAATGCAGAGTTCTCGCATCGACGAGAACGGTGTGGTTCGGCAAACGAGCGGATCGACTTGCGCGGCGGCGGCTTGCGCGAATGTGGCGCGTGCTTACGGGGTAAAGAAAACGGAGCGGGAGATGGTGGACCTGCTCGGCAGCACCGACAACGGGACCTCGACAGGTCAGATCATCTATGGCATGAGGCGGCTGGGGTTCGAGTGCCGGAAACGGCGGATCATCGACGGCGATTTCACCACGCTCAACGCGCCCGCACTCCTGTTCGTTACCTTTGGCAACCTGCCGCTGGGGCATGCCGTGAGTTACATGGGTTGCAAAGACGGCAAGGCCGAGATTTGGAATCCGCAGAGCGGAAAACAGTTTCTGACGCGCGAGCAACTGTCACAGATATGGCTCGGGCATGCGGTCGAAGTGCGGAAGGCGGGGCAGGAATGAACCGGCGTGAATTTTTGGGCTTGATGGGTGCGGCGGGCGCGTCCGTGGCGGGGGTTGGCGCGGCGGCGCGGCCGATGAAGGTGCTGCTGTGGTGCTGGGACGCGCGGATGACGTGGGACGATGAGCCTGACGCCATCTCCACAAAAATGGCCGCGGCCGAAAAAAAGTTCCCTTATCCGAAACGGGCCGAATCGTTTGGGATTGGGTTCCGGCGGCTGGTCGATTATTGCGCGAAAGAGGGCATCTGGGGCGTCATTGTCTGGGGATTTCTGCGGGACTGCCACGGGGGCGTAGGCGCGGCGGCGGATTTGTGCAAGTACGCTTCGGACAAGGGGGTGAAGATCCTGCCGGGCGTGGGGCTTTGTTCGTATGGCGGCTACTATTTCGACGGCGATCATCCGTACAACCTCGAGACGTACCTGCGCGAGCACCCCGAGCGGGCGAGCCGGGCCGTCGAGGAAGGCGGGACGAGGGAGGTGGGGCCGGTGCTCGATCCGTCGGTTGAAGCCAATCAGCGGTGGTGGCTCGATGGGCTCGAGTGGATGCTCGATACGTTCGAGATCGGCGGGATCGATTACGAGATGGGCGACTTCATCGTGAACCCGTCGGCGGGGGCGGTTGCGGCGCGCGGCGCATTGGGATTTGATGCGGACGGGAACGTGATGGACGTGGTAGTGGCGACGCGTGGGCTGATGGGGCGTGCGCTGGAGTTGCGGCCGGCGGGCGCGTTCATTAACTGCACGTACCGGGGCTTTCACCAGATTAAGGGTTTTCCGCGCGTGCCGTACACGGATGCGCTGCCGCGGGGTACGGTGTGGGAATACACGCTGGCGGGAATGGTTGGGCGACCGGAGTTTCCGGACGGGTACGGCGAGATCCCGCCGCACCGGATGTATGGGTACCTGCATTGGTTCAATGCGTCGACCGGAACCGTGGAGAAAGACTATGCCGCGGAGATCGCCACGGTGTTTCGTGGCCTGGGGCGGCTGGGATTTGAATTTGCGGGCACGTACGGCGAGATTTCGCCGCACTCGAGTTCGGTGGCGGATAAGAACTACCGTGGGCAGGCGGAGTGGGCGCGGGACCCTGGTCAGCCGTAGAGTTCGGGGAGCCTGGCGAAGATGTAGCGGGTGATGGCGCGCTCGATCTCGGGATCCATACCGATGAATTTGACTCCAAATACGCGTTCGGGCAACTGCCCGCCGTGCGGGGATGCGGCGATGTGCATCACTTCGCCGAGCAGCGTGTAGAGAGACTCGCCGGGCAGGGAGAGCGTGATCTCGAGGGTGGAACTGAAGTCCCACGGCGCATCGGAACGGAGGAGTGCGCCGCCGCCGCTGATGTTGACGAGTGCGGCGTCGTATCTGCGGACGTGGATGTGGTCGCGGACGTGGACGGTCAGATCGGTGGGTACGCGGAACGAGTCGCGGTGCGTGCTTCTTTTGACTTCGGCGGTTTTTTTCAGGGTGATCCCGCCGGGCTGCTCTTGCGGTCCTTCGACAACGAGCGTGGGAATATAGTAGAAGCCGAGGTCGTCGTGGAATTCAAGCACGATGTTGAGGCCGGGGACGGGGTAGTCTTTGCCGGGAAACGTGACGCGGAACGTGTCGGGTCCGACTTCAAGGATTCGGCTCTTGAAATAGCGGTCGACGAAATTGAGCAGGCATTCGGCGCCTTTTACGATTTTGATTGGTTCCTTAGCAGGCGATTTGTAGGACACTGCTTCCACCTTTCCCTTTGCGCGCGCCCCGGCGCGTCGACAAGGCCCTCGACCAGCACGTTAACTCTAGCACAGCCAACAAGCCGCGTAAAGCAAAAAATCCCGTGTACCGCGGCAGAGCTGTCAGGTCATTGTGATGAACAGGCCGAGTATGGCGGGGTGCATCGCGTCTTTCTGGATGTCCAGGTAGAGCGACTTGTGGAGGTAGTAGATGCGGCCAACGAGTTTTTTTTCGCGGAAGATATTCCCGCGCTGGACGGTGTAGGTGGCGGCGGGCTGTTTGCATTCGACGGTGATCACGGGCGAGGTGAAACTAACGCGCCGGCGGATCCGGCCGAGTTCCTGGGCGTCGTCGTAAACGGCCAGGCGCGCAGGGACGTTGCCGCCAAACGTGAAACTGGTTGAGCCCTGCTCGACGCGCACCCGGAGGACTTCTTTGTCCTGTGCGTCCTTGATTTTCCACCAGGGCCCGCCAGCGGCGCTCTCGACGAAATAGGCGATGTTGCCGTCGTTGTCGGTACAGGGAAACAGGTCGCCGCGGGCGTGGAGCGGGTGGCGCAGCAGCAGGTGGTGTTGGAACGGGTCGGGAATGTCTTCGACGTGGCTGATGGCGTCGGGGACGGTTTTGGCGACGGCCAGGGCTTTCCGCATCCGGACTTCGTTGAGCAGGGCACGGCCAAGGAAAGCGACCATGCCGATCACGATGATGCCGACAAAAACGACCTCGCCGATCCGGGTGTAGGCGGCGTTGTCGGACATGAGCCCGTAGCAGAGTATGGCCAGCACTTCGAGAACGACGACGGCATACGCGACCACGAGGCCAAACGCGACGGGGTGGGTGATTTTGGGCAGGGTGTAATAACAGATTGCCCGTTCGTATTCAGATAGCCGCTGGGGAGGCAGGTCCACCTGAGCCATAGTCGTTACTCCTGGGCGTGTCCCTCTATCCCAAAAGATACAGGTTGACCGGCCGAAACGCAACCGGGGAAATTACTGGGTGGATTCAATAGAGAAAGGCGTCCAAGCCGCGCTACAGGTCTTCCTCCCGCAGGCCGGCCACCTGAAGCAGGCCTTTTTCAAGCCCGCTCCACTATGAATTGGGATGGAAATACGTGCTTCTCTGCCCACCTTGCCATAGATACGATGACAGCCTTGAACCCGAAGGAGCGACCAGCCATTGCGCTCCAAAGCGCGTGCCAGGTCTTTCCCCGACACGGCTTTCATACGGCTATTTCTATTACTTTATCGGACACGCTTAATGCCTGTTCAGGCACGCTGGCCGAAAGGCATCCTTCGATGGCCTCCAGAAGATTCGCCTTCAGTTCTTCGATCGTTTCACCTTGCGTGGCGCAGCCAGGTATAGCGGGGACCTCCGCCCAGTATCCTCCCTCTTCCGCCTCGTGCACAACCGCTTTCAGAATCATGTCCCTATCTCCACGTCATGAGAGCATTATAACAGACTGAAACATGACAACCGAGACAGGCATGGATTGCAGGACAACGCCTGAACAGCCTGGCGAGGAATCGTCTGAGGTTGGCGCCGCGTAATGGTTGACAATTCTCCGGTCAGTTGAGTAGGATTCTTACAGGTAGGAGTAAGAATAGGAAGGATGACCCGATGAAAGTCAGCACAAAAGGGCAAGTGAGCATTCCGATATCCATCCGGCGGAAGGCGGGGATAGTGCCGGGTTGCGAGGTCGAGTTCAGCGAAGAGAGGGGCCGTCTTTACCTGCGCGTGGTAGCGAATTCCGGCCGCGGGAAGGCTCTAGTGAGCCGGATGACGGGACAAGGCAATGCAAGAATGTCCACGGACGAGATCCTGGCGCTGACTCGAGGCAAGCGCTGATGCCCGTCATGGTGGATTCCTGCGTTTTCCTGGATGTCTTCTCGCAAGACGTCCGTTGGTTTGGATGGTCTTCGAATGCGTTGGCCGAGGCGGCGGATGCCGGGAGCATTGTCCTGAACCCGGTGATTTACTCGGAGATATCGATACGGTTCGATCGGATCGAAGACCTCGAGATGCTGCTTCCTTCAAGCATATTCGAATACCAGCCGATACCTCGGGAAGCGGCGTTTCTGGCGGGCAAGTGCTTCCTCGAGTACCGCCGGCGCGGCGGGAGGAGATCGCTGCCCCTGCCCGATTTTTTTATTGGTGCACACGCCGCCGTCGATCGCTTGGCCCTGATAACCCGCGACGCAACCCGGTTTCGCGAGTACTTTCCCCGGCTGCAACTTGTCCATCCCTGACGTATAACTGGAGCGACGAAACATGAAGCCGACGGATGAAGAACGGACTATTCTGGACTCGGTCGAGCGTGCCGAATGGGAGAGCGTACCCGACCTTGTCAAGGAGAAACGCCGTTACCAGACGGCGGCCCGAGCGGCACAACGCTCCGCACGACGTGTTGATACTGTCCCTGCGGAATGGTATATTTTTTATACCATGGAATTCGAGTTCGACAAACACAAGAGCCTCTTGAACAGGCAGAAGCACGGAATCGATTTTGACGAAGCTCAATTACTTTGGGAAGACGCAAATCTGATGATTATCCCGGCCAGAACGGAAGACGAACCCAGAAGCGTGATTATCGGGAAGATCGGCGACACGTATTGGTCGGCCGTGATCACACTGCGCGGCGGGCGAATCCGCATGATCTCGGTACGCAGGTCGCGCAAGGAAGAGGTAGAGTTGTATGAAAGCTAAGGAATTCGACAAGAAATTCGACGCCGGGGAAGATATCTCCAAGTCGCTGGACGTCGCCCGGGCCACGCGAGTCAAACAGGAACTCAAGCGCGTCAACGTGGACTTTCCGTCCTGGATGGTGGAGGCGTTAGACAAGGAAGCCTGTCGCCTCGGCGTCACGCGCCAATCGATCATCAAGGTCTGGATCTCGGAACGGCTCCACGGTGGGCTCGTCTGACCTATCGATTGTGGTAACGTAAGACTCAAGCCATACGAGGTGAAGCATGAATTCCGTGAAAGTTTCGCCGAAATATCAGATCGTTATTCCCAAGCAGATTCGAGAGTCCATGAAGATCAAACCTGGCGAAATGATGCAAGTCTTTGAATTGCGGGGGCTTATCGAGGTTGTGCGAGTGCGCCCCATTCGTTCGTTGCGTGGCCGATACAGAGGCGTCGACACGTCTGTCGATCGCGATGCCGGACTATCCGAGCCAGAGCCATGAGAGATCACTACGACTTCGGCAAGATGAAGGGTGAGAAGAATCCCTACGTCAAGCAACTAAAGCAGCCCATTACGATTCGGCTGGACAGGGCGACCGTTGGCTATTTCAAGGCATTGGCCGGTGAACTCGGCATGCCGTACCAGAACCTCATCAATCTCTACTTGCGTGAGTGTGCGATGAGCCACAAGAGGCTGAACTTGAAGTGGGTTTCGTAGCGCCTACACGTCGGCGGGTGATTTCTTGTCAAAGCCCTCGGGATGAAGAAGGTCAGGGCATTCGAGTCGAGTTTAGCCGCGCTACCCCACGATCCAAAGCGGACTTGCGAGTACTTTCCTCCATTGGCAGCGGCGCTGTTTTTTGCTGGCGCGACTGTGTATTCGTTATAATTTCGCCAATGTGCGGAAGCGTACGGAGGTGACCGGTGATAACGAATCCTTCGTTGTGGGAAGCGTGGGAGACTGAGTTCATACGGCGCACTCCGGTTGATTTCACCCGTAACCTGGCTGTCATGGAAGCCTTGCGCGAGCACGCCGCCCTACTGGGCGTATGGGGCAAGCGGGCGCCGTTGGACGGCCTCGAATCGCGTCTAGAACTTGCGAGAATCCTAAATGTTCGGCGAACTCTTGGAGAAACTGGCGCAGGCGTTTGACGCGCGGGCCATTCCCTACATGATCATCGGGGGCCAAGCCGTGCTCCTGTATGGCGAATCGCGGCTGACCCAGGATATCGACGTTACACTGGGGACAACGCCGGGAGAACGGCTTGCCGACGTGTTGGCCGCCGCCGCCGAGGCGGGATGCACTCCACTTGTCGAGGATCCCGCGGCCTTTGCAACCCAAACCATGGTACTGCCTTGTTCCAGCCAAGCCGGGCCGCGGGTGGACCTCATCTTTTCGTTCACCCCGTATGAACAGCAGGCGATCCAGCGCGCAACCGCTGTCCGAATCGGGGAGACACTCGTCAAGTATGCACGCTTGGAGGATCTGGTCATTCACAAGGTTTTTGCGGGGCGCCCCCGCGACCTCGAGGACGCGCGGTTGATTCTATTGCGGCATCCGAACGCGGATGCAGACTATATACGCGGTTGGCTGACCCGTTTTGAGAACGACCTGAAAGAGCCTTTCCTGGATCGTTTCGATCGCCTCAAGTGAGACCGCTGTCAGATCTGCCAAGTTGGACGTGATACAGATAGCGGGCGTGCAGCCCATCCTCAACAGCCCGACAGATGCCCTTGCATTCGCCGAGGCGGTTTTCGTAGATGAACATTATGCCCTCTGCTTCGAACTGGGGTTTCAGATCCTCCAATATTTCCCGCCTTCGTCGCGCAAAATCATAGTCCTGGCGCGTCAAATCCCATGAGCGAAATGCCAGGTTATTCGCCGTGAGCGCGTCCGCCAATGGGGTGTTCAGGGCTGGCAACTTGTCCACGGGGAACTCGGCTTTTGGTATTGAAGGTTCCCGCCCGTACGAATAAAAAATTGCCATCTGCCCCCTTGGTCGAAGCGCCGCTTTCAAGGCGCCGATTGTGGTTGTGTAATTCTCGCTGAAGTAGATGCTGTCGATGGAGAGCACGATATCGAAGGATTGGGGGGGCAGTTCAAGGTGATTGATATCGGTGACACTGAACGCCAGGCGCTCTGACTTGGCGGCTGTACGTTCTTGAGCCCTGGCGATGGCGGACGCGATGTAATCCAAACCCGTAATGTGGCTGCCCGTAACATCAGACAGGTATTCAGACATCATCCCGTTGCCGCAACCCAAATCGAGGGCCCTATGCGCCGGGCCGAGTTGCGTCACCTGCATCAGCAGATCGAGCCGGGCCAAATCCGTAAATCCGTGCTGGCATAGATCCTTGCCAAATGCGCGCTCACAGAAGTTGTGATGTGCCGGACTGTGTTCGACAACGGCATAGAAGCGCGTATAGAAGTCTTTCACCTGTTTCCCCTTTGCGAAAACAACCGACACGGACAAGCCCGCTCCTGCCGGAAACCGCGTCAGCATCCATAGTCGAGCTTATGCATATTATAGAAAACCGAGAAAGGAACAGATGAGCGTCACACACTGGGAATGCGCTCAGTGCTCCCGAGTTTTAGGTGGGCAAAGCTTGTAATGCTGCAAACGCCTGTTTGAGGGGGCCCCGGTAGAGTTGGAGGAAGTAGTTTCCAATTCTGGCCAAGGCTGGTAACCAGATACCACGCCTCGTCGGCATCCCGTTCAAAGACCGTGACGAGCCGAACGGGGCCAAACTGCTGCTCGTCCATGGTGCCCCAACCCCAGTCGCGCACCCGCCATCCGCGCCGTATCCCCAGTTCCTTGAGAGTTCCCATGTGACGCTCCACGCAGACCTGATGAATGTGGGATAAACGCTGCACAAAGTCCCATCCCCTCTTTTGAATTTCACCCAGCCAACGCGGGTGTCCAAAGGCGCGGTCGGCTATCAATAGGGGACGCACGTTGCGCGGGCAGATTCGCTCCAGCATCTCCAAAGCCTCCTGAGGCTTGGCCTTGTCCGCCTTAGGCGGGCTCCGACAGATAGGCGTCCAACCACTTTCTACCTACGCCGGATTTGAGGAAAATCTCGCGCTTACGTGCTGCTGCGTAATCGACGCATTCCTCCGTCAATACCAGTGAGAATTCCCCCAAGATCTGACTGCCTTTGCTATGGTGATTGGCGTGTTCCGAAAGACGGCGCTCAAGATTGTTGGTGATCCCAACATAGCGCTTGCCACTCACCCCTCTCAGGACATAGACGTAAACCATGTCCGCTTTCCCCCCCAAAAAACAAAATGGTCGGGGCGAGAGGATTTGAACCTCCGACCTCCTGGTCCCGAACCAGGCGCGCTAACCGGGCTGCGCTACGCCCCGACGTGGGATAAGGAATGGATTATAACCAATGGGGGCTGGTTGAGTCAATTTTGGTAGGACGAGAAGGACAAAAAGGGCGAAAGGGACATAAAGGGCGCCATTACTTACAACTGCCGGGGGAATTGTGACGCCGTGCAGGCGAGACGCCCGGAGCACAATTCAGAAAAGTGGGACGCCCCCCACAAAAGCCGGGGGGCGTCCCAACGAGTCCAACGGTTATGCTTCTTCGACTACTTTGAATCCCATGAGGTTACCGAGGTCGGTGATGCTTTGGGTGTGGTTGCCGTAGAAGACGACTCGGTGGAGCAGTGTCATGACGTCGCCTTCGAGGACGCCGCCGCCCCAGTTGAGGAACATTTTTCGTGCGTCGCCGACTTCGGTGACGAACTGGGTTCGGCATGCGAGTTTGTCGTGGGTGACTTCGGTGATTTTTCCGGTGGAGATGAGCATGGTATCGAGGTCGATGAACTTTGCGCAGGTGACGGGCTGGCCGATTCGTTGCTCGACGTCAAGCGAGACGCCCCGGCCGCTGTCGGTTTGTGTGCGCATGATAAACGGCCTGCGCTCGCCACCGGGCCCGTCCATTAATGTGGGGCAGGTGCAGTGGAAATGGATGAGCGCGTTTCGGGCGGTGTCGAACACGGGGTCAGTGATGAACCCTGGGATGCCGAACGCGTGGCTGAAGATGATCATGGTGAGGGTGGAGTCCATGTCGCCTTCGCACGCGCCGACAAGGCCGAGGTCGCATAGTTTACTGAACGTGAGGCAGCCTTTAGCGGGATCGCTCATGCAGTTGGAGCTGGTGACGGCCTGCGCGCCGTTTTCGATCATCATTTTCTTGATGGCGAGGTAGAGTTTGGCGGAGTTTACGATCTCTTTGCGGGTGGGTTCGACGATTTGCTTGGCCTGGCTGATCCAGTATTTTTCGGCTTCAGCTTCGGCTTCGGCTTGGTCAACGGCCTTGTGGGCCTCGAGGGTCTGTTCCACGGTGACGGGGATGATTTCGGTTCCCCACCGTTCCTTGATTTTAGCGGCGTCTTTTGAGGCGGCGGTTCCCATGGGCCCGCGGATGACGAGAATTTTGGTTTGGCGCAGGCGCGGGGCGACCCGCATCAGGGCGGAGACGCGATCGAGTTCGGTCCAGTCGCTGGTGGGCAGGAGGACGACTTTTTTTCCGGCCTTTTGCCAGGCCGGGAAATACATCCACCCGTGGCCGCTGAACGGCTGGGAGAACACGGCGGTCGGGATGCCGGTATCGACGATTTTGTTCATGGCTTCGGCCGGGGGTCCGCCGCCGTGGCCGCTGAGATGGAACAGCATGATGCCGTCTGCGCCTGCGAGGTTGGCTACGACCGCGTCGGCCTCGCCGGGCGCGGCGTCGGCCCCGCTGCGGGGAATGAGGTCGCCGCCGATGAACTGGACGTCGCCGAGTTTCTTGGCCACGCCGTCGAGGTGCTGGTTGAGTTTCTCGATTTCTTCGGTGGGGCGGGACATGTAGATGTGGCCGGTCCTGCCGACGAACACCTTGTAGATTTTGACAGGGGGCATTTGCGGCCAGCCTTCGTCTGTTGCGGCCTGGCCGGATGCGCCCATGCTGCCGGCCAAAAGCACGCCGCCCACGGCGGTTGTGCCGAAAAATTGTCTGCGAGATATTCTGGACATACTGATTCTCCTTGAGTTGACTGGCTGGCAGTCAGGCCCTGGGTTTGGATACTCCAGTTAACCTAGCATAGCGCGGGCAGCGGCACAAGTTGAGGCTGGAGGCTGGAGGCTGGAGGAAGAACAATCGGACGGATCGGACGGATCGGATCGATGCTGCGCATGCTGCGTGTGCATTGGGTGTTGGGAAGGGGCTAGAATGGCGTGGCAACAATAGGAGTGCTCCTGATGAAATGCGCTTGCTTGCTCTTGGTTATAGTGGTAGCGGGTTTTGCAGTTGCGGCGAGTGCGGAACCGGTGATTCCGCGGTCGCTGGCGCGGCTGGAACAGGCGCCAGCGCTGTGCGACAGCTCGTTTGACTTTATTGTCGCGGGTGACACGCAGTCGAACAGGCAATTGGCGTATCAAACGGACCTTTTCCGCGGGATGATCCGGGAGTGGAACGTTTTGAAGCCGGCATTTGTGATCGAGGTGGGCGACCTGATCCTGGGCGGTTCGGCGGACGGCGTGCCTGTGCAGTGGGACCTGTTCGAGGAGACGATCGCGGCGTGCGAGCCGCCGTATTTGCCGGTTCCGGGCAACCATGACATCAATGACAGCGCAACGGAACGAATGTGGCAGGATCGGCTGGGCCCGCCGCGGTATTCGTTCCGGTACGGCAACAGCCGGTTCATCGCGCTGGACAGCGAGGAAGTGGACGCGTTGGACCGGCTCTCGGACGAACAGGTGGCGTGGTTCAAGGACGAGCTCGAGCGGAGCAAAGAAGCCAACGTTTTCGTGTTCTTGCATCAGCCCTATTGGAGCGACGAAGACGATCCGCGCAATTCTGAAGCTACGTGGGAGCGGCGCTGGAAATACCTGGCTGAGGTGATGCGTGGCCATCCGGTGCGTGTGGTTTTTGCCGGGCACGACCACCGGTACCGGTATTTCGGGCGGCGCGACGGCGTGCATTACGTGATAGCGGCGGGCGGCGCCTCGATGAACGGCCCGGAGGCGGAAGGCAAGTTCAGCCATTACGTGCTGGTTAAAGTCCGGGGCGAGGAGGTTTCGTGGGCCGTGATCAAGCCGGGATCGGTACTTGCGCCGGACGTGTCGACGGTCGAGCGTGCGGCGGAAGTGGCTGATATCGAGCGGCGGCTGGTGTCTTGCCCGGAGACGCTGGTTAAAGTCGGCGAAGGGTTTGACCGGGATGTGGTGATCCGGGTGGAGAACCCGTTTGACAAAGGTTTTGACTCCACGATGGCGTGGGACGTGCCCGAGGGGTGGAACGTCGAGCCGGCGTCGATGCCGTATGTGGTCGTGGCGCAGGGGCAGGTCGAGATGCCGTTCCGGGTCTGGTGGACGGGCCAGGGTGAGATGCGCCTGCCAGCGCCCAGCTACAAGACGAGCTACGCCAACACGTCTTTCGGTGAGCCGTACGACGTAAAGGTGGAGATGCCGGTTGTGCCGACGGCAGACGCGCCGCGGTCGCCCGGCGAGGTTCGCCTGGACGGGATGCTCGAGGAGTGGGCACAGGCGGCGCCGGTCAGGCTCAATTACGTGTTTGGTTTTGACGGGGGCACGTACCAGCCGGCTAATATCAGCGGGACGTGCCGGGCGATGTGGGACGATGGGAACTTGTACCTGGCGTTCGAGCTTGAGGATGACACCCAGTTCCAGCCGTACGCCGGCGACATCGTGTGGCTGGCCGACTGCATCGAACTGAGCGTGAGCGGTTCAGCGTGGGGGTTCTCGCTGACTAAGGCGGGGCCGGAAGTTTTCTACTACCTTGGAGCGGGCCTGTCGGCGGAGACGGTGAACAAAGACGTGAGGCTGGCGGTGCGGCGGGACGGCGGCAGGACCACCTACGAGGCGGCGTTTCCGGCGCGGGTGCTACCCCAGGTGAAACTGACAGCGGGCTCGTCGTTTGTGTTGGGGGCGCTGGTGTCGGATGTCGACGCGGAAGGCGGCAAGAAACATGAGTTGGCGCTGACACCGGACGGCGTGACGTCCGGCGGGGTAAAGATGACGCTGCGGTAGGGGCGGCGGCGGCAATGTTCAGGATTGGCCGATGATCTGGAGGAGGGGTGCGAGTTTGTCTTCGAGGTCGACGCGTAGCGCGGCGATCCGGGTGTCTTTGATGTTGAGGAACTTGGAGGAGGGCAGGCTGAGCAGCGAGATGGCTTTTTTGCCGAGGCCGTAGCCGGCGGCGTTTGCGATAGCGTTGGCGAGGGCGACGGTGTGAACCAGGGTGAGCCAGCCGGTGTCGGGTACGGCGTCGAGCTTGTCATGGCAGAACGTGGTGACGCCAAACTCCGCCGGCAGCCCCCAATGCTGGATAATGTGCAACCCCACCAGGGAGTGGTAGCCGTCCATGACTTCCTGGAGCAACTCGGGGGAGTCGAGCAGGGCGCGTGTTGACGAGACGCGGTTGTTGCTGACGATGTCGAAGATGAGCAACTTGCCGATGTCGTGGACGAGCCCGGCGACGAAGAACACGTCGGAGTGGGGTTCGGCCAGCATGGACGCGATGTCGCTGGCGCAATTGGCGGTGGCGAGTGCGTGCCGCCACAGGTCCTGCATGACGGCTTGGTGCTGGGGGTTTTTGTTGGTGTAGAGCTGGCTGGCGACGATGGCCTGAACGGCACTGGCGACGGTTTTCATGCCGAGCCGGGCGCAGCCGGCGGAGAGGTCGGTGATTTCGCTCAACCCGCTGTAATAGGCGCTGTTGGCCAGTTGCAGGACTTTGAGGGCGATGACTTGGTCCTGGCCGATGACTTCTGCGAGGTCGGTGGCGGATGAGTCGGGGTCTTGGACGAGGCCCATGATGCGGTGTGCGATCTGGGGCAGTACGGGGAGGCGCTCGACGTTTTCGGGGAGTTTCTGGAGCAGGTCGCCGCCGATGCTGTTTTGAGTGAGGGCCTGGCGCATGTCGGTGAGCATGCTGATGGCCAGGGCTTCGTATACGCCGTTGCGGAACTTGACGACGACGGGGTTGAGGCACGTTTTGCATGCGGCAAACGCGGCGCGGCCGCCGGGCTTGCGTATCATTTCCGATGTGGCCGAACAAAATGGGCAAATAAACATACTGTCATTCCTATGGCGGCCGAAGCCGCGCCTATTGGGTCATTGCCAGGATGCGTGGCAGCGGCCGCATGTTGAATGTCCGCGGGGTGTGTCGCAGGACTTCCTCGAAGGTGGTCCATCCGCGGATGACCTTGGAAATACCGTCTTCACGCATTCCCATGAGCCCCGCGGACTCGACGCAAATTTGCCGGATGATGTGGGCGGTTTTCTTCTGGAGGATGGCTTCTTTGACCTCCTCGTTGAGTATCAGCAGCTCGTACGCGCCCACTCGGCCAAAGTAGCCCGTATAGTTGCACCGCTTGCAGCCGCACCCTTTCTTGAGGTCGAAATCCCGGACCTGCTGCATCGTGAGGCCGACCGCCTCCAACTCCTGCAGCGAGGGCAGGTAGGCCATCTTGCAGTGGTCGCAAATCCGGCGAAGCAACCGCTGGGCGACTACCGAAATCACCGTCGACGCGATCAGGAACGTCTCGATATCCATGTCGATGAGTCGGAGCAGCCCGCCGATCGTGTCTTCGGTGTGGAACGTGGAGTAGACCTTGTGGCCAGTGAGCGCGGCCTGAATGGCGGTTGCGGCGGTGATTTTATCTCGGATTTCACCGAGCACGATGATGTCGGGGTCTTGGCGCACCATCTCCTTGAGGGTGGCCGCGAACGTTCTGCCGACTTTTTCGTAGATGGTGCACTGAATGAGACCGTCGATGGTGAATTCGACGGGGTCTTCGGCGGTGATAATTTTGATATCGACGGAATTGCAGTAGTTGAGGCTGCTGTAGAGCGTGGTGGTTTTTCCGGAACCCGTGGGGCCCGTGATAAGAACAACGCCGGTGGGGATATCCAGGACTTCGCGCCGGTACCGGTCGAGCATACTCGAGTTCATGCCGAGTTCTTCGATGTGCATGAGGCCGGTTTGCCGGTTGAGTATTCTCAACACGACGCACTCGCCGTGGACGGTGACATAGGAGGACAGGCGGAGGTCGTAGTCGCGGTTGTTGAGGGTGTACATGATGCGTCCACCCTGGTGGCGCTGGTGCTCGGTGGTGTTGCATTCAGCCAGAATCTTCAGGCGCGACACGATCCGCGGGAGCATGTCTTTGGGCAGGTCGGTTTTGTAGACGAGGACGCCGTCGATCCGGAACCGGACACGGATGATGTCGGACATGGGCTCGACATGGATGTCGCTGGCGCGCTCTTCGATGGCGGTGGCGATGGTGTGGTCGATCAACTGGATAATGAAGTCGGCGCGGGTCTCGACCTGGACATCCCGCCCCCGCATCTCGGAGCGATACTGGCGGTACTCCTCGATTGTCTGCATGACGGCGTCTTCGGGGCCGAGGGCGAGGTTAAAGCCTTCCTTGTAGAGTTCCGAGATGGCCTCGATAGTCTGCTCGTTTTTGAGGTCCGTCACGACGACGGTCACTTTACCTTCGTCGCTGCGGCTGAACGGGACGAAGCCGAGGCGGGCGAGGTAATCGGGCGATACCCCGCTGAAAACGGTCGGGTCAACCATGTTGAACGCCGGCTCGATGTATGGGGCGCCGGCCTGATGCGCCAGGTTCTGCAGCAGGGCCCGGCGGGTAAGCGCCCCCAGTTCCACGAGGGCTTCGCCAATCCGCAGTTTTTTGTTCCGCTGAAGGGCGGCGGCCTGCTGGACGTTTTCGGGGGAGACGAGGTCCTGTTCGAGCAGGATGTCGCCCAGGCGCAGGCCGTGCCCGTGCTTGCTGAGGGCATCGGCAATATTTTGCTTGGTGGCATAGCCCAGCTCGATGAGGACCGCCCCCAACTGCTTGGGCTGCTCGAGGTACTTCTGGATGCGGACGGCCCGTTTCAACTGATCGTCCGTAATCACCCTGTCGCGGACCAATGCCTCGCCCAACAATGAAGTCACAGGTGTGCGCACCTCGCCCTAAATGTCCCAAATCGCCAACCAATGCCTCGAATATTAAGCATCTTATAACCAATCCGGTGTGTTGCGCAAGGTGAAGCGCGAAAAAAGGGGCGCACGGGTCGAGGGGAAGGCGCCCCGTGCGCCAGGGGAGGAGGATGTTTTGAAACTCTTGGGGAGGAGTTTCTATCTACCAAGACAACGGGGTGGGCGGTCAGTTGGTTGACAAGGGGTGTTTCCACAGATTCCTTACTTGAGCACTGGCGAACGGCGGGCCATTTTGCCATAATGGGATTCAGCCGAAAGGGGACTGTAGGACCTGTAAACTGGCCAAGGGGTGAAACTGCCGATGGGGAAAACCGGTGTGACGGCTCCCGTGCGGGGGGCCGCGGTGGGTGACGCGCAGTACCGGTTTGCGGTGTGGGTGCTGGGGCTATCGGTATTGTTTGCGGCCACGCTCGAGGTGTTGGGCGTAACCCTGGCGCTTCTGGGTGTGTTGGGCTACCTGACGCGCGTATTCCTGACGTTTTTGGCGATAGGCCTTCTTTGCTGGTCGTCGCTTTTTGTAGCGGACCGGGTGCGGACGCGTTCGGCGGTGACGTGGCTGCTGGTTTTGGGTGCATGCCTGTTGCTGGTGAGCCAGGGGTTGCGCGTGGTGGATCCTCTGGTAGCTCCGGCGCTGACGGATTCTTCGAAGACGCTGCTGAGGGTCGTATGCGAGGTGTTGTTCGTGGTGGGTGGGATGGGTTCGCTTTTCGGCCTTTACCTTTCGGTGCTGGAGACGGACCGGGTCAAGCTGCGGCTTCAACGGGACCGGGAGGCCGTCAGCCGGGAGATTGACGAGCGGCGCCGGATCGAGCACGCCCTCCGCGAAAGCGAGGTCAAGTACCGGACGCTGGTGGAGGCGTTTCCGCACGCGGTGGTGATCGTGCGGGAGGATCGGATCGTGTTTGCCAATCCGATGGCGGCGCAGCTGCTGCGCCTGGAAGTGCCGCAAAACCTCATCGGGGCGGACCCCATGCAGTTCGTAGTGCCGGACGACCGGGATCGGCTGATGGGCTATATGCGTGGCCGGTTCAGCGTGGGCCGCGAGGTGCCGGAGACGTACGAGATCACGCTCATCCGCACCACGGGCGTCCGGTTCCCGGCGATGCTGAACGTGGGTATGATCCCGTTTATGAACAGCCTCGCCAGCCAGATGGTCGTGGTGGATCTCACCGACCAGAAGCAGGCCGAGGAAGCCCTGCAACAGGCTTACGCCGCCGTCGAGATCCGCGTCCAGGAACGCACCGCCAGCCTCCTCGAAGCCAACCTGCGGCTTACCGAAGAAATCGCGGAGCGCAAACGGACCGAGGAGTCGTTGCGACAGAGCCAGGCGCAGTTGGCGGACGCCCAGCGGATCGGCCGGATGGGCAACTGGGTGCAGGATTTTGTGACGCAGAAGCTGACATGGTCGGACGAGATCTACAGGATTTTCGGGATTGAGCCGCAGCAGTTCGATGGCACGCAGCGGTCTTTTTTCGACCGGGTCCATCCGGATGACCGGCAGGCTATTGTCGAACTCGCCAGGCGGGTATACCGTGGAGAGGAACCGTACGATTTCGAGCACCGGATTGTACTGCCGGATAGGTCGGAACGTGTGGTGCACGAGCATGCCGAGATGGTGGTGGATGGAGACGGGCGGCCGCTGAAACTGATCGGGACGGTGCAGGACATCACGGAGCGGAAGCGGGCGCAGCAAATTGTCGAGGAACACCGGCTCAGGCTAATCGAGGCGTCGAAGATGTCGGCGCTGGGCGAGATGGCGGCCAGCATCGCGCACGAGATCAACAACCCGCTCAACATCATTTCCGGGTCGGCGGAGCAACTCGAGCGCGTCCTCGAGACGCCGGAACTGGGGCCGGACATCCCATCGCGCCTGGCCGAGTCGATCATGCGGCACGTGTTCCGGGTCAAGAAGATCGTGCAGGGGCTGCGCAACTTCACGCGCGACAGTTCACAGGACCCGTTCCAGGAAGCGCGGCTGAAGTCGATTATTGAGGATACGATCGTGCTGTGCCAGGACCGGTTCCGGTCGCACGGAATTACGCTGGTGGTGGCGGACGTGCCGGACGAACTGGTGGTCGAATGCCGGCCAACGCAACTGATGGAAGTGCTGGTCAACCTGTTGAACAACGCGCTGCACGCGGTCGAGGAGAGCAGCGTGCGCAACGTGGCGGTGACGGTCGACGATCTTGGTGCCTCGGCCGAAATCCGGGTTACGGACAGCGGGCCGGGCGTCAGCCCGGAAATTGTCGACAAGCTGTTCGAGCCGCTGGTGACGACCAAGCAGGCCGGGAAAGGGACGGGGCTCGGGTTGAGCATTTCGAAACGCATCGTCGAAAGCCATCACGGCACGATCTCGTACGCACGCGCCGACGGGCAGACGCAGTTCATAATCTGCCTGCCCAAGCGGCAATTGCGCCAGGCCCAAGGCAGCACGGCATAGAAAATAACTGCTGACCGGTATCCAAAAAGAGGAACCAATCAGGCAACAGTAGCGGTGTTTAGCCGGCTTCAGCCGGCTCCTTTTTGCACCCATCTTTAGATGGGGTGATGTTTGCCCATCCGCTTTCTACTAGCCCGCTTCAGCGGGCCTTTTTGTAGCTTTAGCGGTGGAAACCAGCCCCTTATCTTGGTGCATTCGGGACTGACTGAATTCGGCACTTAATGCGCTGTGCTAAAGCAGTTTTGAAGTCGCGCTAAAGCGTGCTGTCTAATAAGGCTAAACCGCGACCGCCCCGTCTAAAGACGGGCGCAAAGAGGAGCCTGCTGAAGCAGGCTAAGACGACGGTATGTATCTCTTCGCAGCCGTTAATATCGGGCGATTTACTGGGGGGCAAATTTTTCGAGAAAGAAATCGCGGTAGACGCCGGCGCTGGTGAGTTGGATGGCCCGGCGGATGGCAATGAAGCCGATTAGCAGGCACAGGAGAAACGCGGCCAGCGCGACGCGGAGGAGCACAGGATTGACGATGGCCGGCTGTTCGTGGATGGGCGTGCTCAACGCCATGATGATGAGGAAAAAGGCTGCGAATAAGAGCAAGTTGATCTGTGCCGCCCACCGGCCCAGACGCACCTGCAATGCCGCCGCGAGGCAGCCCGCGTCGGCCGCAAGCAAGACGGCGCCTGCGATGATAAAGGGCGAGCGGCCGGGTGTCGCGATGACCGTCGCAAGGCTGATGGCCGGCATGGTAAGCGCCGTGGCGGCGGTCGCGTAGAGGAGAGCGGCTAAGGCGATCCGGCCGGGGCTGAGCGGAAGGAGGCGCAACAGCCTCATCTGTTCGGAAATGAACCGTCCAGCCGTGATGAATATGGTGAACGTGAGTATCCCCGCCGCCATCGAGTCCATGGCGAAAAAGGAGAACATTCGGTCCGTGCGAGCGGGAATGTCAATCACGCTGGCGATGATACCGAGAACAATAAACAGTAAATAGGCCGCGCCGACCGTGCGCGTCGTTACGGAGAAGATGAAGTTTGCCAACGACTCCGGCGCATTAGGCACCTGAGGCCACCTCGGGAGAGGCTCTTTAATCGGATTGGCGAGGGCGAGCCGTGGCGCGCGGGCGTAGGACAACGCGAGCAGCGACAGGATCGGCGTCAGGAACAGGAGCCAGGAAAACGGGCCGAACGCAGCAAGACCGAAGCGCAGAAACGCCGCATAGTGGATCAGCGCTACCGGGACTGTCACCGCCCACATCAGCAAACCAAGCCGAGAGGTGACGTCGCACAGGGACCATCCGCCCACTATCAACAGCAACGACGGAAGCACCAGCGACACCAAAAACGCCCGCCACGCCGCCATGAACATCAGCGCGCGCCATGGGCACGGTTCCAGATTCAAAAGCAGCGCCGTCAGCGTGATCGGCATGACCCATACCAACGACGGCGCAACGATCGCCTGCCGCCACCAAATCATGCGGCCCCGTTGCCGTGCATCCGTCGGCAACGCCGCGTACAGCCGAAATACCGGCTTCTCCACCTGCGCCAGCAGCGAACTCGCCACGAAACCAAGAAGCGGATACGTGATTCCCATAATAATCGGGATTAGTAGAAGACCCCGCGGATACTTCCCGCCAAACAACACCGCCGGCGACCGACCAAACACCTGCCGCAGCGCCGTTTCCGCTTGCTGCAAATCCACGGGAAGCATGAAAAAACACGACGCAAACAGGCCAATAACCAGAAACAGGATGTACATCCGCCAAAGCCGGCGAACCGCGTCGCGGCGGATATGGTCGTTTAATGTCGTGGCTTTGAACATTTACCCACCCTCGCTCATCGCCTGGAGGGGCGGCTTGCGGTACTGGTATGCGGTGTCGTAGAGGAGGACTTCGCGCAGGAGGAGCGTGGCGATGATTACGCAGAGTGGCGCGGCGATGAGGAGGAGGAGCAGCAGGCCGGGGTGCATTTTCGCGAAGAACATCGGGTTGAGCAGTATCACCATTGGCCCTACCGCGACGCCCATGATAGCGGCAGCGAGTTGTGGGTTGTGGCTGCACCGCACGCGAATGACCGGCATGAACGCCCCCACGCATGTGGCCACCAGCACGGTGTGGAGCAATGCGACAGGCGAAGGCTCCGGTAACGTCGCCATGACCACAGCGCCCGCAACGGCCGCGTATAGCCCCGCCGCCACCCCGTACGCCATGGCGGCTCGCGCCATCTGGTCCGGCGTCACCGGTAGCATCCGCATAAGGCGCGCCCGTTCCGCCGCCAGCATGGCGCCGCGCATCCAGCCGGCCAGCGTTACGGCGCCAATCAGCATGGACAGCACGATGCCCTTGCTGTCTCCCCACACCCACAGCAGGACGAGCATCACGAGTACCGGCGGCGCGAACCGCAACGGTTCAATCAGCGCCATGTGCCATAACGGGTCGATGCGGCTGGACGGCAGCGGCCCGGATTCCGCCTTCCCCCAAAGGGGTTTTCGTGTGTCGGCTTTCCGCACCCGCGTCCCTACGAGCAGGCGCGGAGCCCGCAGGTAGGAGATCGCCACGATCAATGCGCATACCGCCGCCAGGAAAGGCCTGATTGAAACGGCAAACGGGTCACCGGCGACCGCCTTTGTGTACATGTACCAGCCAAGAAAACCGGTCGGGATGTAGATGATGAGCGGAAAGTACCCTAAGTTCAGTGGCGGTCGCTTCCCCATCAGCAGTATCAACGCCGGGGGTACCATTGTACCGGCCAGTAGCAGGAACTCGAGGCTCGTGTAAGACGGGGCCAGTCCAAGCGCGACCTGAACCAGCGCCAGAGGCATAAGAGATGCCAGATACAACGCCGGTATCACGAGGATGTACTGTGCCCACACAATCCGGCCGCGCGTCGCCCGTGAAACAGGCAACGAAGCTATCAGTGGATAAGCCGGGCACTGCTGGGTCGCATAGACGACGCCCCAAAGCAAAATAAAGTAAACCGCCATAAGAAACACCTTGGTGCCGGCCGCTTCTTTCCCCTCCAGAAAAAGGACGAATTGCGACGCCAGCTGCAGGAGGACAACTGTGAGTACAACCCACGCCCGTAAAACCGAGTCCAGCAGCAGATGCCGCCACAGGCCGCGCATCTCGCAGTCATCGGCCTTCATTGAAATCTCCCAAGGCGGCGCGGTGGGGTCGAGCTCCTGCTCGACCGTGGGGAAGTGGGCAGGGCGTGTCGATACGATCTGGCGAAGGAACCGAAGCCGGAGTTGCTTCCCTGCGGTCGCGCGGGAGCGCGACCCCACCGCGTGCGACACCCATCACGTGCAGCCGAGACGGCCGCACCACAATGACCTGCAGCCGGGACGGCTGCAGCACCCCACCGGAGATCGTTTTGCATGTGCTCACCCCTCTTTGACGAGCATGATGAAGAGTTCTTCGAGTGTGACGGGCGTTGCGGCGACGATTTGGACGCCGTGGCCGGGGAGTGTGTCGACGGGCGATTGGGAAACGTCGAGCAGGACGCGGAGGCGGCCGTTTTCCCGGCTGACGACGCGGGCGCCGGGGACGTTTGCCACGGCAGTCTCGACGGAGGTGGTGTCAACGAGCCGGTATCGGTTGACGATGTCGGCGGTGGGGCCTTCGAGGAGCATCCGGCCCCGGTTGAGGAACCCGATATGGTCGGTGATCCGTTCAAGGTCGTGGAGGTCATGCGACGAAATCAGGACACTGCGGTTTTCGTCCTGGACGGCGTCGAAGATCTCCTGGAACACCTCCTGTTTGGAGACGGCGTCGAGCCCGGCCATGGGTTCGTCGAGCAGGAGGAGGTCGGGCCGGTGGGCGAGCGCGAGGATCAGGCGCAGCTTGGTGGCGTTGCCGTACGACAGGCTGGCGATCCGGTCGTTCCACCCGATCCCGAGCCGCCGCATCAGGTCTTCGCAATACGCGTCGTCCCAGTCGCTGTAGAACGGCCGGACAAACGCGATCAGCCGGCGCACGGTTTTCCACGCGGTCAGGATCAGGTCGGGCGCGACGTAACCGACGCGTTTTTTGACGGCGACCTCGTGGTCGAGGTGGTCCATGCCGAACACGCGGATCGACCCGGCATTTTTCTCGCCCATCCCCATGATGAGGTTGATCGTGGTGGTTTTTCCGGCGCCGTTTGGGCCGATGAGGCCATAGACGGCGCCCTGCGGCACCGTCACATCGAGCGGGCCCAGCTTGAACTGCGGGAATCTTTTCTCGAGGTTCCTGATGTCAATCGCGTTTTCAACGGCCATGTTTTTCCTCCCGAACGATTCGGCGCACCATGCGCTCGGTTTCGTTGCTGTTTAAACCTGCTTCCCGGCATTCCTTCACGGCCTCGCGCACCAACTCCTCGGCGCGCTGCACTTTGATCTCGCGGCTACGGGCCGCGCCGTGTTCCGACACAAACGTCCCCAAACCCTGGCGCCGGTAGATGACGCCATCCCGCTCGAGTTCCTCGTACGCCCGACGCACTGTGATGACGCTCACCAGCAGTTGCGCCGCCAACGCGCGGAACGACGGCAACGGCGTGTGCGGGCCAAGCCGGCCCGCACCGATCTCCGCCTTGACCGCGGCGATAAGCTGCTCGTAGAGCGGTTTTCCGGCGGCCTGGGAAATCGGCGGCAGGACGAGCGGTTGGCTCTTTGGCGCGTGCTCCATACACTGTATATAATCTATATGCACAGTGGTTGTCAAGAGAAAAAAGGGGACGCTGCACTAATTTCCCAACCGTCACTTACATTCCATGCTGGCTGCAAAGGAAAATTAGTGCAGCGTCCCCTTTTTTCCACAGGTTGGTTTTCGGCTGTTGAGCCGTTAAAATGGCCCGGCAAAGGAGGAACCATGAAGAAGAGCACAGAAAAGGTTTCTCGGCGGGGTTTTATGGCGGCATCTGGGGCGGCGGCGCTGGGTGTCGCGTCCGTGGGACGCGCGGCTGCGGGACGTCCAGCTTCGGCGCAAGCGGCGTCTAAAGGTCGCAACATCGTGTTTGTGCTGATCGACGATCTCCGTTACGACGGGTTCGGCATCGAGAACCCGTTTTTCGAGACGCCGGCCATCGATGCGCTGGCGCGCGGCGGGGTGATCTTCGATCGGGCGTTTGTGACGACGTCGCTGTGCTCGCCGAGCCGGGCGTGTACGTTGTCGGGGCAGTACGCGCACCGCCACGGGGTGCTCGATAACAACACGGCGCTGCCGCCCGACACGCCGACGTTCCCGCAGGAGTTGCAGAAGGCCGGCTACCGGACCGGCTATATCGGCAAGTGGCACATGGGCGGGGACAGCGATGAGCCGCGGCCGGGGTTTGACCGGTGGGTGTCGTTCCGCGGGCAGGGCGTGTACCGGAACCCGACGTTCAACGTCGACGGCGAGAAGGTGAAACGGGACGGGCACGTGACGGACCTGATCACGGATTACGCGGAGGAATTCATCCGGCGGGACGACGCGCGGCCGTTCTGCCTGTACATCGGCCACAAGGCGGTGCATGCGATGTTCGAGCCGGCCGAACGTCACAAAGGCTCCTACGCGAACAAGACGTGGCCGCGGCCGGCGTCGATGGCCAACACCGACGAGAATTACCGGGGCAAACCGGCGTGGGTGGGGGCCCAGCGCAACAGTTGGCACGGTGTCGACGGGATGTACAACGGTGATTGTGGTTTCGACACGTTCACGCGCGATTACGCCGAGACGCTCAAGAGCGTCGACGACAGCGTGGCGCGGCTGGTCGAGGTGTTGCGCGAGAAGGGCTTGCTCGAGTCGACGCTGTTCATGTTCACGTCGGACAACGGGTTTCAGTTCGGCGAGCACGGGTTGATCGACAAGCGGTGCATGTACGAGGCGAGCATCCGCGTGCCGCTGATCGTGCATTGCCCGGAACTGTGCCGGGGCGGGCAGCGGCGGCGCGAGATGGTGCTCAACATCGACCACGGGCCGACCATCCTCGAGGCGGCGGGCGTGGCCATCCCCGACAGCGTGCAGGGTGCGTCTTTCTACGGCATAGTGACGGGCGAGCAGCGGCCGTGGCGCGACGCATGGCTGTACGAGTACTTCTGGGAGCGGAGTTTTGCGCAGACGCCGACGGTGCTCGGGGTGCGGACGGACCGGTACAAGCTGATGCAGTACCACGGCATTTGGGACCGGTACGAAC
>DATKVG010000013.1:0-5556 GCA_035530195.1 Bathyarchaeia archaeon | reverse complement strand
TAGCCAAGTACTCTATCCAATTGAGCTACGGGTACGCGCTGGATTTAAATTTTACCATCGAACAAGGCTTTCTTTCAACTGGACCAATGGCCGCATTCACAGCGCCTCGGTCAAGCTTCTTGCCCGTTCCCTGGCAATCGGTTAGAATCGGCCCCTGTGCAGGCATGGATAGAAGGGTGGAGCCGCTATGGAGAAAATTATCAACGGATGCGCCATGGAAGTCGTGCAGGGGGACATAACCAAGGAGCGGGTGGACGCTATCGTTAACGCGGCCAACAGGTCGCTGCTGGGCGGCGGCGGCGTTGACGGGGCGATCCATCGCGCGGGTGGGCCGGAGATACTCGAGCAGTGCCGGAAACTGAACGGCTGCGAAACCGGCGATGCCAAGCTGACGACCGGCGGCCGGCTGCCGGCCCGGTACGTGATCCATACGGTAGGGCCCGTGTACCGGGGCGGCCAACACGGCGAGCCGGAATTGCTGGCGAGCTGTCATCGGCGGAGCCTCGAGGTGGCCCGCGACCACAAACTCAAAACCGTCTCTTTTCCCGCGATAAGTTGCGGCGTTTACGGATATCCGATCGACGAGGCGGCTGGCATCGCCATAGGGACCGCAGGGCGGTTTGTTGCGGCTAATCCTGGTCTTGAACGGGTCCGGTTTGTATTGTTCAGTCCTGAAGTGTACGCCGCCTTTGAACAAGCGCTGGCCGCCCTTGAAGTTTGACCAACAGCCGGGGGAAGCGGCCGGCAAGGAGGAAAAACATGATCTCCCTCTTGATCTTGAGTGTTTCCCTGGCGGCAGATGCCCCGGCAGCCAACTGGCACGCCGAGGCCTTTTTCGGCTTGCATTACGACCTCCATCCCAATGAGAAAGACACCGAACTCGGCCGCGAAACCACCTACGAGCACATCCGCGTACAACTCGAAAAGGTCAAGCCGGATTTTGTCCAGTATGACTGCAAAGGCCACCCGGGCTGGGCCGGTTATCCCACGGAAGTAGGCTCGCCGTCGCCGGGTATCGTGAACGACGCGCTGCGGGTTTGGCGCGACGTCACCCGCGACATGGGCATCCCGTTGTCTATCCACTACTCCGGCGTGTGGGATACGCGGGCGATCCAACTCCACCCGGACTGGGCCAACATCGGGCCGGACGGCAAGCCCAGCCCAAACTACACCTGCCCGCTCAGCCCATATACGGAAGAATTGATGATCCCGCAGTTGCTCGAGGTGATCGAGAAGTACGACCTCGACGGGATGTGGATTGACGGAGAGAACTGGGCGAGCCAGCCATGCTATTGCGAGCGGTGCAAAACCGAGTTTACGCGCCGCACCGGCATCAACACCGTTCCGACAAAGCCCAGCGAGGAACACTGGGCGGACTGGCTCGAGTTCCACCGGGCGCTATTCGTCGAGCACGTCACCAAATACACCAACGCCGTGCACGCAAAAGACCCGTCCGTGATGGTATGCAGCAACTGGATGTACAGCGTCCGCCAGCCCGAACCCGTCACGGCCCCTGTCGATTATATCAGCGGCGACTTCGATCCATCGTTCGGGGCAGACCGCGCGTGTGCCGAAGCCCGGTTCATCTCGAGCCGCAACAAACCCTGGGACTTGATGGCGTGGTCGTTCCTGCGCACCGGCAACCTGCCGTGGGTGACAAAGACCGTGCCGCATCTGTGCCAGGAGCTTTCCGTCGTTATGGCGCAAGGCGGCGCCACGTTCATTTATGACCAGCCGCAGCGGTCGGGCCGGCTGACCGGCTGGCATCAGGACGTCTTGGGGCAAGTGGCGGCATTTTGCAGAAAACGCCAGCCGTACTCCCACAAAACACAGACAATCCCGCAGGTGGCCCTGCTCCACAGCCAGGCGTTCTACTACCGCAACAATCAGCCCCTGTTCAATTTCGCGCGCGCAAACCAGCCCATGGAAGGCGCGCTGCACGCCCTCCTCGAAAACGGGTACAGCGTCGACATCCTGAACGAAGACGACCTGCTGGCACGCATGGGCGAGTACCCGCTGGTGGTCGTGCCGGAGCAGGAAGGGCTCCCGCCGGCCGTCTCGCAGGCGCTCGAGGCGTATGTGCAGGGGGGCGGGCGGCTACTGCTGACGGGCTCACATGTGGCCAAACAGCACGGCCCATTGGCGGGCGTCGAAGCAGTCGAGGGAGATCTGATCGGCGGTTACGTGCCCGCGGGCAACGGGTGCACGGCCGCGGGAACCGTTTGGCAAAAAGTTACACTGACAAACTCGACTGAGCTCGCGCCCCTCCTCAATCAGCAGGAGCCGGTGTTGAACCGTGCCGGGACGCCCGCCGCAACGTTGTGCCCCGTGGGTTCCGGCCGGGTTGCCGCGATTCATGGCGACGTTTTCCGGTCATACCACGCCGGCCATTACCCGGGACTGCGCGAATTTGTCGGTGATGTGATTCAGGCGCTGGATACGCCGGGTCTGGCGCGCGTGCAGGGGCCGTGGTGGATCGAGATGTCCGCACGCCGCAAAGGCGGCCGCATCCTGATTCAGTTCGTCAACCGGTCGAGCGCCGGGCCTCTCTCGCCGAGCCGCCATATGGTCGAAGATGTGCCGAACACCGGCCCGTTCACGGTCACCGTACCCGTCAAGGAAAAACCCGGCCGATGCTACATGGCGCCCGATGAGACCGGGCTGGACTGGAGTTGGAAAGAGGGCGTGCTGACGGCGGAAATATCCGGCCTCGCCATTCACAACGTGCTTGTAATTGAATAGAGGATGTGGACAACGCGGTCAAACCAAGAGGGTCATTGATGGATCTTTACGCGGAGTTTAAGGAGCCTTCAGCGCGGTTTCGGCAGGCGCCGTTCTGGTTTTGGAATCATCAAATCGAGAAAGAAAACCTCGACTGGCAAATCGACCAGATGAAAGAGAAAGGGCTGGGCGGGTTCGTGATGCACGCGCGCCACGGGCTAATCACCCCCTACCTTTCCGACGAATGGTTCGAGGCGATCCGGTTCTGCTGCGGCAAAGCGCGCCAGAACAAAATGATGCCCTGGGCGTACGACGAGCGGGACTGGCCCAGCGGCCCCGCAGGCGGCGCCGTCATTGCCGAACCGAGAAACCGCCTGAGATTTCTCAAGTTCGTAGTCGATGATCTAAGGGGTCCGTCAGAGGTTGTCTTGCCCGCTGATACCGCGGCCGTTTATGGCGCGGCGGGTAAGCAGCCGTGGCAGCGCCTCAGCGGGGCCCAAATCACCATCCCGGACGGGCCGTACAGGCTGGGCCGCGCTGTCGAGTTCGAGTCGCCGGACATCCTCTGGTACCAATCGTATCTCAACACCCTGGACAAATCGGCATGCCGCGCATTCCTGCTCTCGACGTACGACCTGCACGAGGAAGAACTGGGCGACCTCAAACAGCTCGGCCTCGAGGGATTCTTCACGGACGAGCCGGCGTTCAATATCTACCCCGACGATTTCGCCCGCCTGCCGTGGAGCGACCAGCTTCCCCGCGCGTTCCGCGACAAAAAAGGCTACGACCTGCTGGATCGCCTGCCCGACTTGTTTGCGCCGGGCGAGACAGGCCGCCAGGTGCGTTACGACTTCTGGGACGCGGCCACGGCGCTGTTTGAAGATTCCTTTTTCAAGACCATCGAGGAATGGTGCTCGGCGCGGGGGCTTCAACTTATCGGCCATGCGCTTGGCGAGGAGCCGCTGTTCTACCAGTTCCGGTGCGTCGGGAATCTTTTCTACCATCTCAAGCATCTTCACATCCCGGGCCTCGACCACCTGACGATCAAAATCGGCGACGGCGAACCCGGCGGCCTGTGCCCGAAAATTGTGGCGTCGGCCGCGCTGCTGGCCGGGAAAAACAGGGTGCTCACCGAAACGTTCGGCGAAAGCGGTTGGCGGCTTGCGCTGCGCGACATGAAATGGATGGCCGACTGGCAAATCGCCAATGGCGTCAACTACATCATCCCCCACGCCTTCTACTACTCCGTCGCCGGTCGAAGAAAAAAAGACAGCCCGCCCTCCGAGTTCGTTCAGAGCCCGTTCTGGCCTTACTACAAGCTCTTTGCCGATTACACCGCGCGCCTCACCGCCGTCTTGACACCCGAACCCGGCGAAATAGCTGCCGCGGCGCCCAAAATCGCCGTGCTGTATCCGATGTCGTCCGTATGGGCGGATTTTGTCCCGCAGGAGAAGGCGGAGGCCCCGGTTATCGAGCAGCCGTTCCTGCAACTGTGTTTTGCGCTGCAGAAGATTCACCGCGACTTCCTGATCGTGGATGAGAACTCGATTGCCGCCGCGGAGATTGCCGAAACGGCTTTTACTGTGAACGGAATCAAATTCGATGCCCTGGTTCTACCTCGGCTTACAGCGGTGCCGGCAGACACGCTCGATGCGGTCAAACAAATCGCCGCGGCCGCTCTTGTTATAAGCGCCCCCAACACCCACGTGCTTGAGTTGCGCCAAAACGGATCCGGCGAGTCTCGCCGCGTGGACCTGCACAGCCTGAAACACATCCGCTTCCTGCCCGACGAAACCGAAGCGCAACTCGAGGCCGCCTTGGCGCCCGTCGCGCCCGAAGTGATGCTCGAAAACGCGCCGGGCATCCTGTACCTGCATCGGCGTAAAAGCGGCAAGCATATTTACTTCTTCGCCAACACGAGCGGCAACCCCATTCGCACTTCAGCCTCGTTGGAAACTCCGGGCGCCGCGGAGGTCTGGAACCCCGAAGACGGGTCGACAAAGGTCGCTCCGGGCCAGCGGGCGGTGGCCGGGCGGCTGGTTGTCCCGCTCGAGTTTGCGCCTTACGAGTCGCGCCTGCTGGTGGTGGATCCGGCAAAACAGGCGGAAGCGCCGCCCCTGGTCGAGGCACGGCCGGCCCAACGCGTCCCCATATGCCAGGGCCACTGGCATTTCAGCCCCGAAAACGGAAACTTCCTGGCGCTTAACCAGTGGGCCTTTGCGGTGAAGAACAAGCAGCACGTCTCCGAGCTTCGGTACACGACTCAATTCATGGTACCGGAACTGCTGGCAAACATGCGCGTCATCCTCGATGGCGTGCCGCGCGAAGCGGATGGCGTCCCGCCGAACGCGCGGCCCATCATGAAAGAAGAAACCGACGCGGTTGTTTACCTGAACGGCGAGCCGCTGACCATCGAGCTGCCGTGGGAGATCGACCCGTACTTCCGGGTGCTCGACCTCAAAGGCCGCTGCGGCACCGGCACACACTCTCTCGAGATCGTCATCAAGAACAACGGGTGGTTCCCGCAGCCGCCGCTGGGCGAGTATGCATGGCTGGCGGGCGATTTCCAGATCGACCTGTCAACGAACGTCCCCTGCCTGATGCCCGTCCGCGGGATCAAAACCGGCCCATGGGAAAAACAGGGGTTCCCCTGGTTCTCGGGCACGGGCGCCTACTACGCCGACCTGAACCTGCCGGACGTCGCCAAAGGCAAGCGCGTTATCCTCGATGCCGGCCGCGTCGGCAGCATCCTCGATATCGAGATCAACGGGCGTCACGCCGGTGTCCGCCCCTGGCCGCCATACCGGCTCGACGTCACCCGCCTGCTCTGCAAAG
>DATKVG010000012.1:0-24376 GCA_035530195.1 Bathyarchaeia archaeon | reverse complement strand
AACTCCCCACATCTTATAGGGTTTGCCAGCACGACAAGAACAACCGTATGTCTCCTGTACACTCCAAGGGTCTTGTATAATTGGGGACAGTGGAGCTGGTGAAAAAGCCGATGCCGACGACGATACACCCATTCCGTCCCTCTGTAAGTCGTGTGTTTCCAACATGCCCATTTCGAAGCTTGCCGACATAAAGGGCTGATTGGGGACTTTTTCACCAGCTCCACAGTAACCGTTTATTTGATATCTGCCTTATTTGTTGAAGCCAGAGCCATTCGTGACAGTTCCTATTTACCTATATTTACTCCCTATTTACTTCCACATGTCAATGTCTCAGCCGCCTCAGTTGCGGACTTCCAAATCCACGGCAGCAGACTGTCCGGGCTCGAGCGGGAGGTCGCGGTAGTCGAATCGGTTGGCTTCCACGCCGGCCATCACGGCGGGCGTGGTCATGTCCTGTCCCGCGCCCACGACAACCGCCGCAATTACGTAGTTGCCCGGCAGCAGACGCTCGAAAAGGAAAGGCCCGTCCTGTGTGAGTGTTTCCGAACGCACGATGCCATAGGACAGGAGCCTGTCGAGAGACTCGAGAGTGATGGTGCCCGGGGCCCACGATGCGCCCGCGAGCGCCACGTACGCCCGCTCGCCCTGGCCGATTCCCCTGACCTCACCGGAGACAACGCTGCCTGCCAAATCAAAATCGGCCCGTGCCGTTTCGCCGGCCCGCACTTCGACGGCCATCGTCTGCCAATAAAATTCCGGCGACTGCATGATGTACGGCGGATTCAGACAGTGCACCTTTACGGCCACCTTGTAGGAGCCTTCCGCGAGTTCGTCGAAAAAGAAGGTTCCATCAGGACCGGTTCGCTCTTCATCGGCTGCTTCCTCGTTCTCCGCTCCTGCCGAAGACAGGCACACCTTCATGTGGACCTGCGGCTGACCGTCAATCAGAACCTGGCCTGCCAGGCTGCCGGCGCCTGTGCGGCCGATGTCGATGTCCAGTGGGGTCGTCTGGCCTGCGGTCACTTCGACGGGCTCTTTGATGACGCTCCAGGTAAGGCCATCCGTCCTGTGTACCTCGACGTATCCCTGCCCGGCCAGCACGAGCGGCAATCGGTAATACCCGTCGGGACCGCTGGTAGTCGATTCCACAATTCCCCGGCCCTTGTCAATAGCCGGTTTTACCCCAGCCCTTGGCACCGGCTTTCCGTGCGAGGTGATGAAACCCTCGATCGCGCCAAACCGCGAGGTGTCGACGACCAGCCGGGCGTGGGTCGTCTTGCCTTCCTGCACGACCGCCTCAGCCTCCCCGAGTTCGTAGCGCGAGGTCAGGATCTCGATGGTGTAGTTCCCCGGCAGCATCGGCGGCGAGAGGAATGTGCCGTGGCTATCGGCACGGATGTAGATATCCGTGGGCACCCGATCGCTAGCGAGGGACTGCGGGAGGTCCTGCCCAAGCTGGTTCGATGAGCCGCTTTCAGGCGTTGCGAAAACAAAAGCGAACTCGATTGGCTCGCCCGCCCCGTCGACCACTTCGCCCTCCAGTCGCCCGGACTCCCGCAACCGCAACTCGTGCTCGCGGTCGTATGGGCTCACCGGCCCGGCCAATTCGCTCATCATGCCGCCATAGCCGAATGCCTGCAGGTAAACCACCGGCAATTGTTCCGGAGTGTACAACCGAAACTTGCCGTCGTTTCCGGAGATCGCCGACAGTTCTTCCGCGCCCACTGTAAACCTGCCCACCACGGATGCGCCGGCCACGGGCGCCCCCTCCGAATCCAGAACGATTCCTTTCACCGCCAACATTTCCTTCAATTGGAAATCCACCCCGCTCTTCACCGCTCCCGGTTCAACATTAAGCGTGACTTCGGCCGGCAGGTACTCGTCTTTTTCCGCGGCGGCTTTCACCTCACCCACGGGCACGCCGTCCAGCACGTACTCTCCGTTGGCCTGGGTCGTGGTGGAAGCGAAACTTCCCGCCTGTTCCGCCTTCACGGTAGCCTGGGCGATACCGCCGCCCGTTGCAGCCTCAGTCACGCGCCCCGCGATGCGGGCGCCGCGCACGACGTGCACGTCAAGATTCGTCACCTCGTTTTGCACCTGGACGCGCACGGGCTCGCGAAGCACATACGGCGACGCATCCTTGCGGTCGCGCCGGATCGTAAGGTCGTATTCGCCCGCCGTCAGTCCGCCTATATAAAACCTGCCGCCCGGCTCGACATCGGCCAGGAACGGCCTTACACCCGGCAAAGGTTGCGACACGACGAGCCTAAAACCCCCGACTCCCGCGCCGTCAGGCCCAATCACCCGGCCCATAATGGCGCAACCCCGGCTCAACCGTATTACGACGTCCATGGTACCGGTCTCAAAAGGCCCGCCGCGGGAGAACTGGTTACCCGTGCCAAGAGCCAGCACCTCGTAAAACCCGGGTTCCAGGTGTTCGAACAGGAAGTGGCCCGACCTGTCGGTTACGATGGTTGTCTCCGACCTCGCCTTCGCGGTGACGAACGCGTCCCGTACCGGCGCGCCTTCCTCGTCCACCACGACACCGCCAAGCGGTTCGGCCGGCCGCATCACCACCTCGACATACTGTTCGCGCAGGTGGAGGTTCAGCCGCACGTCTTCTTCGCCGAAAAGGCCCGGTTTCAGCGCCCATACCCGGGCACGACACGCTTCCTTCTCAAGCTTGCTCGGCACGGCATCGAAGCAGAAGTAGCCCCTGTGATCGGAGCCCGTTGTGAGAGTCACACCCGGCTTAGGGTTGTCCCACTTGTAGTACAGTGCGTCGAGTTTAAGCTCGTGTTCATTGCTCAACGACACTTGTGCGCCCGGCACCGGCCGGCCCATTGTGTCCACCACAACGCCATGCACAACCGCGTAAAAATCAGGAACCAGTTCGGAAGCATCTTCACTCGAGTCGGTTGCAGGCTCGGCGGGCGCGGTGGCGCTCTCGCCGCTTTTCACTTGATGCGCCTGCGGCAAAGTGCCGGCCGCCGGAATCTCAGTATCACGCACGGTGAATTCACTGGCAGCCGTGATGTCCGGCGCCGGTGACGGCACGTGCCCCGGGCGCGGCGCGAAAAGATAGTAAGATGCCACTGCGGCCGCCAGCAAGACGGCCGCCCCGCCAATGAGTTTGGTGGCTGTCGCACCCACGACCACCGCCCCCGCTGTTGAAACAGCCACCCCTGCCTTCCAGGGGGAAGAAGCGGCCGCGATCGCCGCCATGATGCGGTTGGCGCGCTCACGACTGGGTTCGCGGCCGATGATGTCGCCGCCAGCCGAAGCGAGCAGGCGCCGGCCCATTTCGGCGCGCGCGCGCTGCAGACGTTTGGTGGCCGCCTCCGCCGAAATATCCAGCAATCGCGCGATGTCCTTAGCCCGCCGTCCCTGAAAATACGACAAGACCAATATCTCCCGGTTTTCGGCGTTGAGGCGGGAAAGTTCGTTCCATATGGCGGCGTGCATTTCGCGCCGTGCAAAATCCGGTTCCACGCTCCCCTCAAGGCCGTTGGACCCGGTTGTCGCAGCCTTTTCCCTCGCCCGATGCCGCGCGACGTCCACCACCAGGTTTTTCGCCACCCGCACCAGCCACGGGCCAAGCGTCGATTCCACCGCAACCCGGTCCAGCCACTGCCAAAGCCGGACAAACGTCTCCTGCACCACATCCTCGGCATCCGGCGCATTGCCCAAATGCGCGTAGGCAAGCCCGTAAAGCATCCCCCCGTATCGGTCCACGAGTATGCGGAACGAATCCGTGTGGCCGCGAAGCACTCGCCGCACAACCCACTGGTCCGAAATCAGGCCTTCCAGCATCTGCCGTCCTCCAACCGGTTACACCATCATAAACGTATTCCGTTGGAAATTCGGACAAATGTTTTGATACACGCCGCGAGTAAGCCAGGCTGCGTTGTGGTGACCTCTCGAGCAGGGGGTAGTCCGGGGAAAACAGAGAGACAGAGAAGAAAACGGGGTGGAAGGGGCGGAAATGTGGGTTTTGAGGGTGGATCGCGTCTGGGTGTGCGTAGGGAGTGTGGCGGGGGCTACATTCGTAAGTTGTGGCGGAATAACGGGTCAAGTCGCAGGTTTGGACGCATAAATAGGGGACAGCGGAACTGGTGAAAAAGTCGATGCGGCAACAATACTGCACTTCTGTTCGTGTATAAGTCGTGTGTTGCCAACATGCCCATCTCGAAGCTCAATGACATAAAGGCTGGTTTGGGACTTTTTCACCAGCTCCACAGTCACCGTTTATTTTCCTCTTGGCGCTTTGTTTTCCTTTATCTTTTTCTTCCGCCAGCCTTTTTGGCGGCCGATGGGCAGTGGTCGGACGCGGCGGCCGATGGGATGTTCGACTTTGCTGAGGAAACTGTCGGTTCCGAGGGGGCGACCGATATAGGTGTTGCGCCGAATGCGTTCCTGTGCCGCTTTGTCGCGGGCGACTTCCTTGAGCGTGGCGGGCCACTGGCGGGGCGGCATTTGGGCGCGCCAGGCGGTGAAGTTGAGAAGCGCGGCGCCCGGATCGGCTCGCGAACCGTCCAGTGCGGCGGCATCACAGTGGAGCGGCGCGCTCGACCAGGCGTATTCCCATGCGTGCTTCACCATCCCCGCGCGGACGGGATTACGCTCGACGTAGCACAGGGCCTGGTACGCATGCGCATCGTCCATAGCGCACGAGTAGAAACGGTTCTGCCAGAGGTGACCGGTCCAGCCGTGCATGCGGTTGACGTATTGCGTGTAGAGGAAGTGCGTCCGCCGTCCCCGTTTAACCACACACGCTTTTGAATGCCGGTTTGGTGCGCGGCATTCTTCGATATGCGCTCACCTGCGGTCAGTCGTCCCCGCTATTGTTGTGTGGGAATGCCTCGTCGGGCGGCTCGGTATGGCACACGGTGCAGGTGTCGATCATGCCGGCATGCCCCTGCAACGCAATGGCCTGAATGTTGTCTGCTTTGACCACGGTGGGCGTAATGGCGTGGGGGCTGCCATGGCAGGCATAACAGAACACGCCATGGTGTCCCTGCGAGTTTCTGTAGAGGGTATCAGGTTGCTCGAGCTGGAAGTCGCCCGGTTGCGGCGATCGGGGATGGCAATTGCCGCAACGCGGTTCCGTTGACCAGGGAACGCGGGCCGGATCTGCGACATCGCTCATGGTCCCGTGGCAGTCGGTGCAGACGAGCCCCGCGGCGAAGTGAATATCCCGCAGGCACTGGGTCCGTATGCCCGGGTGGCACGCGTAGCAGTCAACCGCGAGATTGGCTTGGGCCATGCGCGATGCATGGGCGCCGTGCATGGCGCGCGAAAGACTGGGGCGGCCCGCAACTCCCGGGAACCCCAGTTCCGGTTGAGCGTGGCAGGCGCCGCATGCGACGGGTTTGCTTGCCTCGAGATCGGTCAAGTGCAGACGGTCGTGTGCCCGGAGGATATCCGTAGCGGGGGAGATTCCTGGTGTGTTGTGGCACAGCTCGCAGCTAATCTCCCAGGATACGGGCACGACGGTCTGGGTTTGTACGACATCCGTGCTGCCCAGCGACACGGTAATCAGGGCTAGCGGATAGGGGTCCTCGGTTCCGTCGTCCAGGAGAGGCGTGATCGGTATGCCGGTCACGACCCAGTCGGGCCGGCCTTGTGCAATTTGCGAAACCATGTCGCCCGACAGACTGTTTCCTGTGAGGCCGACATCGGGGGCGAGGGAAACACCAAACAGATCCGGGGCGAAATCCCAGAAATTGGTCTTGTCGACTGAGGTGGTATTGGACAGGATTTCATATCTGATTGAGATACCGTCGGTAACCAAGTTTGGATCGTCCGCGCGCGCGATCACCATCGCGTGCACGACGTTATAGGGCGGAAGAATCATGAACTCGGAGAAGTCGCGATTCATACAGTGCATGCCGAGGTCGTTGTAGGCAATGACCTTCATGGTACTGGAATCCAGTTGTTGCGTATAGGTCCCGGTCCCGGTGGTTGTCTGGTTTCCAAGGACCGAGACTTCCTGGCTGAGCGGTTGTATCCAAGCCGGGGTGGCCTCAAAGGACACCAGGTGTGGTCCGGCTGCAAGAGTCGGCACGGTATCGCCGCTGGCGTGCCAGATGCCATTGTCCACACGCCATTGCGCTCCCGCGGCCACCGCCTGCGGCGGCTGAATGGTAATGGTGAGCGCGCCGGTCATGGGATTCTGGACATAAGTCCCGGTGGCCGTCGTCGTCTGCGCGTCGGCTATCTGGATGGTTTGGTCGGACGGAGCGGTCCATCCCACAATGGGCTTGAAAGAGACGGTATGGGAGCCGACGGACAAGCCGGACAGCATCACGCCGCTATTCCGATACGTTCCCGCGTCCACACGCCATTGCGCGCCGGCTGCGATGGCCTGCGCCGGCAGGATGGTCACCGTTAGCGCGCCCGTTGCGGCGACCTGCGTGTACGTGACCGTTGCGTCCGTTGTTTGTCCGGCCGCGATCTGGACCGTCTGGTCAGTCGGGGCGATCCATCCCGTGACAAGTTTAGCCGACACAACGTGTGGTCCGACGCTGAGACCGGAAACGGTGGCGCCGCTACTTTGATATGTGCCGCCGTCCACGCGCCATTGTGCGCCGGCTGTGATGGCCTGCGCCGGCAGGATGGTCACCGTGAGCGCGCCCGTTGTGACAATCTGGGTGTAGGTGCCCGTTGCCGTAGTCGTTTGCTCACCCGTGATCTGGACCGTTTGGTCCGCGGGCGTGTTCCATGCCGCCAGGGCTTTGAATGAAACGGTGTGCTGGCCGACGCTGAGACCGGAAACCGTAGCGCCGCTGTTCTGGTATGCGCCGCCGTCAACACGCCATTGCCCACCGGCGGCAACAGCCTGCGCCGGCTGAATAGTCACCGTCAGCGCGCCCGTCGGGATGGTCTGGATATACGTGCCGGTCGCGGTAGTGGTTTGGCTGTCCGCGATTTGGACGGTTTGATCGGCCGGAGCCGTCCATCCCGTTACTGCTTTGAACGAAACCACGTGTTGTCCGACGGACAAACCGAAGACCGTGGCGCCGCTGTCTTGGTATGCGCCGCCATCAACGCGCCATTGCACACCTGCTGTGATGGCCTCCGCGGGTTGGAGGGTCACCGTTAACGCGCCGGTCGGGACGATTATTAGGGTGTAGGTGCCGGTCGCGGTAGTGGTTTGGCTGTCCACGATCTGAACCGTCTGGTCGACCGGAGCGGTCCATCCCGTCACGGCTTTGAACGAAACCACGTGCGGCCCGACGGACAGGCCGGAGACCGTAACGCCGCTGTCCCGGTATGCGCCACCGCCCACGCGCCATTGCCCACCGGCGGCAACAGCCTGTGCTGGCTGAATGGTCACCGTTAACGCGCCCGTCGAAACAACTAGGGTGTAGGTGCCGGTCGCCGTAGTGGTTTGGCCGTCCACGATCTGAACCGTCTGATCGACCGGGGTCGTCCATCCCGTTACGGCTTTGAACGAAACCACGTGCGGCCCGACGGACAGGCCGGAGACCGTAACGCCGCTGTCCCGGTATGCGCCACCGCCTACGCGCCACTGCCCACCGGCTGCAATGGCCTGTGCCGGTTGGAGGGTCACCGTTAACGCGCCCGTCGAAACGATTAGGGTGTACGTGCCGGTCGCCGTAGTGGTTTGGCCGTCCACGATCTGAACCGTCTGGTCGGCCGGGGCCGTCCATCCCGTTATCGTTTTGAACGAAACCACGTGCGGTCCGACGGACAGGCCGGAGACCGTTGCGCCGCTATCTTGGTACGCGCCGCCATCAACGCGCCATTGCGCACCGGCATCGATTGTGGCCGGGGGCTGAATAGTCACTGACAGGGAACCTTGTTGTCCCGGCGGCGGACATCCCGTCAAGAAGGCAGACAATCCGATGACCGCCAATAAGATCAAACTCAGACGCAACGTCCCCATAATGTCTTCCTCCTTGGGTGGGTCTTGCTTCCCTAGACGTGTTTAACAGGAGTGCGCAAGCCCTGATTCCCTATACGGATTCTCTTTACCCGGAATCACTTCGCCGTGAAATCCTTGACACGTTAACAAGGCAGCAAGAAGACACTATTCCAAGTAGTTGCGTTGTGCTGCTCCGAGATTTCCCATATGGAAGCGCGCTGTTCGCGCGAATTCGGGCAGATCTACTCATTGGGTTTCAAGTCGTTTCCATCCCTGCACGTAAACGAGGACAGTGTTTATTTTCCCTTGTTGCGTTGTTTTCCTCCACCTTTTTCTTGCACCAGCCTTTTTGGCGGCCGATGAGAGGTGCTGTTTTGCTGAGGACACTACCGGCACCCAGAGGGCGGCCGATATAGGTGTTGCGCCGAATACGCTCGAGCGCCGCTTTGTCGCGGGCGACTTCCTTGAGCGTTGCGCGCCACTGGCGGGGCGGCATTTGGACGCGCCAGGCGGTCAAGTCGAGAATCGCGTCGCCCGGATCGGCTCGTGAACCGTCCAGTGCGGCGGCATCGCAGTGGAGCGGCGCGCTCGACCAGGCATAATCCGATGCGTGCTTCGCCATTCCGGCGCGCACGGGGTTGAGTTCGACGTAGCACAGGACCTGGTACGCATGGGCCTCGTCCACCGTTTACCCGGTTTACCCATTTACCCCCGTTTACCCATTTACCCGGAAGGTTACATGACCATGCCGCTCTCCCTGTCTGCTCCGCATAGGAATTCGCCAACAGCCCCTCCGAGAATGGGTGGACCTGACAAAAACCCCTGTCGGATTGCCACGTGCCGCGCTAAAGTGGAGCCATAGCTACTGTGGCTCAATGCTCTTGCCATGTGGCTTCTTCGCACGCCCCTTCATGCACCCGGGTCAGGATTTTTCGTTTGCGAACGAATATACTGCAGAGGAGGACATGGCCATGTTTGGGGTGCTGCAATCGGACCGGATGGTAGTTCGGCGGGTGCTTGGGGGGAACCTTTCGGCATTTCGGGTGCTGGTGGACCGTTACGGGGGCGTGGTTCATGGGGTGGCGTATGCGCGGTTGCGCAATACGGCCGATGCGGAGGACGTCGCGCAGGAGACGTTTATCCGGTTCTATCAGCAGCTTGACCAGTTGGCTCACCGGAGGCATGTAGGCTCGTGGCTGGTGAGCGTGGCCCGGAACGTCAGCGTAGATGTGCTGAGAAAGCGGCTTCGGGAGGCGGAGGGGTCGAAGGGCCTCGTGGTTGCGCAGACGGCCGTGCCGGATCCGGTGCGGGAAGAGTTACACCGGCTGCTGTGGGACCAGATAGAGAAACTGGAGCCGGACGCGCAGGAAATCATCGTTCTTCATTATTTCATGAAAAAGAAGGCGCGGGAGATTGCCTCGCTCCTTGAAATCAACACGAGTGCGGCCGAGAAACGGCTGCAGCGTGCCCGCGAAGAATTGGGCTGCCGCCTGACGGACGTGCTGGGGGGCGAGTTGGGCGAGCTCAAGGCGGATGCGCGGCGCGCCGGCAGGATCATGGCGGCGGTGTGCGCGGCGCCGGTCATCTGGAAAGCGTCGGCAGGGGCCGCAACAGCCGCAGGGACCGCGGCGGGCGTGGCGACGGGCGCGGGCGCGGCAAAAGTATCGGCCGGGTTGGCTGCCGTGGTGCTTCTGGCGGTTTTGGGGTATTTCCTGTTTGATGGGTATTTTCAGCCTTACTCGACGCAGGACATTACGGGCAAGAGTACGATGGCGGTGGTGGATTCAGCGCCCGTAGCTGCGGCTCAGCCGAAAGCAAATGTAACGCCCGCGGAGTTGGTTGACGGTGGCACACCGGAAGTGGCGGCGTCACAGCCTGTTTATCCTGAAATCTATGGCGTGATGACGGGAACGGTGCGGTATGAGGATGGGACGCCGGCGGGGGGCGCGGAGGTGTGGATTGACAACGAGTCGGCGGTGCGATGGTATGAGCACATGACCGGGAAGGGTCTGTGGCTTCGCGCGAAACCGGTAGAGCCGATGAGGCAGTCAACCACCGCCGACGTGGCCGGCCGTTATGAGATCGACAACATCCGTTTGTCCGAGGGCCGTGCCACGCTGACCGTGTATGCGAGCAAGGGCGGTCTTTTTACGCAGTCGGGTGTTGACTTGATACACCTGGAGCGTGAGATCCGGCGGGACCTTATGCTTCACCCGGACTTGGTGGTTGGCGGTGTAGTGCGTGGCAGTAATGGAAAGTCTGTAAGCGGTGCTGAGGTTCGAATGGATGACTTGAGGCTTGTCAAGGGCCGGAACGAGACGATTCCTTGCGAGTTCAGCGGGCCGGACGGGAAGTTTTTGTTTGGGCACGTGCCGCCAGGCTTGTGCCGGCTGAGCGTCAGTGCGGACGGGTATAGGCCGTATCTCAGTCCGTGGGTAACAGTAGGGGGAACGGATGTCGTGCTGCAGTTGGACGCGGGCCTGTCGGTTTCGGGCCGGGTGATCAACATGGAGACGGGGCAGCCTGTTCCGGACGTTAAGGTAACGGGGTTCGAGAGGCTGGGTGACTCGGACAGGTATGCGTACAGATATTTTGAGGGGTTGGCGGACAGTGGGGGCGCGTTTCGGATTACGGGTTGCGAGCCGGGAACCTACCGGCTCTCGGTCGAGCCGAAGCAGTTGCAGACGTCGCCGCTGACGCTGGTCGAACCGTTGACGTTGGCGGTGGGGACGCAGCCGGTGTCGGGGCTCGAGTTGAAGATGTCGACGGGCGGGGAGCTGCGGGGGAAAGTGATTGACGACGAAACCGGTTTGCCGGCGTCTGAGGGCAGCGCCGTCTGGGCAGGGCTTGAGGACGGTCCGGCTCGGTATTGCGATACGGGGTCCGGGGGGGCGTACGAGCTGTTGGGCCTCCCGAGCGGGGAGCTGACTGTGCGGGCCTGCGACAGCCCGACAGGCGCCGTCAAGCGGTACAAGGGGACGGTGACGCTCAAGGCGGGGGAAGTGAATGACCATTACGATATCCATCTGCCGGCGTTTGCATTTGGCGGGCTGGTGGTTGACGAGTCAGGCAGTCCGGTTGCGGGGGCGTCGGTTTACGCTGTTGGATACCGGCAAGGGTGGGAAGTTGCTACCGCGCTTGCCGATGACGCGGGCCGATTCCGTTTCTGTATCGATGTTCAGGAAGTTCCCGGGTCGGTGTATGTTCAGGCGTTAGCGGGGGACGGATACAGCGCGAAGGCGGGCCCATTCAACACCAGAGAGCAAAACCGCAACATCGTGCTGCGCGTTATCCGGTCGGGCCGTCTGGAGGGCGACGTGGTTGATCAGGAGGGCCGGCCTCTGGAACGGTCGGTTATATCGGCGGTTCCCGACTCGGTGGATGCCGTGATTCCGAGGCATAACCTGCCGATTAACGACGGGCGCAGCATCAACAAGCCGTTGGGCGGTTCAAACGTTTTCGTATACCCGATGCTGCACCCGGGCATGTACACGTTGGAGGTGCGTACCTCGGCGGCTGTTGAGAGACCGATTGCGACGACGGAGGTGACTATTGAGGCGGGGCGGACGACGACGGCGCATCTGGTGGTGGACATGACGGGTTTTGGCGAGATCGAAGGAACGGTGCTGGCGGGCGGGGAACCCGTTGCGGGCCAGCAGGTATACGTCAAACACGAGACGTATCCGGGTACCGCGGGGGGCATTACAGGGCCGGACGGTTTCTACGTTGTGCGGGGCATATTGCCGGGGACGGTCCGGGTGATGGTCGAACCCCAGGAAGGTTTCAGCGGGCAACGAATGACGCAAAGCGCCGAAGTGGTCGGCGGCGAGGTCGTGACCGTTGATTTCAACTTGTCCAGAAGCGACGAAGCCACGGGATCGGTTGAGGGCTATGTGATAAGCAATGGGGCGCCGATGCAGTACGCCAACGTGGCCGTGAGGCCGGCCAATGCGGAAAGTGCCGAGAGCTATGTGGCCACCGTCGATAGCCAGGGCTGGTACCGGATCGATCAGATACCGGAAGGGGAGTATGTTGCCGAAGCTGACCTGGGCCGGGTGATCCGGGCAGTGCCCGTGCAAGTCGTTGCGAACCGGGCGACGCGTGTTGACTTTAACCTGGCGGTAGGCGCGATTCAGGGCCTTGTCAGCGGCATCCGCCAGGGGGAGAAAGCGTTTGTGATGGTTTTTCCGGGCGACGCTTTTTTGTCGGAATGGACGTTGGCCGCGATGGAAGCGCTAGGGGAACAGGTCGTGGCCATGCGCGACGTGGCGGAGGATGGCCCGTTCTCGTTTACGCAACTGAACCCGGGCGAGTACATCGTCGGCGCCGTCGCCGTGCCCGCCGACGCCCCCTTTGAAGCCGCCAGCATGATGAACGCCCGCATCGCCGTGAGCCCGGTTGTCGTCGCCACGCCCGATTCTCCCGCGGAAGTCGAGTTGGAAATCAAGTAGGTCCTTGCGCCGATTGTTCAGCGTGTGCGTCCAGATTGTCCGTGCCGTGTGCGGATGCACACCTAGTCCGCTCCTCCCAATTATCACTCCCTTTGCCCACCTATGGTGTCCCGATTGTTAGTTAAAACTGTTGTCTGTGGTATTCACCCCCGCCAAAATCGCTCAATTCCGCAAAATTAAGAAATACACGCAATATCTTGTGGCGACCCATGCGCACCCCCCTATATCTTGTGCCTCGCTTTTTCTCTGTAAGTCCTTGGGAGGACAGGAGAAGTGAAAGATTTTTGTTGACAAGGGTGGGCGGAGGTGGTAGGATTTGGTTGCTAACTGGTGGAGCTTGGTAAGAAAATGGCTGACGGCGCTTATTTTGGTGCACATGCGACGGTGCTTGATGAGGCGGGCCGAATCACTGTACCGCGCCGTTTTCGTGACATCATGGATAGCCTTGACCACATCACGTGGTTTATCACGCCGGGGTTGAACAACAACCTATATTTGTATGCGCGGGATCAGTGGGGGCAGGTTGTTGAGCGGAACCAGGCGGCGTATGAATCGATGGATCAATCTACGCACCAGTTTTTCAGTTTTGGATACGGGTTCACTCACGAGACGAAGGTGGACCGTCAGGGGCGTATGGTGATCCCGCCGGCTTTGAGGGAACTGTTGGGGCTTGAGCGGGACGTGGTGCTGGTGGGGGTGCAGAATCGGCTCGAGGTTTGGTCGAAAGACGCGTGGGACGCGTTTTGCAGGCAGATGTGGCCGCAGTATGGGAAAAAGGCGACGGAACTGGGAGCCGCGGCGTCTGGTGGCGCTGCGCAACCGGCGGTCTGACCGTGCCGCGTGCGGGCAAGCGTGCCTGACGCGGCAACCGCGAAGCGGAAGCGAGAAAGGCGGGCATTTATGATGGAGCTGACGAGGAAAGAAGAAGGGCCGGTGACGGTTGTCCGTCTGGCCGGCGAAATCGATCAGGAGGGGGTAAACACGCTCCGGGTCGGTTTGCTGAACTGCCTGAAGGACAAACGCTGCAACGTCGTTGTGGACCTCAGCAACGTCCGGTACGTGAGCTACATGGCTGTGGGCGTGTTGCTCGAACGGCGCAGGCAGTTGATCGCGGGCGGCGGCGACCTCAAGTTGGCCGGGCTGAATCTGGTGGTCAAACGGACCTTCCATATGGCGAGCGTGACCGGCATGTTCAGCATCTACGACACGATCGCCCAGGCGCGCGACGGGTTTAAAGCCGCGGCTTAGTGTGGTGAATCATGCTAATGGCATCCGGAAAAGCGGGGACAGGCACGCTTTTTTCAAACTGCCGTGAAAAGGCACGCGAAAAGCGGGGACAGCCACCCTTTTTCCGCGAAAAGCCGGGACAGGCACGCTTTTTCCGCGAAAAGCGGGGACAGCCACCCTTTTTCAAACTGCCGAAAAAGGGTGGCAGTCCCCGTTTTTCGCTAGTCCCCGTTTTTCGCTTAGGCGTGTGACGTGTCGCACATTCCGGTGTTGGCGGAGGCGGCGCTCGATTGGCTCGGGATTAAGGGCGACGGTGTCTACGTAGACTGCACGGCGGGCCTGGCGGGCCACTCCACACTGATTGCATCCCGGCTCACCACGGGCCGGCTGATTGCGCTCGACCGGGATCCGGCGAGCGTCGAGGTAGCGCGGGAGCGGTTGGCGGGATATCCAAACGCAGTTGTCGTTCACGGCAACTACGGCGAATTGAAGGCGGTGCTGGCAGGACTCGGTGTAAATGAGGTGGACGGCGTACTGATTGACGCGGGGTTTTCAAGTATGCAACTCGAAGACGCGCGGCGGGGATTTACCTTTCAGCAGGAAGGCCCGCTGGACATGCGCCTCGACGCGTCGTCGGGGGCGACGGCGGGCGAGTTCCTGGCGAGAGTGGGGGAGGTCGAGTTGGCGCGCGTGCTGAAAGAATACGGCGACGTGAGGCCTGCGCGGCGGATCGCGGCGGCGATCGTGCGGCGGCGGGATCGTGGCGCCATGGATACCACGGGCGACTTGGCGGGGGCCGTTTGCGAGGCGCTGGATTTTGTGAGCGGCCAGCCCGACGAGGTGCGCACGGTGTTCCAGGCGGTGCGGATCGCTGTGAACGACGAGCTGCGGTGGCTGCAGAAGGGACTGGAAGAAGCCATCGATGTGTTGCGGCCCGGTGGGCGGCTCGTGGCGATCGCGTTCCACTCCGGCGAAGACAGAATCATCAAGAACGTCCTGCGCGATGCGTCACGCCCGCGGCGCGACCTGTATCCCGACGGCCGGGTGAGGTCGGTCCGGCCTCCGCGCGTCAGAATCCTGACTGCCAAACCGGTCAAGCCGGGCGCGGCCGAGATAGCCCGGAATCCGAGATCCAAGAGCGCGTTGCTCCGTGCGGGGGAAAAGCTGGAGCAGGGAGGGGCGGCAGGATGACAGGACGAGGCCGCACAACCCGCCCGAGCGTGATCCCGCTTTCATCGCTGCGGTGGCTGTTTGTGCTGGCGATACCGTTCCTGGTTTTTTCCCTCGAGGCGCGGCTTAACACAGCCATGCTCAAGCGCGACATCGAGCTGGGGGCGGTTAACGCCGAGTTGAAACGGCTGCAAGAGGAATACGACGCCTACAACGTGAAGATTGCCACGCTCGAGACGCTCGACCGAATCGAAATTGAAGCACCGGACCTCGGGCTGGTTCCGCCGCAGCCCAACCAGATTAAGACGCTTTACTATGTCGAGGGCGAGCAGTCCTGGGGCCCGGCGGCACGGCCGTTTGAAATTGCCGACGGGGCCGTGCAACCGGCAGCCCCCGAACGCTCAGAGGATTCATCATGGTCTTCCAACAATTCCAAGGAGGGGGAGTCGACGGGCCCGATGGCCCGCCTTCGCGAAGCCATTGCGGCCGGCTGCGGGTCCTATTTTTCGCTTTCCTGGTAGGGTTCGGGTACGTGGCGTTTGGTCTCGTGCGCGTTCACACCAGCCCGGACAGCCGCCTCACCCAGGAAGAGATGGCCCACATTGGCGAGGTCGAGCTACGCGTGCCTCGCGGTGAAATCCGCGACAGGGAAGGCGAGCTGCTGGCCAAAGACCGGGTTTCGAGTTCGATCTGGGCTGACCCGCGCGAGATTTCCGACCCACAGACGACGGCGTTGCTGCTGAGCGCCACGTTCAACGTGCCCGAGAACGAGCTTGCCGAGCGGTTCCAGCCCCGGGACGCAAAAGGCGAGATCAAAAAGTTTGTGTGGGTGAAACGGTGGCTGACGGATGCTGAAGTCGCCTTGTACGACAGCTTGGACCCGGCGCTGTCGCGCGGGCTGAGCCTGAAAGACGAGCTCGTGCGGTTTTATCCGGAAGGTGACCTGGCGGCGCACGTCCTGGGTTTCGTGAACCGGGAGGGCGCCGGCTGCGAAGGCGTCGAGATGGCCTTTGACAAGAACCTCCGCTGCGTGCCGGGCAAACGGAAGACGCGGGTCGACGCACACCGCCGCGTGCTCGAATCGCTCACGCTCGAATATGTCGAGGAAGAAGGCGGCGAGTCGGTTTACCTTACACTCGATAAGTCGACCCAACGGTCGCTCGAACAGGCGCTGGATAACGCGATGGCCGAAACCAAGGCGCCACGCGGCATGGGTATGATCATGGACCCGAAGACGGGGGCGATCGTGGCGCTGGCGTGCCGGCCGGCGTTTAATCCCAACCAGTTCTGGGACGTGCCGCCGGAACTGTACAAGAACCGGGCGCTCGTGGACGTGTTCGAGCCGGGATCGTCGTTCAAGATCGTGACGTTCTCGGGTGCGCTCGAGCGGGGGCTCGTCCATACGGGCATGCGGATCGACTGTGAGAACGGCGCGTTCAACCCGTACGGCCACCTTATCCGCGACTACCACAAGCTGGGTGTCGAGCCGCTCACGACCTGCTTTGCGGAATCCAGCAACATCGCCACCATCAAAATTGCGGCGCTGCTCGGGCCCGAAGGGATGGAGCAGTGGATGCGCCGGTTTGGTTTCGGCTCGAAGGCGTGCGAAAAGGCGTTTATGGCGGAGAGCAGGGGCATACTGCGCCCGCGGGCGGACTGGTCGCGGCTGACGATGGGCGCGCTGCCGATCGGTCAGGAAGTGGCGGTGACAATGCCGCAACTGGCGCGTGCGTTTTGCGTGATCGCCAACGGGGGCCTGCTGGTCGAGCCGTACGTCGTGGAGCGGATTGTGGATCGCGACGGTGTCGTGACGTACCAGCATCAGGGCGCGGAGTCCGCCAGGGTTATCTCGGAAAAAACCGCCGCAACCATGCGGGAACTGTGCCATCTTGTCGTCACGCACGGCACCGGCGCAAAAGCCAACATCCCGGAATACCGGGTGGGTGGCAAAACGGGCACGGCCCAGATCGCCAAACCGGACGGCGGCGGTTACTACGCGGACAAATACACGGCGATTTTTGCTGGTTTTGCGCCGGTCGGGAACCCCAAACTGGCCGGTGTGATCGTTGTGCAGGAGCCTCAGATCGAACTGCATTTTGGTGGTTACATCTGCGGGCCGATCTTCCAAAACGTCGTGCGGGACGCATTAATCCGGATGAAATGCCCGCTTGACCCGGTCGCCGAGTATGTGGAGGCCGAACGGGCGTTGGAAGATGCGGACGCGTTCGACGCGCAAGACGAGTTGGAAGGCCTTGTTGCCTCCACTGCGCCTGCAAGCGTGCCGGATGACCTGCTGGACGACCTCGCGCTCGTGTCGGTCGATCCGGCGGAAAGTTCCGACGGCCCGAAATTGCGCGATTTGGCGGGGATGACAAAACGCCAGGTAAAGGAGTATATAGACTTGTTTGGCCTGCGTTGGGACGTGCAGGGCGCGGGGCGCGTTGTCGCCCAGGACCCCGCGGCGGGCACGCCGTTGCGCGATGTGACGTTGTGCCGGCTGGTTTTTGCGAGCCAGCCGATGAACCTGGAAAAGGCAAAAGGAATTCAGGAGACAGGAGTCAGGAGTCAGAATGGCAAGAGTTTATGACGTCTCTGGAAGTATTGAAGCACACTTTTTGTGTTTTCAACGTTCTGAATTCTGACTCCTGAATTCTGACTGCCCTATCCAGGATGAAAGACAAGCCGAATGAAACTGTCAGACCTGCCAGCCCTGATCGGTTGTAGCGCGGGCGGGCTTCCCGATACGGCCGTTTCCGGCGTGACTGAAGATTCCCGCCGCGCAGTGGCGGGAAGTATTTTTGTGGCGGCGCCCGGCGTCCGTTCCGACGGCCACGATTACGTCGCTAAAGCTATAGAACTCGGCGCCGTCGCCATTATCGGATCGCGACCCGGCCTCGACGCCCTCTGCGGCGTGCCGTACCTCTATACGGCCAGCCCGCGGAAGGCGCTGGGCCTGCTCGCGCACGCGCTTCGCGGCAACCCGTCGCAGCGGATGATCGTGATCGGCGTGACGGGCACCAACGGCAAATCCAGCAGTGTCGTAATGATCCACCGGGTGTTGGAGTCGTGCGGATTTCCCACCGCCGCACTCGGCACGCTCGGGTATCGGATCGGACATCAGACACTACCCGCGCCGCACACGACGCCGTTCGGCGAAGACCTGGCCGAGATGTTCGGCAAAGCCGATGAGGCGGGATGTTCGTACGTCGTGATGGAAGCCAGTTCGCATGCCATCGATCAGGACCGGATCGCCGGCATCGATTTCAACGTGGCCGCGTTCACCAACCTTACCCAAGACCACTTCGATTATCACACCGATATGGACAGCTACCGCCGCGCCAAAATAAAACTCTTCGAACAGATTCGAGGCGCCGGCCGATTCACCGTCGTCAACGTCGACGATCCCAGCGCCGGCAGTTTTATTTCCGCGTCGCACGTTCCCTGCCATACCTACGGGACCGGCGGCGAAGTCCGCGCGGAAGACATCGATATCCGCCTTGACGGCACGCGATTCACCGCGCGCACTCCCTGGGGCGCCGCGTCCGTTGAGATGCACCTGCTGGGCCGGCACAACGTCCAGAACGCGCTGTGCGTGATCGCGGTGTGCTGCGCGTTGGGGCTGCCGCTGGACATGGTTGCGGGCGGCGTCGGCACGGTGAAGAGCGTCCCGGGCCGGTTCGAGCGAATCGAGACCGGCCGAGGATTCGAGGTGGCGGTCGATTACGCTCACACCGACGACGGGCTTCGCAACGTGCTCGAGGCGGCGCGCGAAGTCTGCCCGGCCCGTGTGATCGTCGTGTTTGGATGCGGCGGCGACAGAGACAGGACCAAGCGGCCGAAGATGGGGGCCGTCGCCGGGGCGCTTTCCGACTTCGCGATTGTCACGTCCGACAACCCAAGGACAGAAGAGGCCAATAGTATCATAGCGGCGATTGTTCCGGGCGTTGAAGGGGCGGGGAAAAAGGAAGGCGTGGATTATTGCGTCATGCCTGATCGGCGTCAAGCCATCGCGAAGGCCGTCGAGATGGCACGGCCAGGCGATCTCGTCATGATCGCCGGAAAAGGCCATGAAGATTACCAAATACTCGGCACCGTAAAAATTCATTTCGACGACCGCGAGGAGGCGCGTGCCGCGCTCGCGAGGCTGCCTGAATGAGCAAGACAACGTACACGTTGGCGCAGTTGGCGCAGGTCGTCGGCGCAACGCCGGTCGCCGCCGGCTCGACCACGTTCTCACGCGTGTCGACCGACACCCGGACGATCCAGCCGGGCGAGGTGTTCTTCGCGTTCAGCGGCGAGCGGTTCGACGGCAACAAGTTTCTGGCGGCCGCATTCGCACGGGGCGCGTGCGGCGCCGTAGCGCGGCAACCGAATTCCAGCGGGCCGTGCATCGTGGTCGAGGACGTCCTGCGCGCGCTGCAGCAGTTCGCGGCCCATCATCGGTCGCAGTCTGACATTCCCGTGCTGGCGCTGACCGGTTCGTGCGGCAAGACCACGAGCAAAGACATGATCGCGGCGGTTCTGGGCACGCGCTACAACGTGCTCAAAACCGAGGGCAACTTCAACAACGAGATCGGATGCCCGCTGACGCTGCTGAAGATCGACGAGTCGACGGGGTTCGCCGTGATCGAAATGGGCGCCAACCACGCAGGCGAGATCGCGCGGCTGTGCGAGCTTGCGCAGCCGACGGAAGCCGCCGTGACGATGGTCGCCCCGGCCCATCTTGAAGGCTTTGGGTCGGTGGAGAACGTGGCGAAGGCGAAGGGCGAGATTGTGCGCGGGCTTGGGCGGGGCGGCATCTTTTACGTCAACGCGGACGACGAATGGTGCGTGAAAATGGCGGGGGATTTTGACGGAGAGAAGATTTTCTTCGGGAAACAGCGCGCTGAGAAGCGCGGCGACATCTCGCTCGAAAGCTGCGAGATCGTATCGCCAGGCCGTGCGCGCCTCAGAATAGGGCCGGTGGGGGAGATGGACCTGCCGCTGGCTTGCCCCGCGCACGCCACGAATGTTCTGCTGGCGGTGGCGGTGGGGTTGCGTCACGGCGTGACGGAATTCGAGGGGCCGTTGCGCGAAGCGGCGCGGGGCGGGTCGCGTTTCAAGATCCTCGACATCGGCCCGCTCACCGTCCTGGACGACAGTTACAACGCCAACCCGGCCAGCGTGGCCGCGGCGCTGGACGCGCTCGAGGTATGGCCGGCACAAGACAGCCCGGCCAGAATGGCGGTGCTCGGCGAGATGCTGGAGTTGGGCGAAGCGGCGCGGCAGCTTCACCGCGAAATCGGGGAACGGGCGGCGCGGGCGGGCGTCACGCATTTGTTTGCGAGAGGTCCGCACGCGTGTGATACGATCGACGCGGCCAAATCGGCCGGAGTCGCCCATGCCGAAGTGATCGACGATCCCAAAGAAATCGCGGCCGCCGTGCGGCGTTTTGCCGTCCCGGGCGGTCTGTTGCTCGTGAAAGGCTCGAGAGGAATGGAAATGGAGCGCGTAATCTCCGCGCTCCGCGAACTGTACGCACAGTAAGTAAGGAAACAGCATGCTCTATTACGTGGCGTTGTTGCTGACGCCCTTCATCGACCAGTTGAACGTGTTCAGCTATCACACCGTCCGGTCGGGTGCGGCCGCGCTGACGGGGTTCTTCTTTTGTTTGCTCGTTGGGCCGCGCATGATCTACTGGCTGCGCATCCTGAAAATCGGGCAGCACATCAAGAAAGACTATGTCGCGGATCTCCACGAGCTGCACAAAGGCAAAACGGGCACCCCAACCATGGGCGGCGTGCTGATCATCATCTCGACGCTGGTGTCGCTACTGCTGTGGAGCAACCTGGTGAACCGGTTGCTCCTTATTGTGACGGGCGTCCTGGTCATGTTGGGCATCGTGGGTTTCATCGACGACTTCATCAAGCTGCGCCGCCACCAAAACGACGGGCTGAGCGCGCGGGCCAAAATGATCGGCCAGATCCTGACGGGCCTGCTGCTGGGCCTCGTGCTTTATTTCTTCCCGATTACGGTCGGTACCTCGTTCATCAAGAACGCCCACGTTACCGACTGGCAGGGGCTCGTGTATCAGCTCACGGCGTCGCAAGGCGGGGCTCAGCCGGGGCCGGCGGGGCGGATTTGGGAGCGGCTGTCGCCCATCCTGCGCCAACGCCTGCAGAACGCCAATCCCGACGCCGCGCTGGACAAGAAATCGCGGCTGCTGCTGCTGGCCGAGCTCAACGCGGTCCTCGACGACCCGACCCTGTTCGACGCAGACACCTGGAAAAACACCCCGCTCAACGGCGATTCGGTCCCCCTGATCCAGAAGGGCGTCCAAAAGCTTACCACGCGCGAACTCACCGCGCTCAACCGTGGCCTCGTCGAAGCCGCGTTTCCCGACAGCATCGCCAAGGGCACGAAAAACCTCCATACCAAAATCGAGATACCCGGGTTTAAAGGCCTGTTCATAAGCCTCGGCCCGCTGTACATCCTGTTTGTAGTGGTGATCATCGTCTGCACGTCGAATGCGGTCAATCTTACCGACGGACTTGACGGACTTGCGGCGGGCGCCGCGAGCATATCGCTGCTGGCGTTCACGGGGATCGCCTACGTGGTGAGCCGCGTCGACTGGTCGGAGTACCTCTACGTTATTTACGTGCCGGAGGCCAGCGAGTTGACCGTGTTCGGTGCGGCCATGCTCGGGACGGGCCTTGGGTTTCTCTGGTTCAACTCACATCCGGCGGAAGTTTTCATGGGCGACACCGGCTCGCTGGCGCTGGGCGGCGTCATTGGCACGATGGCGATCCTCACCAAGCAAGAACTGCTGCTGCCGGTGGTTGCGGGCCTGTTCGTGCTCGAGGCGCTCAGCGTCGTCATCCAGGTGGCCGGCTTCAAGCTAACCGGCAAGCGCGTATTCCGGATGGCGCCGCTGCACCACCATTTCGAACTCAAAGGCTGGTCGGAAACGAAAGTGACGATCCGGTTTTGGATCATTGCGATCCTGTTTGCGCTGATGAGCCTTGGCACGCTGAAGTTGAGGTAATCTGTTGGACGTTACGGGCAAAAAGGCAACCGTGGTCGGCCTGGGTCAGACGGCCGTGGCTGTTGTGCGGCTGTTGCTGCGCGAGGGCGCGAAACCGGTCGTGACCGAAAAAGGCGACGGGGCCAACTATGAGTCGCTCCGCGCACAACTCGATGCGCTCGGCGTCGACTGCGAGACCGGCGGCCACTCGGAGGAAGCGTTCGACGGCGCGGCCCTTGTGATTCCCAGCCCCGGCGTCTCGCCGAAGCTCGATCTGATCCAGCGGGCGCAATTGGCCGGGGCGGCAGTCGTCGGCGAGATGGAATACGCGTTTCAATTCTGCCGCTCCCGCGTCCTTGCCGTCACCGGGACCAACGGGAAAACCACGACAACGGAACTTCTGCGTGCGCTCGTCGAGTCCTGCGGCCGGTCAATCGTCCTTGCCGGCAATAATGCTTTTCCGTTTTCCGCCGCGGTGATGCTCGAACCCGCGCCCGACTTCATCGTGCTCGAAGTCAGCAGCTATCAACTCGAGACGGCCCGGGAGTTCCGCCCCTGGATCGCCGCCGTCCTTAACGTTACGCCCGACCACCTGGCGCGCCACGGCGCCGTTGACGAATACGCCGCGGTCAAGGCGCGAATCTACGCCAACCAAACCGAGTGCGATGCCGCCGTCATCAACCGGGACGACCCGTACGTCAAGCAGATGGGGGAGGGGCTCCGGGCGCGGGTCGTTCCCTTCAGTCAACGGGAACGCCTGCAAAACGGCGTCTGGAGCGACGGCGCCGGCATTTTCGCCGGCAACGTGCGGGTGGCGAACACGTCTGACACCCGGCTTCCCGGGCGGCACAACATGGAGAACGTGCTTTGCGCGCTTGCCATGATGCGTGCCGGCGGGTTCGACTGGGCGTGCGTTATCCGGGGGTTGCGCGGGTTCAGAGGCGTCGAGCACCGGATCGAGTTTGTCGTCCGCCATGCGGGCGTCGACTGGTACAACGACTCGAAATCCACCAACATCGACAGCCTCCGCGTTGCGCTCGAGAGTTTCAGCGAGCCGATTGTGCTCATTGCGGGCGGCCAGGGAAAAGGGAGCGACTACCGCGTGTTGCGCGGCATGGTGGCCGGGCGCGTCCGCAGGCTCGTCACGCTCGGCGAGGATGCGGAAAAACTCGAAGCGGCATTCGGCGATATCGTCCCCGCCGAACGCGCGGGGGACATGGCCGACGCCGTGGCGAAAGCCGGGGCGGTTGCCGAGCCGGGCAACGTGGTCCTGCTGTCGCCGGCCTGCGCGAGCTTCGATATGTTCGACAATTTCGAGCACCGCGGCCGGGTGTTCAAGGAATGCGTGGCCTATTACGCGCGGCTGAGAAGCCGCGATTAAGAAGGCGCGGCTGGGAAGCCGCGATTAAGAAGCCGCGATTAAGAAGCCGCGGCTTCTTAGCTGGCTTGACTGGCAGAGAGGTAATGCGAGATGGAACGAGAAGCTACCGTAATGCTGATGGTCGTGCTGGCGCTTCTGGCGACGGGCGTGCTCATCGTCTACAGTGTGAGCGCCGTGAAACCGGGCGGCGCCGAGGTGTTCCGCCACCACGTTGCCCATGTCTGTATCGGCCTGGGCATCATGGCCATCGCCTCGCGGTTCAACTATCACTGGTTTCAGAAACGGGCCGTGTTGCGCTTCATGATGGTGGCAACCTTCGTGCTGTTGGTGGCCGTGCTTATCTGGGGCGACCCCGTTCGCGGCGCCCGCCGATGGATCCGGGTCGCCGGTTTTCAGTTTCAGCCGTCGGAACTGGCGAAAGTGGCTGTGGTCATTTTCCTGGCGCTCAAGATGAGCGTCAATCAGAAATCCATTCAGACGTTCCGGCAGGGGTTCGTGCCGCCGCTTCTGACCGCGCTCTTTTTTTCCGCGCTTATCCTTGCCGAGCCCGATCTCGGCGTGCCCATCGTGATTCTCGCGACCACGTTCGCCATGATGTTCGTGGCGGGCGTCAGGACCCGCTATCTTCTTGCGAGCGCCGTGCCCGTTCTTGGCGGCGTGCTGTTCCTCGTAGTAGCCTATCCCTACCGGATCGAAAGGGTGCTCGCCTGGCTCAACCCCTGGGCCTATTCAAAAACAAAAGGATTCCACCTGATCCAGTCGCTGGCGGCGTTTGCGCGCGGCTCGCTGTGGGGCATGGGAGCGGGGGCCGGCGAACAGAAACTCCAGTACCTCCCCGATGCGCACACCGACTTCATTTTCGCGGTCGTCGGTGAAGAAATGGGCCTCGCCGGAACCCTGGCCACGATGGCCCTGTTTTTCGTGCTCATGGTGATGGCGATGCGCGTGGCCAAATGCGCACCCGACCTGTTCGGCTCGCTTCTGGCTGTCGGCATCACCGGCCTTATTGCGTTCCAGGCCCTGTTCAACGTCGCGGTCACCACGGGCCTGCTGCCCACGAAAGGGCTGCCGCTCCCGTTCATCAGTTGCGGCGGCACGGCAATTGTTGTTTTCCTGGGCCTGGTAGGGATTCTGCTTAACATCGCATCCCAGGCCCAGGAACCCCAGCGCCAACTCGTCCCTGCATTCTGAACGCAAGGCTTTTTGGAGTGCGGCAGCAAGCAGCCGTACTCCAAAAAGCCCCTTTTGACATT
>DATKVG010000011.1:0-31649 GCA_035530195.1 Bathyarchaeia archaeon | reverse complement strand
AGCCTGAAGCGGTCGTGGGACCAGTTGATCGAGTTCCGGCTGAGTATTGTCACGATTGAGAGCGACCCGCTCATCGTCCAGATTGTTGCCGGCAGCGAAATGGTGGTTTTGGTCGGGTACGAGCTCCACATCGGCGAGGCGGTCGGATCAATGAACATGTGTATGCCGCTGTTGCTGCTCAATCCGATACTCGACCAGATCTCCCAGCAGACCCACTACATGCGGAAGATGTCGGCAAAAACCGCCGAACTTACACGCGCCGTCATCGGGCAGACACTCACCAAGGCATCCCTGCCCGTCGATGCCATCCTTGGCCAGGCGGTACTCCCGCTGGACGAGGTTGCGCGCCTGCAGGTGGGCGACATTGTTCAACTCGATACAAGCCCCAACGAGCCCATCACCGTCGAAGTCGGCGGCATCAGCCGGTTACTGGCACAGCCTGGACGAAAAGGGGAGCAAAGCGCAGTTCAACTCACCGGTGTGATCCGGAACTGAAAGGCCTGGCATGAGCGCTAACGTAACGGCCCTCACGGCGGAAGGTTTCCTGAAGGGCGTTTTCGACGTACTCGACGCCATGACCAGCAGGACATTCTCATTTAGACTCGATCCGGCTGCCGCGGCCGATCCTGCGTTTCTCGCATCAGCCCTGCCGCGGTATCCGCTGATGGTTCGCGCACGCGTAAAGAGCGGCGGAGCCGTCGCGTTGTTGTTCTCGGTAGCCGATGCAGCCCGGTTGGCGGCGCTCATTGATGGCAAGGAAAAAACTGCGGCGTCGGCCGATGACCAGGCGGTCCTGGCCGTAATGCGGGAAATTGCCGCCCCATGCCTCGGGGCCGGCATCACCAACCTCATGGAAAAGGCGGGGCTGACGCCCGAGCAGCCCGAGGCGGTTTTGGCCGAGCTCGCCACGCCCGAGATGGCGGGGGACCTGCTGGCCTTTTTTGTGAACCCGCCCAAAGCCGTGAGTTTCACCTATTCGGCCGGGGATCTCCAAAGCGCCGCCTGCCTCTTAATTGGACCCGAGCTCGAACAACTGGCGCCTCCCGACGCGCCTATCTCGCCGGATCCGGCCCTGTCCGAGGCGGAGGTCAGCGATATCTTGGGCAATTTCGACAAGCCGGCGGCATCGCCTGCACAGCCCAATGGAAACGGCGCGGCGGTTTCCGCGCAACTCGCCCGCACCCCCTCGAACATCGACATGGTGCTGGACATCCGGCTCGTGGCGACGGCCCGGCTGGGCCGGGTCGAGATGGCGATCGGGGATATCCTGGCGCTTGGGCCGGGATCGATTATCGACGTGGGCCGGCTTGTCGACGAACCCGTTGAACTGCTCGTAAACAACAAGCTGATAGCCCGCGGCGATGTCGTCGTAGTGGATGAAAAATTCGGCCTTCGGATCACCGAAATCATCAGCGCGAAGGAGCGGATCGAGAGCATGCATTGAACGTAGCCGAAGAAAAACAACTCTGGATTCGCTTTAAGGAAAAAGACGATCAGGCCGCCCGAGAAGCTTTGATCATCCGCCACGTCCGGATCGTCAAATACATTGCGGGCCGAATGGCCATTCATGTCCCCCCCACAGTCGAGATGGACGACCTGATCGGGTGGGGCATGCTGGGCTTGCTGGATGCGGTCGAAAAGTTCGACCACCGACAGGACGTCAAGTTCACCACCTACGCCTCGATAAGGGTGCGCGGCGCCATTATCGACCAAATCCGATCGCTCGATTGGGCGCCGAGATCCTTGCGGTCTCTCGCGCGCCGGATCGGGAGCGCACGCGAGAAATTGCGGCATCTGAATACGTGCGAACCCACCACCGAAGATGTCGCCGCCGAACTCGAGGTGGCGCCCGAGCTGGTCGAGGAAACGTGCGCCCAGGTACAGACCGCCCAGATCTTGTCGCTGGACGACTATATCCCCGCGGAAGACTCCGCGGAAGTGCGCAAAATCGAGGTGACCGGCAACGCCGGGGCGCAGAACCCCGAACAGGCCGCACAGCAGCGGGAACGGCAGGAATGGCTGGTCCAGGCGATTTTTCAATTGCCCGATCAGCAGCAGAAAGTGTTAAACTTGTACTACTACGAGGAGTTGACGCTTAAAGAAATCGGCGTTGTGCTCGAGGTCTCGGAGTCGCGCATCTGCCAGATACACAGCGCCGCTATGAAACAACTTCGAAAAGTGATGCAAGGCAGCATCTAGGCCCGTTGGGCCGGGCGGGGGAAGGTTGCCCCCGCGGGAGGCGCTGGTGCCTCAGCCAATCGATTTTCAAACCGAACTGTCCCGCGTTGCCGCCGTCGAACGGGCGCAGCAGATCGCCGACCGGCTCGCCATGAACGCCCAGCAGCGGCTCGCCCAGGAAATCGAGGAACAGCGCGCCCTCGCGGAGACGCAAGTCCAAAAGGCCGAGGCCAAAAGCGGCGAAGTGGAGCCTGAACTCAAACGCAAGAACCCGTACGTTCGGCGGCGGCGGAAGCGCGGGGAAAAACCAAGCCCGGAAAGTCCCCCCGACGAACAAACTCCGCCGCCGTCCGATGAAACCCATTCGCTTGACGTAACGGTCTGAGAACATGCAAAATGGGCGCGCTTGAAAATCCTGGGTGGGGTTGCGCCCGAGGAGAGTGTTGATGGCCGGGTTGATGTACGACGCACTGCTGGTTGCCGGAGCAACCGCCGTCTGCGTGACATTTGGTTTGCTTTTCTGGCTGTATGGTCGCCTCAAAGAAGGCGCGCGGCGACCGGTTAACCCCAATCCGCTTCAAAACATGGCCGAACTATCCATCCTGTTTCAAACCATGCGCGGGCTCGTGCGCGAACAGAAAATGCTCGCGCGGGATTTCAATCACAGCCTCGACGCGAAAGTCGAGGCGGTGCGCGAGGCGGTCAGGCAGGTGCTGGGGGGTTACGAGCAACTGATGCAAATGCAGAAGGCGCTGAAAACCCAGTTGGAACACTCCCTTCCGAAGCGGGAAATCACGGCGGAAGAAACCGGGGAAGACGATCTGCCCGCGCTCAGGGCCATAGCCGCGCCCGAGGCAGCCGACCTCATCGACAACTGGCGCGTCCAACTGCCCGATGCGGAGGCCACGGAAGATGTCCCTGCCGAGGCCGCGCTCGATCGGGCCGCGTCCAATCCCGCACCGTCCCGCGAGGCGCGCAACGCGCTGCTCAACATGGGCGAGCCGTTGGCGCCATTCAGCGCGCCCGTTGAACCGGAAGCAGGCGAGCCCGCATCGCAACCGGCCGGGTCAGATGACCAGGCGCCGACCGCCCCGTCCAACGGCACCGCGGCCCTTCGGTCGCGCGTCTATAAGTACCACGACGCCGGGATGAGCATTTCTGCAATCTCGCAGGAGTTGGGGCTGGGAAAAGGCGAGATCCGCCTCATGCTCAGCCTGCGCGACAAGTAACCGCCTATGTTGGGACGCCCCCTGCCGCGCTTCATAGCGCGCGTTGTAGGGGGTGTCCCGAATGGCGCTAACTTCAAGGTAGCACGCACTTGCGCAGCACGTTTTAGCCTGCTTTAGCAGGCTCCTCTTTGCACCCGTCTTTAGACGGGGTGGTCGTAGCTTAACCCTTTTCGAAAGCGCGCTTTAGCGTGACTTCAAGACTGCTTTAGCAACAAGTTCGAGCTTTGAGGAGAACACGGTTAACTTGCTTAAGTTAGCGCCATTCGGGGGTGTCCCTTTTTTTCGGGCGTTTGCGGGCTGGACGGCGCCGGCTGGACGGCGCGGGCTGGAAGGCGGCGGCTGAGAAGCCGGCGCCTACTTTCTCTGGCGTAAAACCTGCCGGACGCGCTACACTGCCCTTGGAGACACCCCGATGTACGCGGTCCTGCTGGACATGGTGACGAGAAGCATTCAGCCGGAGCATGCGCCGCCGTTGCGCGCCGGAACCGTACTGCATGCAACCGTCGAGGGCGCGCCGGGCCGGCTGTCGGTCGTTTCGGGTTCACTCCGCGTGCCGCTGCCGGATTCGGCGCCGTTTCAACCGCGGCAACCGGTGCTGCTCGAGGTGCGAGAGACGCCGCAAGGGCTGCAACTGCTGGTACGGCCGGCAGACGCCCCCGCGGGTCTGCCGCAACCGTCTGCGGGGACGCAGGGGCCGTCTGCGGGGACGCAGGGGCCGCCTGATCCAACGCAGGCCGTTCCAGCGCAGGTGGCGCAGGGGCAGGTTGCACAAGCGCAGGCCGGACAAGCGCCGCCCGAGCCAAAACCCGACTTGGCGGCGCTGCTCCAGATGGTGGCCGCCGCCCTCGATGCGGCCGGCATAGGCGCAAACCCGGAGGTGGCCGCCGAGATCCTCCCCTCCTCGCTACCCCGCACCGAAGCCGCCATCCGAGCGTTTTTCGCGCCGATTGCCGCAACCGCCTTGCTTGGCGATGACTGGGCGGCACTGGCCGATCTGGTTGCGCGTGCAGTTGCCGCAGGCGCTGTCCCGCGGCGCCTGGCAGGTCTTGTCAACGGGGCGGCACGCGGGCTTGATGGGCAGAATCCCGCGGAACTCGAGGCGGCGTTGGCACAGGCGGCCGACGATGCGGTGCCACTGGAAGCCCGTATTGCCGCCGCGCTGGCCTCAGACGAACCGGGTGCCTTACAAAAATTGTTCGACCGGGATCTCCGCGCGCTCCTCGACGTTCTGCGGAAAAACGAGCCGTTCCAGTCTTTCCTCCGGGAGTCCGGGCAGTCGAAACTGTTTGAAAACCTGGCGAACAGGATCGCGGCGCGGCTGACGGAGGCCGGCGTGCAAAACGTCCGCAGCCTCGACCAGCCCTACCTGTTTCTGCAGATCCCGTGCGCCGCGGAAGGCCCGTTCCGGCGCGGGTACATTCACATAATGTCCGGCGGCGGGAGCGGCGGGCGCGAAATCGATTCTCGCAGCGCCACGATTGCGATTGACCTCTCGACGGCCCGGCTCGGCGACCTCTGGATTACGATCTCGCTGCATGACAACCGGTGCGCGTGCCGCATCTGCGCGCGGTCTCCGCAAGCCGTCGAAGCGGTCCGGGCAGCCGGCGGCGAGCTTGAAGCGGCGCTGAAGCAGGCGGGCTATGCACGGGCGGCCGTACATGCCGTTCTGTGGGATGGCGACCGGCTGCGCGCGCTCGCCGACCTCATGCGGCCGTACTCGGGGCTGGACGTGGAGGCATAGGCGCCATGAGCGGCGAAAAAAAAGAAAAACGCCGGCACGCTGTCGCCCTCCGGTACAATGCCCAGAAGGACGCCGCACCGCGGGTTGTGGCAAAAGGCTCTGGCCTGCTTGCCGACAAGATCATCGAAGTGGCTCGGGAACACGGTGTGCATGTGCATGAAGACGCGCAGATGGTGGCGCTGCTGGCGAAAGTGCAACTGGATTCGCCGATACCGGAAGATCTGTACCGGGCCGTGGCCGAAGTGCTGGCGTTTGTGTATCGGCTGGATCAGCGGATGGTTTCTCGCACACGGACGAACACGGACTGACACGGACGAACACGGACGAACACGGACTTGAAACCTCGTGACAGGAGTCAAAAAGAGGCTTCCTGGTTCAGCACTGTTAGATGTCGTCGACGTTGAGGAGTTCGTCGTAAAACTCGCTGAATGTGTTTCCGTGGACGCCCTTCATGAAGGCCATGGCGGCGCGGGGATGTTTGTTCAAGATGCCCGTAATGGCGTAGGGGATTTCATAGCCCCACCGCAACTCTTTAATGAGTTGGAGGAAGTATTTCTCGATCAACAGCAGGACGGGCCGGACGTCGAACTTCGGGTTTTTCAGAAAACCGATCAGCAACTCGAGCGGACAATTGCCGGCGGCGCGCCCGATCCCGTAGATCGACCCGTCAAGGTAGTTGACGCCCTTGATGATGCCTTCAATCGTGTTGGCAAACGCCAGTTGCTGGTTGTTGTGGCAGTGAATGCCGACCTGCTTGCCCTGGAGCCGCGACAGATACTTTTCCGCCAGATAATGAATTTGCTCGGAATAGAGGTAGCCGAAACTGTCGACGATGTAAACGACGTCGAAATCGGTCGCCGCCAACTGGTCCAAAGCCTCGTCCAGGTCCGGTTCGAGGGCGTGCGAGACGGCCATGATGTTCACGCTGACTTCATAGCCCATGCTCTTGACATGTTTGGCGAGGTGGATGGCCTTGTCGACTTCTTTCACATAGGTGGCCACGCGGATCAACTTCACGATAGACTCCGATGCCGGCAAAAACGCATCGTAATCCGTCCGACCGACGTCGCACATGACGGAAATCTTGGTGGGGCATTCGTAGGCGACTTCCCGCAGGTCGGCCTCATCGCAAAATCGCCACGGGCCAAAATCCTTGGGACTGAACTGTTTCTTGTCGGCCCGGTAGCCCAGTTCGACGTAGTCGATCCCGGCCTGGGCGAGCGCGTGGAACGTGTCCTTCACCATCTGCTTTTCAAACCGCCACTCATTCATGAGGCCGCCGTCGCGGAAGGTGCAGTCAATGACCTTGATCTCAGGCCTGTACATGACTATGTCTCCTTTAGAATCTTTGTTCGCGACATCTGCGCACGACGCGTAGATGTCGCTTAAAGGTCGCGAACACAGATTCTGAATGCGGCTTCTTAGCCGCCTTGGTGCACAATCCAGAAACAGATAACGTACGTTGGAAGCGGTAGCCTTGTCAAGTTTCGGATGGACGATAGGCAGCCCGCCTGCTTTGCGCCTGTGCCGCGTGGTAACATGTGCGCATGGCAGCATGCGCCGAATGGTAGGATGCGATCAGGAGAGCACGAGATGAAGCCATCGACTTGGCGGCCCGTCAGAATAGCGGTGGGTTGCCTGGTTGTCGTTGTGTTGCTGCTGGTGGGCATAATAGGCCCGAAGCGGGTGGCGACTGCGGTGTCGTTGTATGGCCGGTTCTTCACGGAACTGGGCCGGGGGGCTGCGTCTGGCGGCCCGCAGCCGTCGGGTCCGGATACCCTGGCGCTGGCCAAAGCGCATAAGGATGCGGGAATGGCCGGGTCATCGCCGTTCAACGGCCGCAGGGCGTACGAAGAGTTGTGCCGGGTGGTGGGTTTCGGCCCTCGCCCCTCGGGTTCGGAAGCGCTGGCGGGATTACGCAACCATATTGAGGCGGAGCTGGCTTCTGCGGGGCTCGAGGTACTCCGCCAGGAGTTTGACGCCTCGACGCCCATCGGCACGGTGCGGATGGTGAACATCACGGGGGTCGTACAGGGGACGGAGCCGGGCATTATCATTCTCGGAAATCATTACGAAACCAAGTACTTGCCTCAGATAACGTTTGTCGGCGCAAACGATGGCGGGTCGACCACGGCGTGGATGCTCGAGATGGCCCGGACCCTGGGGCCAAAACGCCGGGGCAAATCGGTCTGGCTGTGTTTTTTTGACGGGGAGGAGTCGTTCGCAGAATGGACGGCGTCGGACAGCCTGTATGGCAGCCGTCATTTCGTAGAGCGCCTCGAGGCGGACGGCCGGTTGGGCGAGGTGGCGGCGATGATCAACGTGGATTTGATTGGCGACTGTTACCTGGATATTAAGAGGGAGCGGGACGCCCCGGTGTGGCTGACGCAGATTATCTGGAAAAAGGCCCGGGATTCCGCCTATGGTCAATTCTTCCTGCCGTTCGTGCAGGTCGTGGAAGACGACCACATCCCGTTCCGCCGCGCCGGCATCCCCGCCATCAATATCATCGATTTTACCTACGGCGGTTCGGCCCGTGAACACCTCAAGAACTGGCATACGGCCAACGATACGCTGGATCGCGTTTGCGGGGACAGTTTGCAGGTGGTTGGCGACGTAATATATCATGCGTTACCCGAAATCGACGCCCAGACAAAGCGGACTGGGCCGGATTCGGCAACGCTGTCGCGAGATAAGCGCCCGTGAGAATCGACGAGGACATCCCCTGGCTGCGTGACGTATCACCGGCGGACATGCGCCGGATCGTGGACGCCCTGTACCGCGTGCACTACCTCCTCTCTGCCGTCACCGACCTCGAATCGCTGCTCGAACGCATCATGGAAGAAAGCAAGGAAGTCGCCCGCGCCGAAGCCTGCTCGCTGATGCTGTACGATCGCGTCAACCAGGAGTTGTACTTCCAGGTGGCGCAGGGCAAAACGGGCGATCAACAGGCGCTCAAGAGCCAGGTGCGCCTTAAGCTCGGTCAGGGCATCGCCGGGGTCGCCGCCGCCACCCGGTCGTCGGTCAATGTCCGCGACGTGGCCAACGACACCCGGTTCTACCGCGACGCCGATGAAGTCAGCCATTTCAAGACGCGAAACCTGCTGGCGGTGCCCCTGGTCGATCGCGATGAACTGATCGGCGTGCTCGAAGTGGTCAACAAGATCGGCGATAAGGCCTTCTCGGACACCGATCTCCACGTTATGGAAATGTTTTCGTCTCTTGCCGCAACGGCTATCGCGAACGCGCGCCTCATCGAGGAAAACCTCGCCAGCGCCCGAATGGCCGCCATCGGCCAGACGGTCGCCGGCCTCTCCCATTACACCAAAAACATCATCACCGGCATGATCGGAAGTTCGGAACTCATCGACCAGGGGCTCGCACTCAACGACATCGCCATGCTCCAGCGGTGCTGGCCGGTCTTCAAGAGAAGCACCAACAGAATCTCCGAGATCGTCCAGGACATGCTGGCGTTTTCCAAGACGCGCCGGCCAAATTACGAAGCCTGCGACATCGCCCATCTCATTTCCGACGCCACCCAAAACTTTACCGGCCTGCTCGCCCGGAAAGAAGTCGCCATCTCCGTGCACGCCGACCTCCAGCAGCCGGTGTACGTGGATTCGCCAGGCCTATTCCGCTGCCTGCTCAACCTGTTGACCAACTCCGGCGATGCCGTCCCGGCCGGCACCGGGAAAATCGATATCTCGGCCCGGCTCAACGCCGACGGCGACCTCGTCCTCGAAGTCGCTGACAACGGACCGGGCGTGCCCCAATCCGACAAGGTAAGGATTTTTGAGCCGTTCTACTCCACAAAAGGAAGCCAGGGCACTGGACTTGGGCTGGCCGTTACGCATAAGATAATCGAGGAACATTCGGGGAGCATCAGCGTGGAACGCGGACCCGACGGGGGCGCCCTTTTCCGCCTTCTTATTCCACAACAGCAGCCAAGGCTCTCGCAAGGAGAATAGTGAGCAACGGCCAATTGGCAGTACAGGAGATTGGCCAATCATATTTGTGGTGCAGGCGTCATGCCTGCGTTCCAGCATCTTTTGAGGAGAACCGTGAGTAAAGGTAATCGGCTTGATTTCGATGCGGCAGGCTGGGTTTTTTGGTCGGTTGTGTCGCTGGCGCTGATGGGGCCGGCCGTTTGGCTGGCTTGGAAAATCGTAGACCCGTACGTAAGCCGGATCTACCCGATCGGGATTGGCGCGATAGGCGCCATTATCGGGGCCAGCTTCGTTTCTACCGGCGTCAACTATCTCATCCAACTGCGGCGCAAGAAGGTCCGGCTGACGGAACGAAAGAAATCCAAGAAACATAAATAATGGCAACCATCAAAGACCTTACAGACTGGGTGGACCTCCACCCGGACGACCATGAGCAGCGGTGGTGGCTCGCAAAGAAACTCTACAAAAACTCCGAATATGAAGCCGCCCTCGAGCACCTGCTCCTCTTGAGAAAGCGATGGCAGCCCAAACTTAATGTCGCCCGATACCTCGCCGCAACCCATTACCGCCTGGGAAAATATCCCGAGGCCATCGCCGAACTCGAACAGGCCGTGGAAGACTGGCCCGAAGAAATACCCGTGCGCGAACAGCTCGCCCGCGTACTCGAAGTCGCCGGGCGAAAAGAAGGCGCCGCGACGGTATGGCGCGAGGTTCTGAAGCTCAAGCCGGGCCATACGATGGCCGAACAGGCGTTGGCGCGGCTGCCCCGCATGACGCCGCCTCCGAAAGAAGTCCCCGCACTCAAAGACGCCGATTTCGGCATCGGGTTTGGCTCCGGGCGAACCTGCGACACGTGCGGCGCCCTTAACACCGAAGAACGGGAAAAATGCTGGAAGTGCAGCGCCGACCTGTACGCCTACGACGCCCAGCCCGTCACGCCCAACCGGCAATCCGCGGCACCGCCCGCTGAACTCGAACAAGAGCCGCCTCTCGCCCATGCCACCGCCGTTTGGAATACAGTCGGAACCGTCGGCATCGCCGTAATGCTCGCGCTGGGCGCCTTCCTCTCGCTGCGACAGTTTTCGGCAAGTTACGAAATGCACGTGGCGAAGACGACCCAGGAGTTCTGGGCCTCGGGATTGCTCCTGACGCGCCTGTCGATCGGGGTGGCCCTCCTGGCGGGCTGGCCGCTCGCGCTGTGGGTGGCCCTCATGGTGAGCCGGGTGGGCGCGTTCACCCTGAAACCCGTCGTGGTGACGGGCCTGCTTTTCGCCTCGTTGAGCTACGCGGCTCTTTCGCTCCCGCTTGGTTACGTAGCCGCGGTGCTGGTGGTCTTGCTGGCGGTGTCGCTCGGCCCGGTGATGCTCCTGTTCAACATGGATTTCGCCCGAACCCTGATCGTGTGGCTGGTTCAGTGCGTGTTGGTAGGGGCGGTGGTTCTGATTGCGTTCGGGGCCATGGAAGGCGCCATGGCCGTGCAGGAGTTGCCCGCGGTGCTTCGTTACGCCGGCACACACGATGCGGGGCAAAACGCGGGATCTCACCCGCTGCCCCCCCTGCAGTTGCCCGCCGATCTCACCGTGCGCTGGCAGTCAACCGGTTCGACGTGGCTGGACCAACGGGCCGGCCAGGCCGAGTTTGTCTTTTCCAACACCACCTCGTCCAAGAAAATCCAGGTCGAATTGACTGGCGAAGACGGTAAGCCCGTGCATGAAGAAATAAACGCGGTGCCGTTCCGTTTTCAGGTCAAGATCGTTCCCGATCACGTCTACAAGCTCCGGGTCTCCGGCACCGACGGCATGACCATCGAGGGATCCGTCCTGGGCGCCATCACGCCCAAGTTTGGAACCTGAAGCCCTTGTTGGGACGCCCCCGGCCGCGCTTCTTAGCGCCGCGTCATGTATAAGGGCGCCGCGCCATGTATAACGGCGCCGCGCCATGTATAATGGCGCGCATATGGCTGGCAACTGGAAAAAACTCAGCGATATCTCCGACCGCAACATGACGCCCATGCTGCGCCAGTACCTCCAGGCCAAGGCCGAATGCCCCGACTCAATCCTGTTCTTCCGGATGGGCGACTTCTTCGAGATGTTCTTTGAAGACGCGGTCGAGGCATCGCAGATCCTCGGGCTCGCCCTCACCTCCCGCGACAGCACCGGAAAAGACGACCGCGTTCCCATGTGCGGCGTGCCCGTCCGCAGCGTCGAAACCTACCTCGCCCGGATGATCAAAACCGGCAGAACCGTCACCATCTGCGACCAAATCGAAGACCCCAAAGAAGCCAAGGGCATCGTCAAACGATCGATCGTCCGCACCGTCACCCCGGGCACCGTCATCGAACCCAACCTGCTCGACGAAACATCCAACAACTATCTCGCCGCACTCGCCACAGGCAACGCCCGCGCAGGACTGGCGTTCCTCGACGTATCCACGGGCGAGTTCCTCGTGGCGCAACTCGACTCCGATATCGAGCGCACCCTGTGCGACGAACTCACCCGAATGGCGCCCGCCGAGGTCCTCGTGCCAGACACGTTCGACGAGGCCCTGCTCGACCGGCTCCGCTCGAGGTTTGACGCCGTCGCGTTCACGCCGCGGCCCGCCGACGAGTTTGACGCCGAAACCGCCTCCGAGGCCCTGCTTGACCAGTTCGGGCTCGCCACCTTGAAAGGCATCGCGCTCGACGACGCACCCGAGGCCGCATCGAGCGCCGGCGCCGTACTCGCTTACGTGAAATCCACCCAGCGCGACGGCGTACCCCACCTGCGGCTCCCCCGCCGATACAGCCCGGCCCAGTTCGTCGTGCTCGACGGCAACACCCAGCGAAACCTCGAACTCACCGAGTCCGCCTTCGACCGGCGCAAGCGCGGCGCCCTGCTCGGCGTGCTCGACCGCACCCTCACCAGCATGGGCGGCCGGATGTTGCGCCACTGGATCCTCCACCCGCTGGTGGACGTGAACCAAATCCGCGCCCGGCTCGACTCCGTCGAGGCCCTCCACAACGACGCCGAACTCCGCCTCGAATTACGCGATATCCTCAAGAGCGTCGGCGACCTCGAACGCCTGCTCGGCCGGATCACCTCCAAAACCGGCAACGCCAGGGACGTCAAAGGGCTCGGCAACAGCCTGCGCCAGGCCCCCCTCGTCAAGCACGCATTACGCGCAATGGATACCGACCTGCTCGCGGACCTCCGCAACGGCATGGACGACCTCGACGACGTCGCGGCGTGGATTGACTCCGCAATTGTCGAGGGTCCGCCCGCTCCCATTACGGACGGCAACCTGTTCAAAGACGGCTACAACCCCGAACTCGACCGGCTCCGCGGGCTCGTCCGCGGCGGACGCGACTGGATCGCCGCGCTCCAACGCGACGAAATCGCGCGCACCGGCATCGGCAACCTCCGCGTCGGCTACAACAAAATTTTCGGCTACTACATCGAGGTCTCCCGGGGCAACGTCCACCTCGTCCCGCCGGATTACGAGCGCAAACAGACGCTCGTGAACGCCGAACGGTTTGTGACGCCAACCCTCAAGGCCCGCGAAGAGGAAATCGTCTCCGCGCAGGAACGGATGCAGAAACTCGAGTACGACTTGTTCGTCCAGTTGCGCGACCAAATCGCCCGCGAGGCCGGCAGAATCCAGGAAACCGCCGCCGCCGTCGCAACCGTCGACACCCTCCTCTCCCTGGCCGACGTCGCCGCCGCAAAAAACTATACCAAACCACACGTGGACGACGGCGGGCTGCTCCGTATCCGCGACGGCAGGCATCCCGTCGTCGAGGACCTCATGGCGCGCGGCCAGTTCGTGCCCAACGACACCCTCCTCGATACGGCCGCCGCACGCCTCCAAATCGTCACCGGCCCCAACATGGCCGGCAAATCAACGTACCTCCGCCAAGTCGCCCTGATCACGCTCATGGCCCAGATGGGCAGTTTCGTGCCCGCCGCCGAAGCGCTCGTCGGCGCCGTCGACCGGATCTTCACCCGCGTCGGCGCGTCCGACAACCTCGCACGGGGCGAAAGCACCTTCATGATCGAGATGATCGAGACCGCCAACATCCTCAACACCGCCACCGAACGAAGCCTCATCGTACTCGACGAAATCGGACGCGGCACCAGCACATTTGACGGGATCAGCATTGCATGGTCCGTCGCCGAACACATGCACGACCACATCCGCGCAAAAACCCTCTTCGCCACCCACTACCACGAACTCACCGAACTCGCCAGTAAGCTCGAACACGCTAAAAACCTCAACGTCGCCGTCCGCGAATGGAACGGGAAAGTCGTATTCCTGTACCGCATCGTCGACGGCGGCGCTGACCACAGTTACGGCATACAGGTTGCCAAACTCGCCGGCCTGCCCGCCGCCGTCATCAAACGCGCGCGCCAGATCCTCGAAGGCCTCGAAACCGGCAATCAGGCAGCCGTCGGCCTGCCCCAGCAGATGTACCTGTTCGGGCCCGGCGGAACATCCGCGGGCGCCGAACCCGGGCCCATCGAAAAAGAACTGCAAACCGTTGAACCCGACACACTTTCCGCACGCGATGCACTCGAATTCGTCTATCACCTCAAACACCTCCTCAACCGCCCACGCGAATAGCCGCCCCAAACCCCACCGGCGCGCCCGCCGCCATCTCGTTTTGACTTGAATTCCAGGCCAAAGCGGGCGATACTTGGGCTTCGCTTGAACTCCCCGACGGCGACTCGGCAGTACAGAGGTCGGGAAGTCTGCGATAACATTGCAACCTATGCCGGCGCTTGATGCACGGGAAGGAGGATCTTATGTTCAACGGCTTTTTCAGTATTTCCCAACCAAAAAACGAGCCCGTCTTGTCCTATGCACCGGGCTCGCCGGAACGCGCTGAACTCAAAGCACGGCTCCAGGAGATGATCGAACATCCCGTCGAGGTCGCCAGCATCATTGGCGGAAAAGAAGTGCGAACGGGCGACGTGGTCGAAATGCGGTGCCCGCACAATCTGGCCCAGATCATCGGTACCTATCACCGCGCAAAGGCCGCACACGCCGAAATGGCGATTGCCGCCGCAAACGATGCCAAGCGGGAATGGTCTCGAATGCCGTGGGACAACCGCGCCACCGTTTTGATGAAGGCCGGCGAACTGCTGTCGGGAAAGTACCGCCAGACCCTCAACGCCGCAACCATGCTGTGCCTGAGCAAGACGGTTTTTCAGGCCGAAATCGACTCCGCGTGCGAACTCATTGATTTCTGGCGGTTCAATCCCCATTTCATGATGCGCATTTACGAGCAGCAGCCGCTCTCCACGCAGGGCATTCTGAACTACATGGAACACCGTCCGCTCGAGGGATTCGTCTTTGCCATCACCCCGTTCAACTTCACCTCCATTGCCGGCAACTTGCCCACGGCACCTGCCCTCATGGGCAACGCCGTGGTATGGAAACCCGCGTCATCCGCCGTCCTCCCCGCGTACTACATCATGAAGATCCTCAAAGAAGCGGGGATGCCCGACGGCGTGATTAACATGGTGCCTGGCCCGGGGCCCGTCATCGGGCCGCCCGTGCTGAATCACCTCGATCTCGGCGGCATCCATTTCACCGGCAGCACATACGTCTTCTCGACCATCTGGCTCGAAGTCGGCTCAGACATCCGGAAGTACAACTCCTATCCAAGAATCGTCGGAGAGACCGGCGGGAAAAACTTCATTTTCGCCCACACTTCGGCGCATCTGCCCGCCCTGGTGACCGCCCTCGTTCGGGGCGCATTCGAATACCAGGGGCAGAAATGCTCCGCGGCAAGCCGCGCCTACATCCCCGATTCCATGTGGCCCGCCCTAAAGCAACTCCTCTGCGACAAGGTCAACACCATCCACATGGGCGACATCTGCGACTTCTCAAACTTCATGGGCGCCGTCATCGACAAAACCGCCTTCAACACCATTTCCGGCTACATCGACTACGCAAAAGAAAACCCCGACCTCGAGATCATCGCCGGCGGAGGGTACGATGGCACCAACGGATATTTCATCCACCCCACCGTCGTGCTCAGCAAAGACCCACGATCCCGCCTCATGTGCGAGGAAATCTTCGGGCCCGTCCTCACCCTCTATGTTTATCCCGAGCAAGAGTTCGAAGCCACACTCAAACTGTGCAACGAAACAAGCGACTACGGGCTCACCGGCGCCATCTTCGCGCAAGACCGAAAAGCCATCGTCAAGGCCACAGACGTCTTGCGCCATGCCGCCGGCAATTTCTACATCAACGACAAACCCACCGGCGCCGTCGTTGGACAACAACCCTTCGGCGGCAGCCGCGCTTCCGGAACAAACGACAAGGCCGGATCCTGGCTCAACCTCGAGCGGTGGAGTTCACCCCGCACCGTAAAAGAAACTTTCATACCGCCCGTCGACTACAAATATCCCCACATGCAGGAATCCTAACCGCACACATGTTAAATGACCCCCGGCAAAGCCGGGGGCTTACCGTTGTGAGCCCCCCAAGGGGGCATCTGTAACGCCAACCTCATCTCGGCGGTCCCACGGGTTTAGCCCGCTTCAGCGGGCTCCCGACCGTCTTCGGTCGGCCTTTGCACCCTGCTCTAGCAGGGGTGGAACCGGTGCGCACTGCTCTCGGATCAAGGCCAAGCGACTGCCGCAAAGGTCAAACCTTTGTGAGTCCCCCGGCAAAGCCGGGGGATTACCTTGTGAACTTAAATAGGGTTACCGTTTATTTGCTTCGCGGGGTGCTTTCCTCGCCTTGCTCTTGCACGGTACCAACAGGTAACGGCCGGGAAAGAAACAGGTTAAGTGGGTGTCTCGACAGCCACCTGCGCGCTCTTGCCGGCAATCAGCTCCGAAACCTTGACAACCCACCGGCCCGGTGGATCGTTGAGGGCCGGCGTGAACTTGAGCCGCACCAGGCCCTTTTCCGTGGCGGTATAGCGCCGCGTATGACAGTTCAGCGGGTCATAAAAGTCTACCTGGACAGGAATTGCCCCGTCGATCGGCTCGCCGGACTTTCCTTTGACTGTGACGGCGATCTCGATTGTCTGTCCCGGCTCAGCCCTCTCCGGCGATACGATCTCAACGCTCTCCATCGGCTCACGCAACTGCGCTACCAGCTTCCCTCTTGCCGCGGGCAGTCGCAGTTCAAACTTTGCGCGTCCGTTCTCCTCGATGTAATCGATTGGCGCCCGCTGCATTGCGTCGTAAAGGATCGGTCGCCCGTCAATGGCAACGGAAACCTCCGCCGTCTGCGCCACCCCAAGCTCGAAGTGCAGTTTATGCTGCCCAAACCTCGGCCCGTACGTCTTGCCATCGTTGACAAAAAAATGGTAGAGGACCCCGCCCGATTCCAGCGAGTTGGTCAACACGCGCGGCGAGGCCGCATCGGCCGGGCGCGGCACATCCGCAACCAGCGGCGCCAGTTCCGCCGCGTACTTCTCCATGATGGCCCGGTCTTCCTCCGCGGTCACCGCATCCCCCTTGGCCAGATGTTTCCCATCGACCCGCGCCTGATGCGAAAAGTCAAATTCCGTAACCGTTACGCCAGGCAACCGCGCCGGCAGAGGATCCTGCGCAATCACCCGCTTCCCGGCTTCACCAAAGCGGCGGACCCGCTCGTGTACGGATGCCGTAAGCGTGCTCGCCCGCGGCATCGCCAGTATCTCATAACTGTCCAGCGCCCCTTCACTTACGTCTTCGTCCAGCAGCACGTCAAACGGCACGTGGTTCATCATGAGAAGCGTCGCATAAGGCAGCGTCTGCTCGTTGGCATACCCCGGCACGCTCTTCCCCCGGTTGAACCACGTCGCCGCCGCCGACATCAGCACCGCCGTACGTGCACGGACACGCGTCGCACGAAGAATCGCCGGCCCGTACGGCTCAACCAGTTCCTCGCATGTCTGGCCGATCGCCTCAAACGTCTCCGGCGAACTCACAGACGGGTCCAGCGTCGGATTATCCGGCGATAGTCTCCCCGCCGAGTAAAACGCCAGGATGTCCGGCCGCTGCGACAAAACCAGCCAAATCGCTTCACGCGCGTAATCCGGGCCCGCCGTAAAATACGGATCGCCGCCCGCCGAATCACTGTCAACCTCCGCGCTCGAGTCACCCAGCGGCACCACAAACCGGCCATACAAAAACAGCGTGATGTCCTGTTGCACAAGCTGCTTGTCCAGCCGCGCCACCGCTTGGAGATACGTGGTGTAGACCAGCCGCTTGATGTCCGGATGGCCGTAAGTCCAAGTGGCAATGCAGTCCAGCCCTTTGTGCGAATTCCTCACCGGCGCCAACCGGTACGGCTCGTGCCACGTGATCACATCCGGCCTGTACCCCTTCACGATCCCCGCCAGCATCGCGTTCAGAGGCGCCGTACCGTGGCCGCGCTGCCACCACCATTGCAGAAACCGATAGTTCGGGTCATCGTCGCCCAGGATGCCCTCGGGTATCTGCTTGAAATCGAACGCCCGCAATCCGCCCGTGTCGGTGAGAAACGACCCGAGGTCCAGCCCCGTCTCCGCCTGTGCAAGTTCCAACGCAACCGGGTTTACCCCAAACGGTTGCTGCCATTCCGAATGAAACATCACATGCCGCAGCGCCGGAAACTCCCGCAGGTTTTCCAGCCACGACCTCGCCACTTCTTTGCAGTACTCGACAACCGCCGGCTCGAGCGGATAAGGTTTCTCAAACCGGTCCCCGTCCGGCCGCAGCGTCAGGACCGATTCGTCCTTCTCCAACGCCGCCGCCGTGACCGGCGAAATATAAAGACCCAATTCAAAGTCTTGTCGGGCCGCCCGGTCGAAAAGTCCAAAATAATGTCCCGCGGCAGATGGGTTCCAGGGCGACCGGATAGATGACGTAAACCCCCCCGTGAAGCCCCGCGCACGCCACCACGCCGGGTCCGCCTCCCCGCCGCCCCAACGCCATACCGGAACACGCTCCACATCATGCGCCGGCCCAACCGTCAACGCATATACGCCCGCGTCCCCCTCAGACGCCGGTTCAGGAACTCCCCGCACCAGGTAGTCGCCCGGCCGCAGCATGAGCGTGTCAACCGTAAACTCGGCTATCCCGTCAACAACCGGCGCTCGGCTCGCCAGCAATCCTGAAACGTCGAAGTGGACTGTCCCCGCACTGCCCGCCTCGAACTTCAGCGTTATCGAATCACCCCGCGGGCACACATGCACGTGCGAAACAAATTCCGCGGCGGCACCGAACTGCATGCCAACAAAAATCGAAAAGACCATAATTCCTGATAAAAAAGCCGATTTGCTCATGGCTCTTCTCCGGCCCAAAAACAAGCCAACTATAGCCCATTTGACCCTGTCCTCAAAACACGGAGGCCAAACTGCTCATGAACGTTTGGCCCGGTTATATTCGTCAAGAAAAACTCCCATTGGTCAAATTGCGCAACCGGGGTGGGCAATTTGACACAATTCCCGAACTCAAGGGCTCCGTTTGCCAAACTAATAAAATCGCTAACTCGTGATCCCGCCCAATGTTAGAAGCGCATAACAACAAATCGCTTTTCCGGTATGGAAAATGCTCCCCTCAATGCGGGTCTAACGCTCGGGAGGATGCCTGCTCGGGAATTCCGCAGTTGCGTTTAAAGGAGGAAACACGATGAGACAGAGCAGGTTTTCAGTTTATGTAGTATTGATTTGCGCGGTGTGCCTGGCCGGCATCCTCCCCCTCGGCTGCCCATCGCCGGAAGGGAAATCCAACGTCACCGTGCTGCTTGCCGGCGACGCGGGCCTCACCGCCGCAAAGACGCGGCTCGACCTCGAGTCCGTGGCGAGCCTCGACGTAACCGTGACCGAAATCACCCTGGACTACTGCCCCACAGCCGAGGGAGAAGGCGAAGGCGAAGTAGGCGAAGGTGAAGGTGAGGGTGAAGTAGGGGAGGGCGAAGGTGAAGGCGAGAAGGCTGAGGGTGAAGGTGAAGGCGAGTGCGACGAGTGTGAATGCTGCGATGATAAAGAACGGATCGTCGTGTTCACCGGCGAAAAAAAGGTCAACCTTCGCGACCTCTCCGGCATCAGCGAAGTCATCTCGACGGCTGATCTTCCCGCCGGCTCGTACTGCAAGATCCGGCTGGCCATCGAGACCCCACGCCTCGTACTCGTACAGGCTGACGTCCCGGGCACGGTACTCGAAGAAGTCCAACTCACCGCCAACGGCCACCTCTTCGTGTCCGGCGGGTTTGTACTTCCCGAAGGCGAAAGCTCGTTGGTGCTGCTCGACTTCGAGAGTTTCCACCTGGTCCAGGCCGGTAACAGCGGCAAATACGTCCTGACGCCGCAACTCCGCGCCACCATTCAGGTTCAGTCAGCCGAGGCCCAGGCCACCGGCGCCATTGCGGCCATAGATCCCGTAACGTCAATGCTCACGCTCGACGTCGATGATTCCGACGCCGTGATCGACGTCGATTTCACCGCCGCCGCCATCGTGCGCGCCGATTTAACGCCCGGCGACCCCGCGGACCTCGTAGTCGGCACCCACATTCAAGTAACCGGTACATTATCGGTGTCAGGCGTCATAACGGCCGATACCATATCGTTGATCGCGCCATAAGGCCTCTGGCAGCCGCTTACGCCGACTTGCCGGAGATGTCATGCGGGGCGGGCCATTTAGCCCGCCCCGCTACTCGTTACAACTCCACTCCTCTCCTCCGGTTTTCCGTTGCGCCTCTTGCGTTCTCGCTTGAAAAAAACTTCTCAATGGCTTCCGCAGGTCTTACAACACATATTTTCCTTATCTCTCGTACTATTTCACAGGGTTTTGTCAACCGAATCACCCTTGTTCCGCAAAACTCGCCACAACCTGAACCCTTTTCCTGCCCCAAAAAGAGCAACAACTTGACCTATATAAAACACAGGGACATGATCGGACCATCGTCGTCCGTGTTCGTATGTGGGCGTCCGTGTTTGTCCGTGTTCGGGCACGGACGCCGCTCGAGGTCGCCGCTCGATCGCTGAAATCTGTCTTGACACAAACGCAAAGGCGTTGCTAGACTGCTGCGGGGTAAGGAGCCTGGCCTCAAGGAGTTCTTGAATGTATTCCCACACATCGAGATGAAACCGCTGTAATGTGCTGTGCTGTAACAACCTACGGGAGAAGAAGGTGTGTGTAGTCGCGGTCATAATACCCGGTGTTTCATTGGACGCTTATGTGCTGTCGTAACTATTGCGGCAGGGTTGGCATCCGTTGCGGCGCCTGCCGCTTGGGCCCAGTCTTTACAGATTGGCCCGGCAAACCCGGCGTTTGAAGCCTGGCGGGACGGCCGGATTCCCCAGGCCAAATCGGGTGACTACGCGCTCGGCTACATCCCGGTGCCGTGGAAGCAGATGCAGGTCAAAGAGGATCCCGGCGCCAAAGGGACTAAGGCTCCGGCGTCATATGACCTGCGCTCGCTCGGTGAAGTCACGCCCGTCAAAAACCAGGGCAACTGCGGGTCGTGCTGGACGTTTGCCACCTACGGGTCCGCCGAAAGCTGGCTGCTCAAGAACCTCGACGAGACGTGGAACTTCTCGGAAAACAATCTCAAGAACTACCACGGTTTTGACATGGGGCCATGCGGCGGCGGCAACGATTACATGTCGTGCGCCTACCTGGCGCGTGGCGGCGGCCCCGTGCTCGAGGCCCACGACCCCTATCACGCCTACGACGACAGGCCCTCGCCTGGCGGGCCAAAAATGAAGCAAATCGAGTCCATGCTCCGGTTTCCCGCGTCCGCCGAGATCAAGGACGCCGTCATGAATTACGGCGCCCTCTCGGTTTCGTTGTGGTGGGACGCGGATTACTACAATTCCGGCGACAGCACCTACTACTGCCCCGACTCCATCGAGAACATGGGCTCTTTGTTGTCCAACCATGCGGTCACGCTGGTCGGCTGGGACGACGCCAAGGTGGTTACCGGCGGCCCGCAGGCTGATCCGTTGCCCGGCGCGTGGATTATCAAGAACAGTTGGGGCACGTTCTGGGGCGAATCCGGCTATTTCTATATCTCGTACTACGACACGAATGCGGTTGTGCCGACGGGAGGGGCTTACGTGTTCGGTCCGATGTCTGAACCTGACACATACAGCCGCATCTACCAGTACGACGAGCTTGGCGCGTGTGATTTCGTCGGCTATACGTCGGCGACGCCGGAGACGTGCTGGGGCGCGAATGTGTTTACGTCCGATGCTTCCGAGGACCTGGTCGCGGTCGGCTTTTACGCCGGGGCGCCGAACTCGACATACACGGTGTATGTTTACGACACGTTTAGCGGCTCGCATTTTTCAGACCTGCTGGCGAGTAAATCGGGTTCGCTGCCGCTCGAAGGCTACTACACGGTAGCGCTGGATACCCCGGTGCCGCTTACGCTTGGGGACGAGTTTGCGCTGGTGTTGGAGATCACGACGCCGGGCTGGTACCGGCCCATAGCCGTGGAACGCGTGATCGCGGATTTTTCCTCGGGCGTCGAGGTAAATGCGGGGGAATCATACGTGTCTTCCAACGGCACGGCGTGGGACGCGGGGTACACCGGCGACCCAGACTATGACATCAATGTCTGCTTGAAAGGCTTCACGGCGCCGGTTCCCGCGGGTACCGTTGCAATAGCCGATTCCATTCTTCCGGGCGGGGATCTGGCGATGCCCTTCCCCAAACTCGAGGTGGGACTATCGGTTACGGAACAGGTTGTTGTGCAGAACACCGACACCGTCAACGATTTGAGCGTCACGTCGATAGAACTGGGGAGCGCCGTGGCTGAAAAGGCCATGACGGGCGCGTTTTCCCTGGGCAACGTGCCGTCGCTGCCGGCGTTGATTACGCCGGGCGGATCGATCACATTTGACGTCACGTTTGCGCCGACGTGGCACGGCGAATACGAGGACGAACTCCTGATCGGCACCAACGACTCCGGCAACCCGGTGATTACCGTTGCGCTGTCGGGCGTGGCCACCAATGAAAACCTTCCGGTGGCCGGCACCGCCGCGCTGGCGCTGCTTGCGGTTGGCATAGCGGGCGGCGCCATGGCGGGGATCAGGCGGCGGCACAATAAGTAGTCACCGCCTGGAACTTTTGCGGCGCGCAGATGCAGCCTTTGGCTGTCCGCGCGCCGCATTCTCTTTGACTGCCGCCGCCCGGAAGCGTAATCTGGCCGCGGGACCTTTAAGGAGATACGTCATGGACAAACAAAAGACTTCCCGCCGCACGTTTTTGGCCGGGGCCGCCGCCGCGGGCGTTTTTTCCCTGGTTCCCCGGCACGCGGTTGCCGCATCGGGTCAAACGCCGCCGAGCGAGAGACTGAACATCGCGGGGATCGGCGTTGGCGGGATGGGCGGCGGCAACATCGCGAACTGCGCGAAGGAAAACAACATCGTTGCCCTGTGCGATGTGGATCCAAACTATGCGGCGCACACGTTTGAGAAGTATCCCAAGGCCAAAGTATACAAAGATTATCGCAAGATGCTCGATGAGCAGAAGGACATCGACGGCATTGTCATTGCCACTCCGGACCACACCCATGCCGTGATCGCCGCGGCCTGCATGAAGGCCGGCAAGAATGTCTATTGCCAGAAGCCGCTGACGCACGACGTGTACGAGGCGCGCCAACTCGCCCGGATCGCCGCCGAGACCGGCGTGGTGACGCAGATGGGCATACAGGGTCATTCGATGGAAGGCCTGCGGCTGATCGCCGAATGGATCTGGGACGGAGCGATCGGCGAAGTGAAGGCCGTGGACGCCTGGTGCAGCTTGTCGTATTACCCGTACGGCCACGCGGGATGGAGTTCGAAATGGAGCGAGCGGCCAACGGACACGCCCGCACCGCCCGAAGGGATGGACTGGGAGATGTGGCTTGGCCCGGCGCCGGCGCGGCCGTATCACCCGGCGTATCACCCGATGGTGTGGCGATGCTGGTGGGACTTCGGCTGCGGCATGATGGGCGACCGGGGCGTACATACGCTGGATTGCGTGTACACGGCGCTCAAGCTGGGCGCGCCGGAATCGGTCGAGGCGTCGGTGCTTGGCGGGAACGCGGAAACCCACCCGATCGCGGCGCTGGTCACGTTCCGGTTTGGCGCGCGCGGGAATATGCCGCCCATCGCGATCAACTGGATCGAAGGGCTTGAGCCGCAGCGGCCGGCTGAACTCGAAGAAGGGCGGCAACTGCCCGCCGAGGGCGGCGTGCTGTTCCGGGGCGAGAAAGCGACGATCGTGTGCGGCGTGTACGGGGACAGCCCGAGGCTCGTGCCTGAGACGGCCATGCAGGCCTACAAGCAGCCGGCGAAATCGATTCCGCGCGTCGAGGGCACCCATGAAGACGACTGGATGCGGGCGATCCGGAACAAGTCTAAAGCGGGGGCCGATTTTGCGTACGCGGGGCCGCTGACGGAGTTTGCGCTGCTCGGCAATCTGGCGCGGCGGTTTCCGGGGAAAGTTCTTCAGTGGGATGCGGAGAACCTGGCCGTGCCGAACTTGCCCGAGGCCAACGAATGGGTAAGAAGGCCGTACCGCGACGGCTGGCCCCTTTAGACAGTGCGAAGTTGATCGGACGGATCGGACGGATCGGACGGATCGAAAAGGGCGCGCCGAAGACGCCGCGAAAAGCGGGGACAGGCACGCCTTTTTCAAACTGTCGAAAAAGCGCCTCCAAACTACCGGAGGCGTCGCGAGCCAGTCCCCGTTTTTCGCTTCGGTGGGACGCGGGAAAATCCGGTAAGATGTTGCCCACGTAATACGCGGCGGGGCCGCCGCGTCTACGGATACGCTCAGAGTCCGTAGAGTTTGCTGTACTTGGTTTCGAGGTAACTCAGGTAAGGCTCGGAGGACGGTTCCTTGCCTGAGATTTCTTTTACGAGTTGGCGTGCGGTTTTCCGCCTGCCGTGAACGTGGACGTGGCCGCGCAACCATTCGCGGAGCGGGCCGAACTCGGCTTCCCGGACGTTGTCCCAGAGGTTGGGCAGGTCGCGCTGGATGACCTCGAACATCTGGGCGGCGTACAGGTTTCCGAGCGCGTAGCTGGGGAAATAGCCCATGGCGGCGTGGGCCCAGTGGACGTCCTGGAGGCAGCCGTGGGCGTCGTCGGGGACATCGATTGAAAGGTATTGCTTTACTTTAGCATTCCACGCCTCAGGGACTTCCGCCACGTTCATCTTACCTTCGATAAGTGCGGTTTCGATCTCGAACCGCACGATGATATGGAGGTTGTAGGTGCATTCGTCGGCGTCGACGCGTATCAGGGAGGGCTCGACCCGGTTGACGACGCGGTACACCTGCTGGGCGGTCACGTTGTCGAGATGGCCGGGAAACTGCTGCTGGAGGAGCGGGGTGTAGTGGGTCCAGAACGGGAGGCTGCGCCCGATCATGTTTTCCCACCCGAGCGACTGCGATTCGTGCAGCCCGAGCGAGGGGGCGTTGGCCAGCGGCGTTCCGCGGTCTTTTTCCAGGAAGTTCTGCTCGTAGAGGGCATGGCCGAACTCGTGAACGGTGCCGTCGAGCGCCTTGAACGGGTTTCGGGAGTCGATTCGTGTGGTGATCCGGACGTCGGTGATGTCGATGGTGGTGGTGAACGGGTGGAGCGATTTGTCCTGGCGGCCGGCTTGGAGGTTGAACCCGAGGTCTTTCAGGACAAGCATGGTGAAATCCCACTGGACCTGTTCCTGCCAGTGCTGGTCGAGCCAGGCGCCGCCGGGCTGCCGGCCGGAGTCGGCGATTTCCTTGACGAGTTTGCTCTGCCGCGCCCCGAGGTTGTTGAAGATCTCGCGGAGTTGTTCGGCCGTCATGCCCCGCTCGAACTCTTCGAGGAGGGCGTTGTAGGGCGAGCCCTGGTACCCGAGGAATTCGGCTTTCTGCCGGAGGAGATCGACGATCTTCTCGAGGTGGGGGCGGAACAGGGGCCAGTTGGACTCGGCCCTGGCTTTGACCCATGTCTGGAATGCGCGGCTTTGTTCCTGGGCGAGTTCCTGCACAAACCTTTCGGGCAGCTTTCGGGCTCTGTTGTAGTCGTAGAGCGTTTCGGCGACGAGCACGGCGTCGTCGGGGTCGATCTCGCCGGCTTTATCGTGGAGTTCATCGAGGATATCGCCGAGCGCAGGGTTTGTGAATTCCCGGTGTGCGATGGCGGAGACGGTGGCGATCTGGTTTGCGCGTGCGTCGCCGCCTCGTGGCGGCATATGGGTCTCCTGGTCCCATTCGAGCAGGGCGAGTGCGGATCGGATGTCGGCAATCGAGCCGAGCATTTCGCGCAACGTGTCGATGTCAGTAGCCATTCAGGGCTCCCTCAGGCAGCCGCTAAGACGCTTGCCCGGGGTCCCGGGCAGGGGTAGCGGCCCCTGGTTTGGTTTTCACTTGATATTAACACGCGAATTAGGCATAATACGTCCAGTGGGAACAACACAAGTGTAAACTAGCGAGGGAGAAAATCATGAAGGGCTTGTTCGTAGGAGATCTGGCCGACGCGATTGCTGATTTCATTATGGATGTTGTGAACACAATCGCGAACTTCTTCATTGGCCTGGTAGACGACCTTTTGTAAGACAGAACCCGGGTCAAAACCAATTCCCCAGATTTGCCACCCGCCGCGGGACTCATACTCCGCGGGAGAGGGTGGCTTTTTCTATGTTGTTCTGATCAATGGAGGTAAGAGGACATGTTTACGTTGATCGAGTTGTTGCAAGGCGTGTTTCAGTTTATCGTGGCGCTGCTGATCGACTTCTTCAGTTTTGAATTGGTGTTCGACTGAAGCGGGGCGGGTTGCGGTGTTTGTAGGTCCAAGAATATCAGCGTGCTGTCAAGGGAAAAGGAAGAGTTGAAGGGTCCCGAAAGGCGGGGACAGGCACCGTCCTCGGGGACTCGGAGGGAGCCAATCCCTGTTTTTCGCGGCTGGTAGACTTGCTCTTGTCGGGGCGCAATGCTATAAAAGAGCTTCTGGCGCGAAATCATCGGCCAAACCACAAGGAGTCGGATATGGACACGGTACGCGGGAACGGCGTGGTCGTTGCGGCGAAAAAGGCGTTTGAGGCCGGGGACGGCATTTTGCGGCTTGGGCCGAACTGGGTGCCTCGGTCGTTTCTTCAGCCGGGCTTACGGTTGAAACTGCATCCGAACGATTATTACGCGCTTGGCACTCACCGGGGCGGTATTGATGAGCGTTGGTTTGCGTCGACGACGCACGCGGACAACGAGGGCGCGCCGGACGACGAGGGGCTGAGTTACGTACTCGACAAGATGAAGCGGTTTACGCTTCGTGACGCGGTTTCGGCGCTCGGCGCGGACTTGATCGGTGCGGATATCTGGAAGAAGTACAAGCGGTGGCCGGTGTACAGCAAGTTTTTCGACAACATGGGGCCAATTCCGCACCACCTTCACCAGAATACGGAGCAGGTCAAGGCGCTGGGCCGCGAGGGGAAACCGGAAGCGTATTATTTCCCGCCGCAATTGAACGCGATAGGTAACAATTTCCCGCACACGTACTTTGGGCTCGAGCCAGGGACGAGGCGGGAAGACGTGCGGCGGTGTATCGAGCGGTGGAACGAAGGGGACAACGGCATCCTCGATTACGCGAAAGCGTACCGGCTGACGGCGGAGACGGGCTGGCTTGTTGGGCCGTGCATTCTGCACGCGCCGGGGTCGCTGGTGACGTATGAGCCGCAATGGGGCAGCGACGTGTTCGGGATGTACCAGTCGATCGTCGAGGGGCGGCCGGTACCGCGCGAACTGCTGGTGAAAGACGTGCCCGAAGACAAGAAGTGGGACCTGGATTATATCGTCGACCTGATTGACTGGGAGACGAACCTCGATACGCACTTTAAGGACAATCACTTCCTCGAGCCGATCCCGGACGGGAATACGGCGTCGGAAGGGTACGTGGACCGGTGGGTTGTTTATGGGAAGATCGGCGGGAAACAGTATTTCTCGGCGAAGGAACTGACGGTCCAGCCGGGCGTCAAGATGACGCTGAAAGACAAGGGTGCGTCGGGCGTGATCACGATGCAGGGCCGTGGCCGGATCGGCAAGATGCCGCTCGAGTGCCCGGCCATGATCCGGTATGGCGAGATGACGGAAGACGAGGTGTTCATCAGCGCCACGGCGGCCAAAGAAGGCGTGGTGGTGGAGAACCTGGGGAAAGAATGCCCGCTGGTGCTGTTGCGGTATTTCGGCCCGGAGGTAAACCCGAACGCGCCGAAGGTGGGTGCGTATAAGAAAGGATGACCATGAAGAGAATATCGATCGGCTCGTGGGCGTATTCGATAGGGCCGTATACGGACAACCCGGTTCCGTGGGACGAGGTGGTCCGCAAGCTCGCCGAACTGAAGTTTGACGGGGTGGAGTTGGGCGGGTTTGGTGTTCACCCCAACCCGGATAATCTGCCGACAAAAGAAGACCGGGCGCGGGTGAAGCAGCAATTGGCGGACGCGGGTTTGGCGTTTTCGGGTTTGGCGGCAAACCTTTGGGGCGAGAAGCTGATCAATACCGACGATAACTCGCACTATTTGGCCGAATTCAAGAAGAACGTCGATTTCTGCGTGGACATGGGGATTCCTGGGATCCGGGTGGATTGCGTTCAGCCGCCGACGGTTTTTGACGAGGTGGATGAAGACACGGCTCGGGCGCGGGTGGTGAAAACGTGGAAAGTGTGCGCGCGGGACGCCGCGGCCAAGGGTGTTTACGTGACGTGGGAGTTCGAGCCGGGTTTCGCGTTTAACAAGCCGTCGGACATCCTGCGGATTGTCGACGAGGTGGGCGACGACAATTTCGGTGTCCAGTTCGACACGTGCCACGCCCACATGTGCGCCGCGGTCGGCGCGCGCCAGCCAGGCAAGAAAGAGACGCTGCCGGGCGGCGCGCTCGAGTTGGCGCAGAAACTGCGCGGGAAGATCAACCACCTCCACCTGATCGATTCAGACGGGACGCTGCACGGCGATGAGACAAGCACACACGCGCCGTTTGGCCAGGGTGTGCTGAATTTCGGCGAACTGCTGCCGGAACTGAACCGGGCGGGGGTGCCGCACAATTGGTGGACGATCGACCTGTGCTTCTGGCCGGACGCGTGGGCCGTGACGGCCGACTGCAAAAAGGCTATCGACGAACTGAACAAGAAATACGGGGCTTAATGCAAAGCGGCAGGATGCCGCTTCTACGTTGCGAGGATAAACGGAGAGAGACGCCATGGCCAAGAAAAAACTTAATGTGGGGCTGATCGGCTACGGGTTCATGGGCCGTGCCCACTCGAACGCCTACCTTAAAGTGAACCGCTTTTTCGACCTCGGCTACCAGCCGGTGCTGAAAGCGGCGTGCGCGCGCAAAGCGGAGAAGGTGGAGCCGTTTGCGGCGAACTGGGGCTGGGAATCGGTCGAGACGGATTGGCGGCGGTTGATCGACCGGAAAGACATCGACGTGATCGATATCTGCAGCCCGAACAACACGCACAAAGACATAGCAATCGCGGCGGCGCAGGCCGGGAAGATGGTGCTGTGCGAGAAACCGCTGGCGATGAACGCCGAAGAAGGGCGGGCGATGACGGAGGCGGTCGAGAAAGCCGGCGTGCCGAACATGGTATGGTTCAACTACCGCCGGGTGCCCGCGATCACGCTGGCGAAACAGCTTATCGACGAGGGCCGGATCGGGAAGGTGTTCCATTACCGCGCGAAATACCTGCAGGACTGGACAATCAACCCGAACGTGCCGCAGGGCGGCGCTACGCTTTGGCGGCTCGATATCGACGTGGCGGGGAGCGGGGTGACGGGCGACCTGCTGGCGCATTCGATCGACACGGCCATCTGGCTGATCGGCGGCGTCGACAAGGTGACGGCGATGACGGAGACGTTCGTGAAGGAGCGGCCGCTGCAGGACGACCCGAAGAAAACCAAGCCGGTGGGTATCGACGATGCGTGCGCGTTCCTGGCGCGGTTCAAAAACGGCGCCCTGGCCACGTTCGAATCGACGCGGTACGCCCGCGGGCGGAAGAACCAGAACACGTTCGAGGTCAACGGCGAACTGGGTTCGATTTACTTTGACTTGGAAGACGCGCACCAGCTTCAGTATTACAATCATAAGGACGACTCGCATGTGGTCGGCTGGCGGACAATCCTGGTCACAGACTCGGACCACCCGTACATGAAGCATTGGTGGGTTCCGGGGTGCGTAATTGGCTACGAGCACACGTTCATCAACGCGCTGGCGGATTTCCTCGAGGGGCTGGGCACAAAAAACCCGGCGAGGCCGAATTTCCGCGACGCGCTCGAAACGCAGATGGTGTGCGACACGGTGCTCAAGTCGGCCAAGACGGGCGTGTGGGAAAAGGTCTGACAAACGATTGACGGCGGTGTGGTTGTGAACGCTGTCGGCATCGCCCGCCATAACCGTCCTCGACCGTGTCCACCAAGTGATGATCCTGTTCAGCGCCGGCCGCAGCGAGGCCATGAAACGATTCCTCGTAGACGACGCTATCGGCAACGCCCCCCCGCTTCTGGAGCCTCGCCCAGGCGTTGTCCGCTCTATACCCATCAAGACCCATCAAGCAGCGACGAGAAACGTTGGGTGGACGGCATCTTGGCGAGAAGGAAAGGGTTGAAGTTTTGAGTATAATGATTGGAGGGCGAACGGCTTTTTGAAAGGACTTGGCCATGGATGAGACAAGGCTGTTGGAGCGGATCACGGTGAACCCTCGGATTTTTGGGGGCAAACCCATCATTCGGGGGCGCCGCCTGGCGGTCGAGCATGTGCTCGGGATGCTGGCCGTGGGCGACACGGAAGAGACAATCCTGGAAGGTTACCCGTGGCTTGAGCCGGAAGACATTCGGGCGTGCCTGGTTTACGCGCAACGGGTCGTGGGTCACGAGCGAGTGGAGCCGGTCGTGTCGGAATCGGCCCCATGAGGCTGCTCTTGGACACCTGCGTGTGGGGCGGCGCAAAGGCGGTGCTTCGCGAAGCCGGCCACGAGGTGGTTTGGGGCGGCGACTGCGAGGAGGATCCGGGGGATGAAGAGATCCTTGCGCGCGCCCATCGGGAACAGCGCGTGCTGGTGACGCTGGACAAGGACTTCGGCGAACTGGCGATTGTCCACCGGCTTCCCCACAATGGGATTCTGCGGCTGGTGGGTTTTTCGGGCCGCGAACAGGGAAACGTGTGCCTCCGAGTGCTGGCCTCATACGGAGGCGATTTGGAGTCGGCCGCAATTGTGACGGTCGATAGGCGGCGGGTGCGTGTGCGTCCTTTCGAGTAAGAGCCCGGGCATTGTAGGCCGCCCCGGCATTTGTGGGGCCGTCGCCACGGAATAAGATTGACCAAGGGACGCGGCCGGTTTGGGTCGGCGTCCCTTGGTTTATGGTTATAGAGGAGATATGGAATGCCCCCAAGAATAGCCATGATTGGCGCGGGCAGCATCGGGTTTACGCGGAAACTGGTCCAGGATATCCTGACGGTTCCGGAACTCGGCGAGGCGGAGTTCGCGTTTACGGACATCAACCGGAACAACCTCGAGATGGTTCGTCAGTTGACGGAGCGGGACATCCGGGCGAACGGGAAACCGGCCAAACTGACCGCCACGACGAACCGGCGCAAAGCGCTCGATGGCGCGGATTACGTTTTCTGCACGGTTCGCGTGGGCGGGCTCGATGCGTTTCAGCTCGACATCGACATCCCGCTCGAGTACGGGATCGACCAGTGCGTGGGCGACACGCTTTGCCCGGGCGGCATCATGTACGGTCAGCGGGGCATACCAGTGCTGCTGGGCATTTGCCGCGACATCCGTGAAGTGGCGCCGGGCGCGGTTTTCATGAACTACGCGAACCCGATGGCGATGCTGACGTGGGCGTGCGACAAGTATGGTGGCGTGAGCACGATTGGGTTGTGCCACGGCGTCGAGGGCGGCTGCCGGCAGATAGCGGAGGTACTGGGGATTCCGCGTGCGGAGTTGGATATCACGTGCGCGGGGATCAACCACCAGACGTGGTATGTGTCGGTGAAACATCGCGGGCGGGAACTCAGGGTGAACCTGTTGCGGGCATTCGAGCGGCATCCGGTGTACAGCAAGACGGAGAAAGTCCGGATCGACATGCTGCGCCGGTTCGGTTATTACACGACGGAGAGCAACGGGCACGTGTCGGAGTACGTGCCGTGGTACCGGAAGCGCCCGGGTGAGATAAGGAAGTGGGTCGACCTTTCGGATTGGATTAACGGCGAGACGGGCGGATACCTGCGGATTTGCCAGGAGAGCCGGAACTGGTTCGAGACGGATTTCCCGAAATGGCTCAACGAGCCGGCGCCACGGTACAGCCCAGAGAACCGGTCGTTGGAACACGGCAGCTATATCATCGAGGCGATGGAGACGGGGCGCGTCTACCGGGGCCATTTCAATACCGTGAACCGGGGGATCATATCGAACCTGCCGGCGGATTGCGTGATCGAGGCGCCGGGGTACGTGGACCGGACGGGGCTGAACATGGCGGTGGTTGGGGCACTTCCGCTGGCGTGCGCGGCGACGTGCAACGCGAGCGTGAGCGTGCAGCGGATGTCTGTCGAGGCGGCCGTGCACGGGGACGTCGACCTGCTCAAGCAGGCGATGTTGCACGACCCGCTGACGGCGGCGGTG
>DATKVG010000010.1:0-3336 GCA_035530195.1 Bathyarchaeia archaeon | reverse complement strand
CGATTCGCCTACGGCAGAACCAACAAAACTTGTTGTTCTGACAACAGCCCGCTTGTAATGACATTAGCCCGCACCGCTTAACCTATGTTGCCACAACATCTTACAGCCATTATACTTACCACGACAAAACAACCCTATTTTTTTGTGGTTTATTTCTCCACATTGGCGTAGGATTGAATCGTAACGTGGTTTATTGCTTTCTTCTCAAAAGGTCCAGGAGGAAAAGGAAATGAAACAAAAAGGTTTTACGCTCATCGAACTGCTCGTCGTCATCGCCATCATCGGTATTCTCGCGGCAATCCTGCTGCCCGCACTCGCACGCGCCCGCGAAGCGGCGCGGCGCGCCAGTTGCGCCAACAACCTCAAACAGTGGGGACTTGTCTACAAGATGTACGTCAACGAGTCGAAGGGGATGAAGTTCCCGCCGATCCAGATTGGCTCTTGGTACAACCTGGACGGGGACCTGGAGGGTGCGTTCGATTTCGGACCGAGCCTGTTCGCCCTTTATCCGGAGTACCTGACGGATCCGATGTTGATCTTCTGCCCGTCCGACGCGGAACTCGGCGAGAAAATCGACGATTTGCACCACAACGGCGAATGGTGCGTGGGCTACTCGGCCCGAAACGGTGGTGAATGCGCCCGCGGCGTCGATTCAAGCTACGGCTACTCGGGCTATATGCAGGACCAGGGCCATTGCGACCAGATGGTGTCCATCTCGGAGTTTGGCAACATCCTGCTGTTTGCGGGCGGCGCCGTCGAGGGCGACGTCGACCAGCAGTTCGGCGCAACGCTGGACGCCTTAGTCCGCGCCGTTATGGATGCGTTGATGTCGCCTCCCACCGTGCCCATGGGTATGGCTGCGGCCGATAACGACCTGGAGGTTCCGCCCGGCTACGGCAACGCCGAGGGCTCGACCGTCTACCGGTTGCGCGAAGGCATCGAGCGGTTCCTGATCACGGACATCAATAATCCCGCGGGTTCCGCCAAAGCGCAGAGTGAGATCTACATTATGTTCGACCAATTGGCCACCAACCCGTCGGCATACAACCATATCCCCGGTGGCGCGAACGTGCTGTATATGGACGGCCACGTCGAGTTCCTGAAATACGAGCTGTGCGGCGAACCGCCCGCGAACAGCCCAACGGCCATCCTGGGCGGCATTTTGACCAGCGGTTGATCCAACTAGCTTGACTCACGGGACACCCCCCGCCGCGTTCGAGCGCGCGTTGCGGGGGGTGTTCGACTTCAGTGAGATCTTGATGACACGTCTTGTGGTGCGGGCGTCTCGCCTGCGGTGTGTTGGGGCGTCTTGCCCGCGTCGACTGTCAAAACGGACATAATGAAAATCCATAAAGTGTGTTTGTTCTGATAGTCGGAGTGGCTGTAATGACGTCGCGCGAACGACGTAACTGGCTGCACAACAGTGACTTATATATATTTCGCTTGGCATAAAAACTGGCCAGAAATTTTTTCTGGTGCAATACAACACGTTGGCGTAGGATATAACTGTGGAGTAGGGATTATCGGTTAATCGTCAAAACGGTTAGGAGGAAAGAGAGATGAATCGAAAAGGGTTCACACTAATTGAATTGCTTGTCGTCATTGCAATTATTGGTATCCTCGCAGCAATCCTGCTGCCTGCACTGGCACGTGCCCGCGAAGCGGCGCGCCGCGCCAGTTGCGCCAACAATCTCAAGCAGTGCGGCCTCGTTTTCAAGATGTACGCCAACGAGGACAAGAAGGGATGCTTTCCCACCGGCGGCATCCCGTATCGAAACGATCCACCGGACTGCCTGCCCGAGGTTGGCGACCTATATCTGATGTTTGACGGGCCCAGTACCTATCCGGAGTACTTTAGTGATCTGGGGATTATCATCTGTCCGTCGGACGATTCCGACATTGCCATGCTCGCCCGCAGTGCGCTCGTGTATGGCAATCCCGACACCCACGGTAGCTACTGGCGCGTATGTCACCCCGGCACGCCCCAGGAACGCGTAATCCCGCGCTTCCCTGGCATCGGGTACGTGTACCTCGGCTGGGCGCTGGACGATGAGACCTTCAATCTGGACTCGGCCCTCGCGCTGCTCGCACATCTCAGTTCCGGAGCGCCCCTCGATGTCAGCGTGTACTCGGAGGATTTCCAAGGCTATCTGACAAGCGACCCAACCAAGCAGACCACAATCTACAAGATCCGCGAAGGTGTCGAGCGATTCTTCATCACCGACATCAACAACCCGGCAGCATCCTCGCGGTCGCAGTCCGACATTTCGGTTATGTGGGACCGGGTTTATCCCACCCCGGGGGATTTCACTCACATTCCCGGCGGGTCCAATGTCCTGTTTATGGATGGCCATGTCGAGTTCATCAAGTACCCGTCACCAGACGGTGTCTGGCCCATCACGCGCCAAGCCGTCGATACCTTCGAGATTATCATGGCCGCGACAGGAGGCTAATGGAATCCGCCGACGCGGGCGGGATTCTCCGGTGGCGGCGTGTTGCGCTGTCGCGGGTCACACCGTGGCGCAATGGCGCTCCCGGAGAGTTATGCGGCTTCCTCGGAATTGGCTGCGTTCGACTGCGTAGCCTGGTCCATCTGCGTTAATTCATTATTTCCACGCGCCTACCAGCTCGTCGTCAACGAGGCGCTCGCTGCCGGGGTTTGCGGCTTGGAAGTAGGTCCAGGTCGCCCCGGGATCGGCAAACTCCGTCAAGACGATCTCGCGCGACACGGCGTGCGGATACCATGCGCCGGGCTCCCATACGCGCACCTTGCACGCCATCCCGCCCGGCCGCACGGAATCGTCCGGGATTGGGCCTTCAACCGCCGCCCGCTCGTCCAGCGTGAACAACCGCGGCTCAAGACCTTTCATATCCGGGTTCCGCTCGGGGTTGTAAGTGAATAATTGCGGGCCGCGCATCACGGCGGCGCGGCCATCCTGCGTTTTGCGGCCTTTCACGAGCCGCCATTCCATCGGGAACTCGATCTCGATGCGGTCGCCGGCCTTCCAGTCGGCGCGCGTGATGGCCAACGTTTCGTTGACCGGTTTTGTAGAAAAGTCTTCGCCATTAACGCGAACATCCGCCGATTTCGCCCAGCGCGGTTGCCGCACGTACACGGTAAAAGGCCCGGCACCGCTTTCCACTGTCAACACCACGCGGCCGCTGTTGGGATAATCGGTCTCCTGCCGGAGTGTGACGGTGGCTTTCCCCAACGGCACCGTAGCGGTTGAGGCGGTGTAGAGGTTGACGTAGATGCCGTCCGCGCGGCCGTAATACACCATGGATGGGATCTCGGGCAGGATCCGCCGGTAATTGCACGGGCAGCAGTACGTGTCC
>DATKVG010000009.1:0-8529 GCA_035530195.1 Bathyarchaeia archaeon | reverse complement strand
CTTTGCAGGAAACCGGACATTTCTAATTTGCGTTGACATAGGGTGCAAATCTTTATTGGGCCGATTGAGTAAGCGGATTAAAACCGGCATGTTTGACAACTACCTTGAGAGAGATGTAGAAAGTCTGACATAAATGTCCGGTTTTCAGTAACAGGCCAGTCTGAGAGGAGGGCGCAATGAAGCTGATGGCGATCGTGTTTTACATGACAGCCGTAGCGGGAGCAGGTCTGATCAATTTGATTTCGGGGCCGAGCGGTATGGCATTTGAGGATCGGGTTCTTGTGCCAAACTCCGTCATGGATCTCGCCTGTGCGGCGGACGGCACCGTTTACTACGCAGACTATTTTGAGCAAACGGTGGGGACGTTGGACCTGGCGACGCAAAAGAAAGTGGCGCTGCTGGAGAAATTGAACAGCCCCAAGAGCCTTGCGATCCGCGGGGAATGGCTGTATTTCGTTGAAGTAGGCACAGAGGAGGCTAAATACAAGGATGGGACGCTGTCGCGCATCCGGCTGCCATCGGGTCCGCGTGAATTGATAGCCGGGGGGCTCGAGTACCCTAATAGCGTCTGCGCTTCCAAAGACGGAAGCATTTATGTGTTGGAGGCGGCGGGAGGGTGTACGTCGTTCGGGGGCAACCACCGCTTGATTATGTTCAGGAACGGATCGGCGCCGTACGAGGAAGTGTTCACGACGGTCATGGCGCCGGAGGGCATTGTCTTGGACAGCGAGGGGAACATCTATATTGGCGCTATGGGGCAAAGTTCACCAGGCGATACCGGCAAGATCCTCAGGTATGCCAAAGGCAGCAAGGATTACGAGGTGCTGGTGGGGAAACTGCCGGCTCTACAAGACCTGGCGATCGATGCGGAAGCCAACATTTTTGCAGCAGGGAACAGCGAAAGTACCCAGGTGGGCGTGTTTATGGTGCCTCGAGGATCGCGGGAATCTGTGGATTTGAAGCTCGCGGGCATGGTCAATGGGCTGACCGTTGACGCGCAGGGAAATGTCTTTTACGCCTCACGCTCGAGCGTCTCGATGCTCAAGCGCGTCCAGAGTGATAAACAGAAGTAGTAGCGACGCCCTGGGTGTCAGAGCTGTCTTACGGAGTTGCGTTCGACGAGGCGGGGTTCAATCCATTGGGTGAGGCAACTGCGGCCGGTCTGGTTTTTGATGACTTTGACGAGGAGTTCGGCGGCCTCTTCGCCGAGCTTGACGGGAAAGATGTCGACGGTGGTGAGCGGTGGGGCCATGAGGGCGGTGAAGTCGATGCCGTCGAACCCGACGACGCTGAGGTCGTCGGGGATGCCGAGGTCGAGTTCGTGCGCGGCCCGGTAGACGCCCATGGCGCATATGTCGTTGAAACAGAGGAGTGCGGTCGGGCGGCCGGCGGGGTTGCGGAGCATTTCGAGTGCAGCGCGGTATCCGGCGGCTGCGGTTTCGCCGGCGTCGATGATGATCGCGTCGGAGACAGGAATGTCGTGGTTGACGAGGCTCTCGATGAATCCGAGCTTGCGGAACTTTGCACCGAGCGAGAAGACGGGCCCGGCGATATGGCCAAGCCTTCGGTGGCCTTTTTCGATGGCGTAGTCGGTGGCGAGCTGCATACCGAGGCGGTTATCGAACTCGATGGCGTGGGTTTCGGTACCTTCGAGCGCGCCCTGGGTGACGAGCGGCGTGCCGTCGGCGATTATTTTTTTGGCGTGTTCACCGCCAAGTCCTTCGGCCCCTTTAAGTATGATGTAGCCGGCGGGCCGGTAGGCGTGTAGCGTGGCGATCATCTCGGGGTCGACTTGATCTTCGGAATGGACGTTGTGGAACAGGATATGGTAGCCGTGCTTTTCGAGGACGTCCGAGATGCCGCGGAACACCATGGCGTGGAACTGGCTGCCAAGGTCAGACGCCATGACGGCGACCGTGCGGGACATCTCGCCGATCAGGGTGCGGGAAATCATGCCAAGGTCGTAATTCTGGGTGCGGATGCATTCCATGACCTTGCTGCGGGTACTCTCGCGGACGGTGCGCTTGCCGTTGAGGACGGCGGAGACGGTGGAGCGGCTGACGCCGCTGAGCCGGGCTATTTCGCTGGTGATGGCGCGGCGTGCTTTGGCGTTTTTTTCTTTCACGGGACGCTCCTGCTATATCCTGAGTAATTATGCACTTGTCGGGGGCGATATGCAAACATTTGCATGGTACCGGGGTGTCAATTTGCCGTCGTTTTAGACGGTTGTTCAATCGAGGGCGGAAACAAATAACGCAACAAGGCCGAGGATCCGAGGGACTTATGACTTCGTTCAGATCAGGCCCGCCTGGGCGAACATCCGGCCAACGAGTTCGACGGACGCGTTGACCCATTGTTTTCCCTGGGCAGCGGTAGCGTCACGCGGGTCTTTGCCGCTGACGCCTTGGGGGGATTCGGCCCTTGATTGGGGAAGGCGTGAGATGTCGACCAAGTCCGGCCGGAGGTGTAACATCAGGGATGTTTCGTTGAGCGCGGCATGGTCGATCTGGCTTTTCCACTGCTTGCGTATGTCCTTGCCGACGCCAAACAGCCGCATGCCGTAGCGGGCCTCGCGTTCGGGGATGTTTTCCACCCATGATTGGCGGGATGGTCCGTGCCCGTCGGCAAACACGGCGCGGAACCCGGCGCGTTTCAACTGTTCGAGGATCGCGTCCACCATCTGCAGGTGAAGGCCCTGCGGAATCCAGTAACAACTTCCTTCGAGCTTTCGATGCGGCGTTGTGGAACCGGCGTAGTCCATGCCCACGAGCATGGCGCCGTCCTCGGCGGGCGTTGCCCGGTCCGGCCCGAGGTATATTGGCGGCATGACGATTCCGCCGAACCGAATAGCGCACTCGACCATGAGACCCTCGCTTTGGACAGCGTCGGCCCCCAAGGGGAGGTGTTCCCCGTGCCACTCGAGCGTTCCCAGGGGCACGTATGCGATTGGGCACGCAGTGAGGCGCGCCCGGAACTCGTGTGGCAAGAGTTCGGCGTAGCGGACCTTGGCGGCGGCGGCCGGTTCGCGTTCCGATTCGCCGGCAATTTCCGCCGCGGACACGCAACTGCTCAACAGTCCTGCGGAAGTGCCGGCAAGACCGGCCGCCAGGAACTGGCGGCGCGCGGGATCTTCAACGTTGTTCATGGTGTTGCTCCTTTGCGTGTCTCCCAGATGGCTTTGATGGCGTCTTCCTGGCCGTATCCATCAGGACAAGCAGCGCTGGGTGTGTTGGCCCTGTACCAGCGGCTGGCGTTGAGTTTGACGGCGGTTGGCACGCTGCCGGGCATTTGGAGATGGCCGTTGGGGTCGTTTTTCCGCAGCCAGTCGTGAGTGTAGGCGAGCCACTCGTCGCGGTATTGGGCAGGCTGTTTGGCCAGCCATGCCGCCTCCTCGAAGCCCCACACAAACGGTGGGCCCAGGCCGCCCTGCCCCTCGTGGCCGCTGGCGTGGCACTGGTCGAACTCCACCAGGTAGGGCATGTGATCGCACGGCCACCCGCTGGGGTGAAGGCCACCGGGACTGCGGCCGTAGATCGTGTCGGCGTGGCCGATATCGAGGATGGCTTTCTGCGGATCTGTGGGGACTTCTTTGGGCCGCAGCGGGAAGCTGAGAAAATCCAGCAGCATGCGCCCGTCAACGGCAGGCATGATGTTCTGGACGACGACGTGCGCGTCGAACAGCACGTAATGGCGCCGGGCGCGCGCCGCCCCATAAGCGCGGACGCGGTCCAGCAGGTCTTTCCAATGGGCCAGGCCCGGATCGTTCGCCCCGATCAGGCCTAATTGGCCGAAATGGATCGCCTCGTACCCCGCGTCGATATAATTTCGCGCCCGGTAATAAAACCAGAGTTTTGTTTCGAGTCGAGTGATGTCGGGCACGCTCCCGCCGGGCCCCCACAGGTCGCGGTATCGGCCGTCTTCAAACAGCATCGCATCGTAGCTGAAGGTGCGTTGTTCGGGGGCCAGGCCGAACTCCTCAAAGACCCAGCCGGGCGCCTTGATGCCGTTAACGCCGTCAAAGACGGCCTCAAACACGCAGGCCTGCACGATTCGGTCGGGGTCGGGCTGTCTGATGTGCTGAGCGGCCTGTCTCACCTGTTGCCAGTAGGCCGCCTCGTCCCCCGGCGGTTGCCCCCAAAGGTACGCGACGCGGCCAATGAACTTGGCGCCGATGTGGTCGAGCATGCGCAGGTCGTCGTCGAAACAGGGGCTGAAACTCATGCCGTTCATGGTGATAGCGCGGGACAGAAAGTTGTCGAGCACATCACGCGAAATAGAGCCGTCGAACTGGTAATTCGCCGCCGAGGCCACTACCAGCAGGGCCAGGCACAAGGCCGTCACGTTGTTTTCTCCTTCGGGTTGGGGCGCCTTCGGTGCATTTTGACCGGTAGTATAGCTTAATGCCGTGGGGACTGCGCGGGTGAAAGGGTGGGACACCCCCCACAAAGCGCGCCGGGAAGCGCGGCCGGGGGCGTCCCAACGATTAGATCAGGAGGACTGGTTGAGGCCCCAGTCGATGAAGCATTTGAGTTCGCGGGCGCGTGTAGGGTGTCGCATTTTGCGCAGGGCCTTGGCTTCGATTTGCCGGACGCGTTCGCGGGTGACGTTGAACACGCTGCCGACTTCTTCGAGCGTTCTGGGGTAGCCGTCGCCGAGGCCGAACCGGAGGCGGAGTACTTTTTCTTCGCGTTCGGTGAGCGATGCGAGTACTTCGTCGAGTTTTTCCTGGAACACGCTGAACGCGGTGGCGTTTGCGGGTGATTCGGCGCCTTTATCTTCGATGAAATCGCCAAAACTGCTGTCGCCTTCGTCGCCGACAGGCGTTTCGAGGCTGATGGCTTCCTGGGCGATCTTGAGGATGCTTCGGACCTTGTCGGCGGACATCTCCATTTCGAGTGAGATTTCTTCGGCGTTGGGTTCGCGGCCGTAGGTTTGTACGAGCCTCCGGCTGGTTCGGACGAGTTTGTTGATCGACTCGATCATGTGTACGGGGATTCGGATGGTCCTGGCCTGGTCGGCGATTGACCTTGTGATGGCCTGCCGGATCCACCAGGTGGCGTAGGTGGAGAACTTGTAGCCGCGCTGGTACTCGAACTTGTCGACGGCCTTCATGAGGCCGATGTTGCCTTCCTGGATCAAATCGAGGAAGGACATGCCGCGGTTGGTGTATTTCTTGCCGATGCTGACGACGAGCCTCAGGTTCGCCTCGACCAGTTCCATCTTGGCCGTGTAGATTTTTTCTTCCTTGGATTTGATCTCGTCGATGAGAGCGGTGATCTGGTCGGAATTGAGGCGGGCGTCGGTTTCGATCTGGTCGATCTTGCGCTGGGCGAGCAGGAGCCTGCGCTCGGCGTCGAAGATCACGTCGCGTTCGATCCCGTACTTGATCGCGGCGGCCGCGGTCCGGCGGGTCTGTGTGGCGATGACGCGGATCTTGTCGGTGGGGAAACCGACTTCGCGTTCCACGCGGTCGATCTCGTCGCGGGCGGTGGAGATCCTGCGTTTGAGTCCTTTGATCTTGCGGGCGATCTTCATGATTTCTTTTGATTTGAGATTGAACCGGCGGACGACGTCGACCTGATACTTGCGCATCTGGGCGATCCGGACGTTGATATTGTCGAGGCTCTTGGGGGTGAGGTCTTTTCGGCGTCTGCGTTTGTCCTGAGCTTCGATTTGGGCTTCGAGGTCGTTGATCCGGGCGATCAGGCCGGGCAGGTCTCTTAGGAATTGGGCCTGGGGCCTGGGTTCCTCGATCTCGGTGATCTGGGCGAAACTCAGCCGGCCCGCGAGGATCCTCGCCGACAACATCTGGATCTCTTTGAGGGTATACGGCGTGTTGAGCAGGACTTCGGTCAGCTCTTTTTCGGCGGCTTCAATCCGCTTGGCGATTTCGATTTCCTGGTCTTTGGTGAGCAGTGGAACTCTGCCCATCTCGCGGAGGTACATCCGGACGGGATCATCGGCGCGTTCGAGCCGGGCGTGGGCGGCTTCCCGGCGCAGTTCGGCCTTTTACTCGATCGCCTCTTTTTGGAGTTGTGCCTGCTGGGTCTCCGAATCGACGCGGAACTCGTCGACGATCTCGATGTCGAGCCCGCTGAGTTCGACCATCAGGTCGTCCATCTCTTCGGAGGTGGCCTCTTCAGGAATCATTTCGAGCAGGTCGTCGTAAGTGATTTTGCCTTTTTCCTGGGTGATCTGCAGCGCCTTGTTTTTGACGTCCTCTTTCCGCGCGGAGTTTTTATTAGGGCTGATCTGCATGGGCGTCCTCATCGTTGCTGGGCGCCGTGGGCAGGGCCATTGCGGGGCTTATCCGCGGCGCACCATTCAGTTCACCAGTTTAATTGTACCCAAAAGGTTGCCCCCGGATGTGCCGTGCAACCCATTTGGTTATAAAGCGTTGGCTATTTTTCTGTCCAGGGCGATTTTTTGACGCATTAACTCGAGCGCCCGCACCTGGTCGTTGGCCCGTTCCGCGTCTTGCAACTGTTGTTGGATTGCCACCGCCTCCGCCAACCGCGCCTGCTTGACAATATGCGCAACTCGTTCTACAACAAGATGTTCGGCCACATCGGGGGCGAGTTCCCCGCCGGTCGCGGCCGCCGCGTAAAGGTCGCGCGCCTCATCGGAATCCAGCCGCCGCGCAACGTCCGCGCCCGCGCCGTCAAACAGGGCGCGCAGGATTTCGCCAACGGGGCCGGCGGGCAGCGGAACATCTTTGAGCGTCTCTTGAGCTTTATCGACCAGGCTGTCATTGGACAAGACGGCGGCGATGAAATCGCGGTCGTGTTGGGTGAAAGGGGCGTTTTTTGTGGCGTCTACCGATTTGGCAAGAGTGGTTGCCGGTCGTTGCTGGCGAGCCTGCTGGTCGCGGACGAACTGCGTGAATTCATCCCTGCACCGCCAGTAATCCAGCCGCAGCGAGGCCGCGGCCAACTTAAGGTATTCGTCGCGCTGGAGGGGGTCGCTGATCACGGCGATCAAACCGAACAGGTCGCGGGCCAGGCTTGTCCGGCCTTCGATAGTGGACGTGTTTTGTGCGTTGGCGCCGATGTAGAAGGTAATCAAATCCGCGGCGTTGTCAACCAATTGGCGGAACTCGGCCGCCGAATGCGCCGTGATGTAGTCGTCGGGGTCTTTTCCGTCGGGGAGCGTCATAGCGCGGACGGTGAGGCCGGCGTTTGCCAGGACGCCCACGCCGCGGATGGCAGCGCGTATGCCGGCGGCGTCTGCGTCGAACACGACGACGACCTCGCGCACGTAGCGGTGGATAAGCGCGGCCTGGTCGGGGGTCAGTGCGGTGCCACAGGACGCGACGACGTTGTCGATGCCCGCGTCGAAACATCTCATCAGGTCGAAGTAGCCTTCGACGAGGATAGCGCGTTTTTCCCGTTTCATGCCGTCGCGGGCTTCAAACAGGCCGTAGAGCACGCGGCTTTTCTTGTAGAGTGCGTTTTCGGGCGAGTTGATGTACTTGGGGGTGGCGTCGCCGAGGTCGCGGCCGCCGAATGCCACGATGTTTCCGGAGACGTCGCGGATGGGTATCATCAGGCGGTTGCGGAACACGTCGTAGAGCGAGCCGCGCTCACCGTGTTTCACGAGCCCGGACGACTCGAGGACGGTGTCCTTGAACCCGGCGGCGCGTGCTTTTTCGAGCAGAACCGACCAGCCGTCGGGCGCATAGCCGAGGCCGAATTTTTTCGTGGTTTCCTGTTTGAGTGAGCGCGTTTTCATGTAATGGCGGCAGGCGCTGCCTTTCAGGGGGTCGTCGAGCGTCTGTGCGAAATGGGCGGAGGCGAACTTGTTCAGTTCCACGAGTTGCGTACGGAGGAATTCGTCTTTGTTGTCGCGTTCGGTGGCCGCGGGCAGCCGGATGCCGACCCGGTCGGCCAGCTTGCGCAGCGCCTCGTAAAACGTCAGCCCTTCGTACTCCTGCAGAAAACCAATGGCATCACCGTGTTTTTCGCAGCCAAAACAGTAATAGATCTGGCGGTCGCGGCTGACGGTGAACGACGGCGTCTTCTCGTTGTGAAACGGGCAGAGCGCTTTGAAGCGAGCCGTGCCGGCCGGTTTCAGTTCCAAGTAACCGCCGATCACGCCCACAATGTCATTGGCGCTCAAAACGTCTGAGACAATTTGACTGGAAAACTTCTTGGTGTTCAGACCTGCCGACCCCGCGGATGCGGGCTCCCGTCGTGTTAGAGACTTTGTCCGGGCTGAAAGTCGCGGACAAGACCGCGCCGCGAACAAGACCGCGCCTAATGACCTTAACACACGCCGATTTACGGGGAAAAAGGTTGGACAGGGCACAAAACGCCCTTGAGTCGTCAAACCACATAGACATATACCACTTCGGCCGGAGGTTTGTCAAGCGGAAAAAGGTTTATCCGCGAATTGCGGGAAAGGTAAGGCCTCGGCAACCTCCTTTTGAGACAAGAACCGCTAGTGTCATGAGTTTGAAATTCCTTCGCAAAGACGGGCGATTTTTCCGAAGATTTCTTCGGCGGTAGCAGTCCATACGAAAGGCTTTGG
>DATKVG010000008.1:0-3230 GCA_035530195.1 Bathyarchaeia archaeon | reverse complement strand
GTACTTCAAAGCCGGAGAAGAAGCGGCCCTGTTCCCGTTCGTGGTGGTTCCCGCGGTGCTGGCGGTGGATGTCCCATTGCGGCGGTTGCATCGGTGGGTGATGCAGGGCCGGTTGTGGACGCGGTTTGGCGCGCGCAGGATGTCGCCGCAGACCTTCAAATACGCGGCGGCAACCACGTTGGTCGTATTCTGCTCGTTCTCCAGCCTGGTCTGTTATGGCCGTATGTTTACGCGCCTCGATTCCAACCACTATTCTTATTACGTGAGCGACGACCTGTACGAGGCGTTCATGTGGCTGGATGCCAAGAGTCAACCCGGCGAGGTCGTGCTAACCGGGCTGGAAACCTGCCCTTTCATCCCGCGATACGCCCAAAACAAAGTGTTTACCGGCCAGGATATGCTCACCTCGAATTTTAGCGAAAAAAACCGGCTTCTGTGGCGATTCCTGGGGACTCGCGGTGACGACCAGTTCAAGCGCGAGTTGGTCAAGCAGTTCAACATTCGGTACGTTCTGATGGGCCCTCGCGAAAAAATGCCTGACGGCATAGTCCCTTCCGATTACGCGTGGCTCCAGCCGGTCTTTTCGCGCAAAACCGTCACGTTGTACAAAGCGGCCCTGTGATAACTGTCCCGCGTTTGACAGGACAACTTTAGGCGAGGCAACCTTTCTGTGTCCGGCGCTGGAATTTCCATTTAGGTATAAGCCACTCCCAACCTTTGAGAAAAGACGTGAGTGATACACCCGCGGCATGCGTGGCCTGTGGCGGGCTCGCCGGGTTGGTCCAACGGGCGCTTCAACTGATCAACCGTGCCGGCTGGCGCCTGTTCGAACGGAGATGGCCGCTGGTAATCGTCCATATCTCCGTGTTTAAAAAAATGTGACCTCCAACAACACTGCCACTCCGCCCTTTTCTTCAGGTTCAATCGCTTTTTGACACAAGCCTTGTACTGTGCTAGATTGTCCGGGCGGTTTTGGCACTTGGTCAGCAGGGCGGTCCGTTTTGGAGGTGGGCCCCTCGAAATAAAGTGCAGGGAATGGGTCCGTGCACGCGCGCGTATTACCGACTGGGAGAAAAAAGCAATGGCGGAATCACTTCAGGATTTCTTCGATAAGCTGCAAATCGACCCCCAAAAAACGGCCGGCATGAACGCCACATACCAGTTCGTCGCCACCGGCGATGGCGGCGGAAACTGGAACGTCAAAATCACCAACGGCGACTCCAAGGTCGCCGAAGGTATGGCCGACAGCCCAACCATCGTCCTGACCGCGGTCTCTGCCGATTGGCTGGACATGATGAACGGCAAACTGAACGGGACCACCGCCTTCCTCACCGGCAAACTCAAGATCCAGGGCGACGTCTCGCTTGCCATGAAGTTGGAGAGCCTGTTCAATCTCGGCTAAAATGCCGGGTATGAGTACCGCACGTTTTCCCCGGGGCTTCCGAGCCCCGGGGAACCGCTCCCGCGTTGATACACGGCCCGCATCCCGTACTGCGGTCCATCAACGTCTTGGATCTTTCCCCAGAAGGTGCTTGGGACAATTGAGACAAGCGGGACTGCTGAGAACCTCTCCTTCTTCGTCATTTGTCATTTGTCCTTTGTCTTTTGTCCTTTCTGTGGTGTTGTTCGCCTTCGGCCTGTTCTCATGCCACAAGCCCGGCGTCATCCCCGCCCAAACCCGCCGCGACGTCGCGATCACAACCGCCGACGGCGTCTCGCTGGCCGCCACGATCTACCCCGCCGGACCCAACGCGCCGGGCCTCGTGCTGGTCCACGCGCTCGGCTCGACGCGCCAGGCTTGGGACCGTTTCGCGCAGAAGGCGCAACAAGCCGGGTACAGCGTTATCGCGTTTGACATCCGCGGCCACGGACAAAGCACCTCCCAAAACGGGAGCGAGATCGCGTATCGGACATTTAGAACCAAAGACTGGCTTGGCGCAATCAACGACATCGACGCCGCCAGAACGTTCCTCATCAACAGCGGCGCCGATGCCAAAAACACCGTCGTCATCGGCGCAAGCATCGGCGCAAACCTGGCACTGAATTATGCCGTCAAACACATCGACGTCCCCGCCATCGTCATGATTTCGCCCGGACTCGACTACAAAGGCCTCACGACCCGCGCCAAACTCCTCGAGTTCGGCGAGCGCCCGGTGCTGCTCATGACGTCTACGGGCGATTCCTACTCCGCCGCCTCGTGCAGCACGCTCAAAGGTTATGCCCCCGGCCATTGCGAACTCCGCGAATACGCCGGCACCGCCCACGGCACCGACCTGCTCGATACGTCCCCCACCGCGCTCGAACAAATCTTCGTCTGGCTAAAACCCATCATCGGCCCATAAGCGAAAAACGGGGACTGGCTCGCTTTTTCCGGTAGTTTGGAAAAAGCGTGCCTGTCCCCGCTTTTCGCGACCCTATTTTCATCGTTTACAGGGGAAGGCAAAGCCTCATGACCAACTGTCCCCCTCTTTTCGCAAGGGATCCGTTGTGGTGCGGGCGTCTCGCCTGCACGGGCTACTGTCAGTTCACAACCCTGTGCCGGTACCGGCCGCCCGACCGGGCGCTGCCGCCATGCGTGCCGAGATCGAGCAGCACGCCAATGACGACCAGCACGAGGCCCAAGCCTCGAGTGCCGCCCATAGCGTTCATGGCAATCGCGTACGCGCAGGTCGTATAGGGCAGGAATATGAAACCCAGCAGCGGCCACAGGTACGTCTCAAACGCCGTTGACGTATATCCGACGAGCCACATGATCGCGAGCGTCCCGCGCGGGAAAAGCAAAGCCAATATGCCCAGGCAGCAACCCACTTCACAACCTCCTCATTCCCCATCGTTAACAGGCGCGGAATACAGAATATTCGGCCCTGCCGCCGCGCCAGCCTACAACAGGAAGAAATACCCGATCACGACCAGCGCCAGCGCAATCCGGTACCAGCCGAACACCTTGAAATCGTGGCGCTGTATGAACTTCATCAGCGCCGCAACCACCGCCAGCGCCACCAGGAAAGACACCACCGACCCGACGCCCAGCACCGCCCACTGCACCGCGTCGAAATGCAGACCGCGTTTCGCCACCGTATACGCCGTCGCGCCCGCCATCGTCGGGATCGCCAGGAAAAACGAAAACTCCGCCGCGGCTACCCGGCTCGACCCCAGCAGCATCGCGCCGATAATGGTCGCCGCGGACCGGGACGTGCCCGGGATCATCGCCGCGCACTGGATCAGGCCGA
>DATKVG010000007.1:0-15662 GCA_035530195.1 Bathyarchaeia archaeon | reverse complement strand
GACTTGGCTGCCGGGGCTTGACCTCGAGCCGATGACGACGTCCGCGCCCGCCGACAGCGGCACCCACAGCTTGTCGACTTCCGAGATGGGCGTCGAGCCGTCGGCGTCGTAGAAGAGGCGGTATTGGCCTTGTGCCTCGAGCATTCCCTGTTTGACGGCATATCCTTTTCCGCGGTTGGGCGCGTAGGAGATGAGGCGCACGTTGGGAAACTCGCGGCGGACGAGTTCGCTGGTGCCGTCGTGGCTGCCGTCGTCGACGACGATGATCTCGAAGTCGTAATCTTGCCGGGCGAAATAGTCGAGGCAGTCGCGCAGGGTGTTGCCGATTCGGCTGGCTTCGTTGTAGGCGGGGATTATGAGTGATAGGCGTACAGGCAATCGTCACACCTCCGGCGTGAAGAGCAAGGGACATAAGGGACACAAGAGACCTAAAAAGTCTGCACGAAGATTGTCCATGATGGTGCGACTGGCATCGGCGCGCGCGCGCGTCGCGCTGGCTTCAGTGCAGGAGTTCGCAGCGATCTGGTATGGGCGTGGCAAGGAAGTTTTTATGTCCCTTAAGTGATTTCTGACGAAATGACAGAAAATGTTTTGTCTTTTTCATGCGGTGCCCGTGTAAGTTTTTGGATAGTCACCTTTTGCGTGGGGCCGCGGCCATGTAGATCTGTCGGCCTTCGGGTCCCTCTTGTCCTTTCATCCTTTATCCTTTCATTTGTCCTTTGTAATTTGTCCTTTGTCCTTTACGCGCTGCGTCCCTTATGTCCCCGTTTTTCAGTCGAACTTGAATTTCTCGCCGAGGTACGTTTTGCGGGCCAGGGGGTTTTCGGCGATCTCCCTGGGCGTGCCGGCCACAGTGACCTCGCCGTCGCTGAGGATGTAGGCCCGGTCGGTTATTTGTAGCGTTTCGCGGACGTTGTGGTCGGTGATCAGCACGCCGATACCCTTGTCTTTGAGCGCGGCGACGGTTTCCTGGAGGTCGGCGACGGCGATTGGGTCGATCCCGGCGAACGGCTCGTCGAGCAGGAAGATTTTGGGTTCGGTGACGAGCGCCCGGCAGATTTCGGTGCGCCTGCGCTCGCCGCCGGACAGCGTATAGGCGGGGTTGTCGGCGAGATGGGCGATCCCGAGTTCCTGCATGAGGCCGTCGGCCCGCGCCTTGCGCTGGGCGCCGGTCAGCGGCTGGTACTCGAGGATGGCCAGCAGGTTCTGGCGCACGGTCAACTGGCGGAATACGGACGGTTCCTGCGGGAGGTAGGCCATGCCCTGCCTGGCGCGCTTGTACATCGGCAGGCTTGTGACGTCTTTGCCGCAGAACCAGATCTGGCCCGCGCTCGGACGAAGCAGGCCCACCACCATGTTGAACGAGGTGGTCTTTCCGGCGCCGTTCGGGCCGAGCAGCCCCACAATTTCGCCCGCAGCCAGTTCTATCGAGACGTTGCGAACCACCGTTCGCCGCTTGAACTGTTTGTACAGTCCCTGCGTTCTCAGAAGCGGCTGCGGCGATTCGAGCAAAAGAAAAACTCCTTATTACTAGTTCGGTAACGTGTTTAAGCTGCGCGAAAAGCGGGTACAGCCACCTGTTTCAAACTGCCGAAAAAGGTGGCAATCCCCGTTTTTCGAAGTGATTCGCGCAAAAAAGAACTCCTTTGGCCAACAGTAGCGCAGGCGTCTCGCCTGCCGATTTCGTTCCCGGCTACTGAGCGACCGGCTTCCGTGGCGCGATCATGCCGGGGTACGCGGACTCGAGCAGGCCCCGGTTGGCCCGGGTAAGGTCTGCGCCGGCCAGGTCCGTCTTTGCCAGCAGGTCCTGGGTCTGTTTGTCGAGTTGTTTTCCGTTCCAGGCGGCTTTGTCATAGAACTTGGGGCTGGCAAGCACCTTGTTGATTTGTTTGATCAGCCCGGCTTTATTCTCGACGAGCGTCTCGACAGGCACCGAGGTGATCATCTTCTGTGCGCTCTGGTCGAGTTGCGCCACGACCTGCTTGCCCGGCGACGGCGGCGCCGCGGCTTCAGCCCGCACTCCGTTAAGCAGGCCCACCCAGTCCAGCACGTCCGCTTCACGCAACAGCGAAGGGTCGGCGGCGGCTGCCGCGCCAAATCCAGCACCGCGAAGTTGCATTTCCGGTATGACCACGCCGTACACCTGGAACGTGTTGTCGGTCATATTGACCGCGATGCGCTGGCCGCGGACCTCCTGGCCCTGCGGCGTCTTGATAATCGGGTCGCCCGTAAAGGTCAATATGCCTTTGACCATATCCCAGTCGGCCTTTTCGGACTTGACATGGATCTGCGGGTGGTCTACCACAACACGGCCCGTAAGGATCATGTTGGTAGGGTCGCCGCCGGCGGGCCATGTAAATCGGATTTCGTTGGCGCTGATGGGCAGCCGCTTGCTCGGGTCTTTCGAGGAGAATAAAACGATCTTTGCCCCTTCGGTAAGGGATTCGATTGTGCCGTCGAGGCCCCCTTTAAACAGGCCTGCTTCGACCTGGATCTTGTCATAATCGCCGGTCGCAGGGGCGGTTGTTGCTGCGGCGGCGTCGGACGCCTGTCCAAAAGCCTGGGATGCCGCGGTCAGCATCAGGATGAGAATGCCCGCGGCCCATGCCTGTTTCATTGTTTTGCCCTTTCCAGCCGCAGCGTTCCGGTCACGTCTGTCAGTACGATTTGCTTCTCTTTATGGTAAAGGCGAACACTGGACGCCTTCAACTCCGAGCCGGGTGTCTTGATGCTGACGGGATAATCGCTTTTGGCGAGCCCGTCGTCATTGAGCCACTCGAAATCCCGCAACTTGAGTTCCATGTCGCCTATCTTGGCGACAACGCCGTCTTTGAGATAGGCCGATTTCGCTTCCTGGTAGGAGCCGCCGCCGGCTTCGAGAAACATGTCTTGCATCTGCGCATCGCGACCGTAGATGACGGCGTGGGCATTCTTGAAGCTCCAGATGTTCTCCTCGGCCAGCGCAAACGAGTCGACATGCAGCCAGAGCCGCGGCCGCCGCGCAGGACCGGACGTCGGGTCGCCGTCGAACAGGCGGAAATCGGCGCCGCGCCCTTGCATATTGGCGTGCGGGCCGGGTGCGTTGGCGGGAGCCGGGGCAGCGGTGGGGGCGGCCGGCTTATGGCCGTTGAACCCGTTGCCGCAGCCGGCCACCGTGAACAGGACGAGCAGAAGAACGGTTTGCGCCCCTCTATTCACACTGGCTCTCTTTCGTTCTTCGCGTACACTGCCTTGAGCCCTTTGAGCGTCAGGAGCGGATCAACCTTTGTAATGGTGCGGCTGATGCTCGCAATGAGTTCGGCCAGCCCGCCCGTGGCGACCACCTTGGGTTTTACGCCCATCTCGGCGGCAAACCGCGCCACCGTCCCATCCACCAGGTCGGCATACCCGTACGTCAAGCCGGACCGGATGCTGTCGACGGTGTTTCGGCCGATGACGTTGGGGGGTTTGCTGATGTCGACCCGGGGCAGCTTCGCGCACTTCTCAAACAAGGCGTCGGCCGCAATCTGCAAACCGGGGACGATAACGCCACCCCGGTATTCATTCTTGGCGGTGACGGCGTCAAACGTGGTCGCCGTCCCAAAATCGATCACCACAACCGGGCCGCCATAGTGCTCGATGGCCGCAACCGCGTTCACGATCCGGTCCGCTCCGATTTCCTTGGGGTTGTCGAACAGCAGGACCAGCCCGGTTTTGATGCCCGGGCCGACCATGACGGCGTCGACTTTAAAGACGGTCTGGCTGACGCGAAGCAGCGCCGCATCCAGTTGGGGGACCACGCTCGATATGCAGCAGCCGCGGACTTTCGCGATGTCGGCGCCTTCCTGTTGGAACAGCAGGCTCAGGAGAAACCGCAGTTCGTCGGTGGTCCGGTAGTTGCCGGTCATTACGCGCCAATGGGCGCACAACTGCTCGCCATCAAACAAGCCAAGCACCGTGCTGGTGTTGCCGACATCCATTACGAGCAACATCGGTAGCCGTCCCGTTGAGGGCTGTCTGCCCATTGCCGCGTGTTGTTGAACCGCCCTTTAGTGCGCATAGGGGAACCCAACCCGTTTCAAAGGTTTTCGACTAGCAGCGACATGTCGACGCATGGCGCCGAGTGCGTCAGGGCGCCCACGGAAATCACGTTGACGCCCGTCTCCGCTATCGAGCGGACGCGCTCGAGTGTGGCGTTACCGCTGGCTTCGATGACGACGCGCTTTCCGCGGGCTTTTTTGACGGCTTTGCGCATCTCCTCGAGGCTCATGTTATCGAGCATGATGGCATCCGCGCCGGCTTGGAACGCCTCCTCAAACTCGTTGAGGTTGGTCACCTCGACTTCGATTTTCATCAGGTGGTGGGCGCCGCCCGTGGCGCTCTGGACCGCCTGCCGGATCCCGCCGGCCGCCGCGATGTGATTTTCTTTGATGACGATGCCGTTGAACAGGGTGTGACGGTGGTTTTTCCCGCCGCCATGGACCACCGCCCGCTTTTCGAGGCGGCGGAGCAGCGGGGTCGTTTTCCGGGTGTCGCAGATTGTTACATTGAACCCTTCCACGGCCGCCACGTATTTCGCCGTCAACGTGGCCACCCCGGAAAGGTGCTGCACAAAGTTCATGGCGGTCCGCTCGCCGGTCAACACGCCGCGCGTATTCCCGGAGAACGTCGCGATATCGTCGCCGTGCGAAAACCGGTCCGAGTCCGATAACGAGTCCCAATCGGAAATATCGGCGCTCATGGCGTCGAAAACGAGGCGGAACACCTCGATACCGCTCAACACGCCGCTTTCCTTGGCCACAAGCCGGACCCGGCACCGCCCGTCCGCGGGGACGGTGCGGGTGGTTGTAATGTCCTCTTGGCCGATATCTTCCTCGATCGCCATCTTGACCAAGTGCTCGAACGTCGTCGACATTAGACGAAAAACCTCCGGATTAAGGCGGCTGGGAAGCCGGCGGCTAAGAAGCCGCAATTAGAATCTTTGTCCGCTAGCATCTACGCAGGGCGTGCAGATGCCGCAAACAAAGATTCTAAATGACGCATGTTACCATAAATCCTTGCCCAATTCGACTTCCCGAGCCGTTCGGGGTAAGGGTAACAGTAGAGAGCGAACCCGAGAGCGCCATACGCGAGCCCGCAAATGCCGCTAAACCTGCTCCAGCATTTTCTTTACCGTGTCCACCATGGCTTGTCGCGCCACCGTGACCTGGGAAACCCGTCCGGCCTGGCGGTATTCGGCGTGGTCGGCAATGTCTTCCCGGCCTTTTTTCCCTGCCAGAAGGTCCTTTATCGAAACCTCTTTCCGGGCCACCTCGTCCTCGCCGAGGATCACGGCGACCGGTATCTGGTTGCGGTCGGCATGGCTCAACTGGCTCTTGAGATTCATCTTAGGGCCGAAAAAGGCCTCTGTCCGGATGCCAGCGGCACGTAGCTCGGCGGCCACGTTCAGCGTTTCTCTTGCGGGCACCTTGCCCATTGTGACCACGAGCACCTGCACGGCCGTTTTCACCGTTGGAACCAGGCCCAGGTGTGCGAGTGCGGAACTGAGCCGGTCCAAGCCCACGGACATCCCCGTACACGGGATGTTCTGGTCTAAGAACCGCGATACCAACTGGTTATACCTGCCGCCACCCATCACCGACCCGAGCTCGGCCGCGTCCGTCAGCACCGCTTCGAACACGGGGCCGGTGTAATAATCGAGGCCTCTGGCGAGGCTGGGGTCAAATTTTACATGACGTTCCGGCAGGTTCAAGGCATCCAGGTCTTCGGCCAACTCCTCGAGTTCGCGCAGGGCGGATTCGGCCGCCTCGCCCGGCGGCAGAACGCCGCGAAGCTTTTCGACCACCCCGGCGCGCGTATCCGCCTGGACGGCGATGAAGTTCAGTATCTTATCGACAACTTGCCGCGTCAGGCCGACGCCGCGTATGGGGTCGCCGGACTCGTCGATTCGGCCCGGGCCGAGTTCCAGCCGGACGTTGTCCACCCCGACCTTGGCCAGTTTATCCACCACGCGCAGGACGTGTTTCTGCCTGTCCTGCTCGGGAATGCCGCAGCCATCGAGTACCGCGTCCATCAGGCGGCGTGTGTTGACCGTTACTTCGTAGCCGTCCACGCCCAGCGTGGTGAGGATTTCGCACATGATGGCGATGATTTCCGCGTCGAGCGCCACGTTTTCGGAACCCGCCGCGTCGATATCGAGTTGCGTAAACTGCCTGAACCGCCCCGGCCCCGGCTTGTTGACCCGCCATACCGGCCCGGCCGCATACCGCCGGAACGGCACCTTCAGCCGGTCGGGATACTGCGCCAGAAGCCGTGCAAAACCCACGGTGAGGTCATACCGCAACGCGACCGGCTCGCCCTCGGGGGTCTCGAGCGTGAACAGTTCCTTGTTGGTCTCATCGCCACCGGTACCCAACAGCGTCTCGAGATGCTCGACCGCCGGGGTGTCGAGCGGCAGATAACCATACTTCTCATAGATGCCCTCGATAACGGCTATCACGGCTTTCCGCCGTATGAAATCCTGCGGAAGAAGGTCCTGAAACCCCCTCAACGTCCTTGGTTCGACAAAACGTCTATCGTCCGACATCGCAGATCCTTTTGAAATCCCGGTTTTCAGGCCAGAGTTTACCTCAAAGATTCTCTAAAACGGAAACAGGTGCGGCAAGTTCTTGTCTTATCGCCTTTATATGCCCATGGTGACATGTCACCCATACAAGGCTCAAAATCGTATAAAATGAGACGGCGGTTGTTGCGTCTGCCCGGGAAACCGGGTGGTGAGGATACAGAACATGCCGATTCTCGACAGTCTACTGTTGTGCCTGACGGCGCTCTTTTACCCGGCGGCGTGGGCAGCCGGCGCCATTCAGGTTGCGCAAGCTGAACCGTCTGCGGCGCCCGCGGCGCAACCTCCCGCGCCCGAGGCGCCGGCTCCTGATGCAGCCGAGGATGAGCTGGCCAATACGCCCGCGCGGGCTGTCGAGTTGCAAGACGTGATGGAGGAGGTGGCCGAATTGCGGGCTCAAGTGTTGCGGATGCAACAGACGCTCGACACCTGGATGGCTACGTCGCTGGCCGATCTCAAGGCGGAGAACGAGGCGCTGCGCCGCGAGTTGCGCGATCTTTACAAGAATGCGGGCGTTGACGTGCCGCCGGTTCCCGCGCCGGATGGCGACCTCCTGCGCGACGTGGCGGCGCAACCTGAACCGGAAGGCCCCGAACCCGAAGCCGCGCCGCCGCCCGATCCCGAAGTCGTTAAAGCGGTGGCCGCGGGCGGTTATTTCAGCGTGGCGGAGTGGGGCGCCTCTCCAGACGACGCGGCCAAATCAAACCCGCCGCGGGCGTCGTTGAAAGGGCTTATTGCCGTGGTGCTGCCCGAAACGCCCGACGACGAACTCCGCGCGCTTGGCAGGCGGTTGCGCCTCGAGGGCGACGCCTACGACAACATCAACATCGAGATCTTCGACGACCGGGCCGCGGCCGAGGCGTTCAAATCCGGCCAGCCCGTCGATTCCGCCCGCAGGGTGCTGTCCGTCTCCCGCCACAAGGCTTCGGGCCGCGACGTGATCCTGTTGCTCAAAGGCGAAAGCGCGGTGGTGGTGCCGCCGGAAGATTAGTCTCCCAGCAGGACGTGGATGTCGGGCCGGTTCCGGCCCTGTTCCTCGTAATCCATGCCGTAGCCGACCACGAACTCGTTATCGATCGCAAAGCCGACGTAGCGCAGGTGGATTTGCACGTTGCGGCGCGCCGGTTTGTCGAGCAGCGTGCAGATTTCGAGGCTGGCAGGGTTTTGCGCGGCGAGGTAGTCGACGATGCAGCGTGCGGTAAGGCCGGTGTCGATGATGTCTTCGATCACGAGCACATGCCGGCCCGTCACGGGCTGCTCGGGCAGCAATAAGAAATCGCAGCGGCCCTGGCTGTGCGTTTGGCAATAGCTGCGGGCGCGTATAAAATCGACGCTCGAGGGGACGGTCAGGCGGCGCATCAGGTCGGAAGCGAAGATGAGGCTGCCTTTCAACACGGCGATCAACAAGAGGTCTCTGCCCGCGTAATCAGCCGAAATCCGTTGCGCGATCTCCTCAACCTTCTTCCGTATCTGCCCTGCCGTCAAGAGCGGCCGTTTCTTCAGTTCCATCGATAACGTCGACCTCCAGAAAACGTGTTGTAGACGCGGTCACGGCGGCGTGCGCGCTGATCGCCCCGCCAACCACCCACAAAATTTTGCCGCCGCCTGTCAAAAGAATCCGCAGATCGCGTTCATATGCCGGCGTGCCCGTATCCACGAAATAATCCTGTAACTTTTTCCGGCCCGCCATACCCAGCGGCGTGAACGAGTCGCCCGGCCGCCGTCGCCGGACGGACAGGTCCGTCCCCGCCGCAGCGGCATCAAACACCTGACGGCGCGGTGTGCAATAGGCCGCCAGGTCAGCCGCGGGACGTTGCTCGAGAGAGAGAGTGCGAAATACCCGGCCCAGCGCGGATGTCACGCCCGGCACAGTCAGCGGCGTCTCCGCCGCCTCGATGGCCTCGGTCGGCCGCAGGGGTTTCGTGTGCCGCCGCCCGTTCTGCAACTGCACGCCAGAGCCCAAATCAAACACTTCGCCCGTTGCGCCGTCCGCAACGAACCGTGCCGCGGCCACCACGCGATCAAACGGCACGTCGGTCACGCCAAGCCGCCGGCCCAGCCGCGCCACCATCCGCCGCTGAACCGATCGGGGTTCGGCGCGGAACCGGGTGCGGTCGATTGCGCCTTGCCGGGACACGCACCGGTCAAATGCGGCCCCCGCGAGATTGTCGATCAGTTCGGAGTCGGCCCGCTGGGCTTCCGCGAACCGCAACAGGGCCTCGCGCACCCGCGGGTTGTACCGCTCGGCGAGCAGCGGGAGCAGTTCGTGACGGACCCGGTTGCGGGCGTACCGCACGTCGGCGTTGGTTGTATCTTCGCGATACTCGAGCCCGCGCTCCGCGACGTATGCCATCACCTCCGCACGGCTGATGCCCAGCAGCGGTCGGATCACCGGAACGCCGCCCCAGGCGCCCACGGCCGGTATGCCGGCTGCGCCGGCCGGGGTTGTCCCGCGGATGAGGCGCATCAGCACGGTTTCGGCGTTATCGTCGGCATGATGGCCCGTGGCGACGGCCTCGCACCCGCGCAATCGAGCCACGCGCGTCAGGAACTCGTACCGGGCCGACCGCGCGTACTCCTCGAACGACTTACCCGACCCCCGGCTTTCTTGTTCGACGGGCCGCGACTCGATGTGAAACGGCAATCCAAGCCGGGCCGCCGTCTCGCCCACAAACTCCGCGTCCCGGCCGCTTTCGCCGTCGCGCGTCTGGTGGTCGAAATGGGCCACTTCGAGTTGGAACCCCAACTCGACCAGGACGTGCAGCAGGCACACCGAATCCGCGCCGCCTGAAACCGCCGCAAGCAGCCGCGACCCGTCCCGCGCCATCGAGTGCGCCCGCATGAACTCGCGCACGCGCGCCGCGAAATATTCCGCTGTAGTCGCCAAATCGCCTCCCGTAAGTCAACTTAGCACCTTCCCGCGAACAGCCGCAAACTGGGGTTTGGGGTATGGGGGGGTAAATGGAGACTGGGCACGAGACTGGAATACAAAGGGGACACCCCCCACAACTGCCGGGGGGCGTCCCAACTTGGCGAAACCTGCGCAAATCCTTATTTTGCAAACGTCTGGGACGCCCCCCGGCAGTTGTGGGGGGTGTCCCGTTGTTGATCCATCTTCAAGAGTCTTGGTTGCGGCGATGCCACTACAACTTTTTTGCGGGTTGTCGTACCGGCCGCGTTTTTCGAAACAAAAGGGACCGTGCCCGATGTTGTCTTAATGATAGGCCAGGAGATGCAATATGGAAAAAGCTACGTTCGGGGCGGGGTGCTTTTGGGGCGTCGAAGAGGCGTTCCGCCACGTCAACGGGGTGGTTTCGACGCAGGCCGGGTTTTCCGGCGGCTACCTCGAGAACCCCAGCTACCAGGACGTGTGCGCCGGCGACTCCGGCCATGCCGAGGTGGTCCAGCTCGAATTCGATCCCCACCAGGTCGCGTACAAGGACCTCCTGTCGGTCTTTTGGACCATTCACGATCCGACAACGCCGAATCGCCAGGGGCCGGACGTTGGCGAGCAGTACCGATCCGTGATCTTCTACCACAACGAGGAACAGCGACGGATTGCAGTCGAGGCCAAGGCCGACTTGGAAAAATCCGGCCGGTTCACGCGGCCCGTCGTTACGGCCATCGAACCTGCCGCGCCATTTTACCGCGCCGAAGAATACCATCAGCGCTACCTCGAAAAGCGCGGTATGAAAGGCTGTCACATCCGGTAGGGCGCGCAATGGCTGGAAAGCGGCGAGGCATTCAGCCGCCTGTATCCACAAAACGCCGGCGCCGCCTCCCGCACGCGTGAGAGGCGGCGCCGTTGCCGTTGGTAACAAGCCTGACTTGGCCGATGTCCCTTAGCCGGTCAAAGGTCTAATAGGCCCGGCCCAGAATGCCGTTCGCATAGGTGCAAGGATGATCCTTGGACGGATACTTAAGAAACTCCACATGGCCGTCCAAGTACAGCACGTTGGCGCCGCCGGGAACGTGATGGAAGTCGAACGAACTGCCGCCCGCTTGGTCAACGGTGTCCCACATGACGGGGAACGTGCTTTGTGCCTGGGCGCTCGCGGCGGGGTTGTTGATATCTGTGATGGCAAAACGCTCAATACCTTCCCTCAGGCGGTAAATGACGTTGCTGCCGCCCGTGCCCTGGACGATTATCGGTCTTCCCATCAGGTCTTCAATGGCCTGAGTTTCCTCAGCATAGTAGCCACTTATAATCCCTTCCAGGGTTGAAGGTTCGCACATGTCCGTCAACGACAAGTCATTGTCTGCAACTTCTATGGTTGGCGTACCCTCCAGTGCGGACTTTACCAGAGTTGCTGCAATCATTGTGACAAACACGTCTATGCTTTCGGCAGCCCAGCCGTAGTAAAGGTAACTGCGGTCGTCGAACTCCTGCGGGTCCAGCTTACCGTAGTTGGGCGAAGAAGGCTCCTGTGTGTACCACGACCCAGTTACTGGAGCGAGAAAGTCCTCCGGATCGGAGGTGACGTCCGACGGGCAGAAATAGATGTTCATGTCGGACAAGTATTCCGGATAGAATGAGGCGCCATACGCAAACGCAATGAAACCATCGTTCCCCGGATCATCATAGTTGTCTTCGAGGCCCAGCCGTGGCCACTTTCCCCCTTTTGATTCGTTGGAGTACATCTTGAATACCAGGCCCCACTGTTTAAGGTTGTTCTGGCAAGATGCCCGGCGGGCCGCTTCCCGCGCCCGCGCAAGCGCAGGCAAAAGTATCGCCGCAAGTATGCCTATTATGGCGATGACCACGAGCAGCTCGATCAAAGTAAATCCCGTTTTCTTTCTCATGAATCCACTCCTTTCTCCGTTTCTCCCTTAGCACCATGAGACACTAAACTGTTCATTCCCGGAGCGCCCGTGCTTGGCCCCGGCAATCTCGGTTGTAATTAACAATAAAAACCGAGCAATTTCAGAATAGCACTTTCCTCAAAAATTGCAAGGGTTTTCCGCGGGGTGGAAAGGCAAATATAAAGGCATTGTTTTCAGCAGGTTACACCACACCAAGCCATCACTGACGCACCCGATCCCGCGGGATTGTAGTTGCATTTACTCAATAAAAATGGACGATTTGGTTCGATTTGCCTGTTCCTACAGTTGGAGAAGCTGGCGATGGTCTCGTTCTGTTTCTGTCGAAAAAAGGAAGCCCTCTTGGTTTATTGCGCTAGAATATGTGAGGAGGCTTATTGATGAGTCCGGAATTCCCGTTGCCGCTGTTTGATCTGGTGACGTGCGTGTCGGGCGCGATTGACCTGTTCAGTCCCCTGGTGGCCAATCATCACATGCGTGTGGCCAGTGTCGCGTCGGCTATTGCCGAACAGATGGGTTTGCCCCCGGATGTGCAGAACGACCTGCTGCTGGCGGGCGCGCTGCACGACGTTGGTGGTTTCTCGAGCAACGAGCGGGCGGACCTGATGCAGTTCGAGATCGAGGCGCCTCATCACCACGGCAGAGCCGGCCACACGCTGCTTAAAGGGTTTCCGCCGTTCTCGCGGGCGGCCCGGTTCGTGCGGTTCCATCACGTGCACTGGGATTCGGGCCGCGGCGTCGAATTTGAAAACGCCGAGGTGGCGTTCGAGAGTCATCTGCTGCATCTGGCCGACCGGATCAGCGTCCTCATACGCCCGGGAGAACCGACGCTCACCCAGGCAGAACGAGTTAGAGAAAAGATCCTGTCGCAGACACCCGAATGGTTCATGCCTGATCAGGTCCAGGCGTTTCTCGATGCATCAACCCGGGACGCATTCTGGATGGACGCGGCATCGCCGATGGCGGGGCTGATCCTGGGGCGCCGCGCCAACCTTCCCCAACTGGTTCTCGATCGGGACTCGTTGATGAGCCTGGCCAACCTGTTCCGCAGGCTCATCGATTTCCGCAGCCGGTTCACGGCCCGGCATTCGAAAGGCGTGTCTGCCGCGGCCGCCGCATTGGCGCGGGTGGCGGGATTCGGCGCGGAAGACGTGCGCCTGATGGAGATTGCGGGCCATTTTCACGACCTCGGGAAACTGGCCATCCCGAGCGAGATTCTGGAGAAACCGGGCCGGCTCACCGCGCTCGAATATGACGTCATGCGGAGCCATGCCTGGCACACATACCGGCTCCTCGAGACGGCGCCCGCACTCGATACTATCCGCGTCTGGGGGGCGCTTCATCAGGAGCGGCTGGATGGGTCAGGCTACCCGTTCGGCCTGAAAGGCGACCAGATGCCTTTCGGCGCCAGGATCATGGCGGTCGCAGACATTTTTGCGGCCCTTACCGAAGTGCGCCCCTACCGCGACCCGATGCCGCCGGCCGAACTGGCCGAATACCTGAAAACGCTGGCTGCGGCAGGGAAGATTGACGGCGATCTTGTGAGCCTCCTGGCGCGCCATTACGAGGAGATCGATTCGTTCCGGCGCGAGGCGCAAGCCGACTCCGAACGCGAATACCTGGCTTTCGTCGAGGAAACCGCCTGAATTATTTGCGATCGGCCTCCCATGGGCGCCCTACCCCCGCATCGAGAAAAGCCTCGACCAGATCCGGGTCAAAATGTTTTCCCTGTTCGCTTCTCAGATATTCGAGTGCCTCTTCCTGGCTGCTGTACCCTTTGCGGTAATGGCGCGGGCTGGTCATGGCGCAGTACACATCGAGTATCTTGAGGGCGCGCGCCAGCAGCGGGATGGCACAGCCCTCCAGCCCGTCGGGATAGCCATCGCCGTCGAACGATTCATGGTGCGTGCGGATCGCCTCGGCGATATCCTGGAGGGCGCGGGTCTTTTCGACGATCTGGCCGCCAAGGTGGGGGTGCTGCTGGATGAACATCCATTCGTCGTAGGTGAGCAGGCCTTCTTTGAGCAGCACGTCGTTGGGAATCGAGATCTTGCCGATGTCGCGCAGCAGCGCCGCCCGCTCGAGGACAAGCTGGTCCTCAATGCCCAGACCAATGGTGGCAGCGAACCGGGTGGCGTGGTCGGTAACTCTCCGGCTGCTTCCCGGGATCAGGCCCTCGCGGCAATCGAGCGAATCGGCCAGCAAGAACAACAGTTCCTCCTGCTGTTCGGCCGCGGCCAGCGCCGTTTTTATCGATCCTGCAAAATCTTTGGCAAGGCCGATGGCGGCCGGGGTGCCCGCAGGGAATTCGCCCGAGCCGCTGACAAACTGCAGTTGCACCCCCTGGGCTTCTGCCGACTTCGCGGCCGCCTCGTCAATCGCTCCGCCGTCCGTAATCACCGCCAGCCGTTTCAGCATATGTCCTCCCGCTTTTTCGCGTTTCTTGTGTTTCATGGCTGTACCTGCGATTCCTCGTCTCCGTAGTAGCGCCGCACCGCTTCCCGGATGTCTCCGGCTGCCGCTACGACCGGATCTACGCGCCGGCCCGTTGCCAGTTCCACTTCTTCAATCGCAACCAGGTTGAACGGATTCGCCATGGCCAGCACCAGGGAAGTCGGCGAAACCGCTATCGGCAGGCATTCGCACGTCCTGGCCAGTTGGCTGCTTATGGCGCGAGTCGCGGCCTGATCCGCTACATTACCCTCCAGCCGGACAAACGGCAGGCCCAGTTGGCGCGCCAGGACTCGCGCCACGACCTCCTCGCTCGTAATGCCCTTTTCAACCAGGATCGCACCCAGCCGACGCTGCGGCGAGCTCGATTGTTCGGCCAACGCCGCCCTCAACTGCTCGTCATCAACCAGCCCCAACTCGACCAGGATCTCGCCCAAACGCCGCCGCCGGCCTTCGTTATCAAATACCTGGGCCGGCGCCGCTACCCAGCCTTCCGGGGGCGCAACCGGCCCGCTCAAGCAGGCGTTGGCCCGCCGCAACAGGTCGACCTCCGCCCGCAATGACACGATCTCCTGGTGGGCCTCGTAGCGGTCGCGCAACGCTTGGGCAAGCCGTTGCGCCAGGTTTCCTTCGTTCTCTCCGGCCAATTCGGGCAACGGCTGGCGGGCCTGTCTTTCGAGTTCTTCGACCTTGTATCGCGCCGCCTGCAGCAACAGATTCAGTTCCGCCACCCGCGCGTTGAGCGGCTCGATGCCGTCTTCCGCAACCTTCGCCTGTGCGGGTTGTTGCATGTGCGCCGGAAGGTTTGCCGGATGTTCGGGCCGCGGCAGGAGGCCAATTTGTTCGCCCAGTTTGTCTATTTCGACCGCCAATCCCCCGCGCATCTGCGCAATTTCCAAATTCCAGGCATTAAGCGCCACCTCAAGACGCTCAAGAATGTCGTCATGTCCCGCCGGCATTACGGTCCCCTTTTCCCGCACACACTATATAGCAACATGCCCGTATTGCGCCAGTCGCCAAGCCCGGCAAAAAATAGGCTTCAAAAAAAACTTGCTTCCGGGCCAGGAATATTCTTTAATATAGGTGTGTTTTCCGGTGTACAAGTGGTTTGGGCGCCGGAAGTGCATGTGGGTGCGCGGCAAGAAAGCACGCGAAAACGGGCTTTTTTGCAATGTCTGAACGCGAAACCACAGTAACGTTACTGGTGTAAATGCAACAGGAGGGAGAAAATGAAGAATCTGTTTGATGACTTCGTCGATGCGGGTGATTGGTGGTTCTGGCTTCTCATCCCGATCACGGGCCCGTTGTGGCTCATTGGCGAGATCCTGGCACTGTTGGGAATCGACTAAGCCAGTCAGCCTATTCGGCAACAAACATTGAGGACAGGGCTGGAACGGGACGGTTGTCCCATTCCAGCCCGCCTTGTGCATGCCGCAATGTTGGGGGACTTCTTGCGGCAAGACGCGCGTGAGCTCGCAAAGGGGAACTTTTCTTCCATCGAAGGGGATAAAACTCGAGGGTAAGCTGAACTTTGCCTTGGGATGCGCGGCCGTGGCCAAAAAGTTGTTTGCCCGCCGACCGTTGCATACAATCTCCGCCTGATGGGCAATTGTATCCGTAATACAACTCTTGGATTGCTGGCCGCATTGGCGCTGGCCTGCCCTGTGGCATGGCCGCAGGCCCCTTCACTGTGCCTCGAGATCAGCCCTGAGCATCCCTTGCTCATTTTCCATTGCGCGCCCGCTTCCGCGGGCGACGCTTCCGCGGGCGACGCTTCCGCGGGCGACGC
>DATKVG010000006.1:0-3453 GCA_035530195.1 Bathyarchaeia archaeon | reverse complement strand
CGATGTCATGGTGCGGGATGTCGGCATGCGCGCCTCGTTCCCCGCGCAGAACACGATGAACTACCTCTGCCGCCGCTCCGGCTTTCCGATTATCGACCTCGGCTACCGTTGGAACCACATCCCGCTATTCGACGAGGACTGGAACGGCAACCCGAACCGGCACGATTCGCACATCCTGCACTACGCGGGGCTTGGGCCTGACGCGCGGCTTGCGCAGGCAAAAGCGGACCACGAGGATTGGTGGTGCGGCGATGTCAGTAATTAGCCCGATGCAAAGTATGGGTTTTTGGCGTTTGTGCCTCTACGGGGCGCACAGGGGCCTTAACGGCGATTTGGGCGATTTCGAGCAGGAGGGCGGACATGAACCCGTATGAGCTTATCGTGAAGGGCCGCACCGCGCAAATCGGCACGGCAAACGGCAAGCCGGGCTCGACCGCGCAGTGCCTACAGATCGACGACGAGATATGCTGGCTCGCGCCGTTTATCGCAGACCTCAAGCCGGAGAGGATTCTGGAGATTGGGTTTTACAAGGGTGGCTGGCAATACGTGCTCGCGCCGTGGTTTTCCGCTGGCGGGAACATCATCGGGATTGATTCAATGCAACGCCACCAGCAGGACAATGGCCGCGCGGAGATGCTGGCGATGATTCAGCGGCTGGAGGTGGCCGGGTTCACGGTGTGGATGTTCGAGACGCGGAGCGATAACCCCGCGACGCTGATTGCCATGCGCGCCATGAAGGGGAAGATAGACCTGCTCCATATCGACGGCGCACACGACTACGCCAGCGCGCTCGCGGACTGGCAGAACTACGGGCCGCTTGTGCGGCGCGGCGGTCTTGCGGTGCTGCACGACATCGGCACGCAGACCGCGCAGATGAACGTCAAGCGGTTGTGGGAGGAAATCCGGGGCGAGTATCCCGGACGCACGCACGAGATTTACGTCAAGAACGGTATAGGCGTGGTGGAGATGTAATGGACGATACGCAAGCGACACTCAACCGCCGATGGCAAACCGTGGGCGGGTACTGCACGCAGGACAAGCTGGAACTGTGCGACCTGGCCGTGCTGGTCAAGGCGATTGCCCCGGCGCGCGTGCTGGAAATCGGCGTCTGCGAGGGCGGGTGGCTGTGGTGCATGGAGCCGTTCTTCGCGCCTGGCGCGCAGATAATCGGCATCGACAACCTCTCGAACCCGGTCATCCGCATCGACCGATTGCGAAGCGTCATCGCGCGGCTTGGCAAGACGCACCCAACGACGCTCATCGAAGGCGCAAGCCAAACCCCGGAAGCGCTGGCAAGGGTGCTGGAACTCCTCGACGGCAAGCCCCTCGACGTGCTCCACATCGACGGAGGTCACGACTACCCAAGCGCGCTGAGCGATTGGGAGCGGTACGCCCCGCTCGTGCGCAAGGGGGGGCTAATCGCTATCCACGACATTCAGGGGGTGAAGTACCGCGAGCAGGAGGTTGACACGCTGTGGGCGGAAATCGAGGCGGACGAAACCTTGACGACGCACGTGATATCCCACAGGGAAACGCAGATGGGTATCGGCGTGGTGGAGGTGTAGGGGATGGGATGTCCTAACTGCGGGATAGAAGGCGACGCGCATTGGGATACTTGGGACGATGACTGCAACCACACTGGCGGCGGATGCCATTGCCCCAACTGCGGACATATCTATGACGAGTGGTGTACTACGGCGACCGCAGCACCGACCACAAAGACGACGATAGATTGGGACTCCATCCCATGTCAGCATGATTGGAAGGCCGACACCTGGGAAGAGACTTGCATAGACGGACGACCAGAACCGTGGGAGAAATCAAATGGCTAAATACTCATCGAGAAAAGCATACGGCGACGCTGAGGGGCCGTTCGGTTTCCCCATGCCCTCCGCGCTGGCTTCAGAAGTGGACGCGGTACTGAAGGGTCTGCCACCCGAACTGCGCGACCTCGGCATCCAGCGTCGCTCGGTAATCGCCAAGGCAACCGACTTGCAGGAGGGCGAGCGCGCGGATGTGTCGCTCGTGACCTCGGACGCCGTAGACCGCGACGGCGAGGTGATGCTGCCGAAAGGCGGCGACTGGAAGCAGTTTCAGAAGAACCCGGTCGTGACCTTCGCGCACCGCTACGACGAACTCCCCGTGGGCCGTGCGCTGTGGATTAAGCGCGCGAAAGAGGAGGGCATGAACGGGTGGATTGCGAAAACGCAGTACACCTCGAAGCCCGACGGCTGGGAAGGCCCGTGGTTCCCAGACGCCGTATGGCACCTCGTGAAGTCCGGCGACCTGCGCGGGAAGAGCATCGGGTTTATGATTACCGACGCCAGCCCGCCGGAAGAAAAGGAAATCAAGGCGCGGCCCGAACTGGCTGGCGTATCGCGCGTCATCCGCAAGTTCACGGTGCTTGAATACGCGGTTGCCCCGGTGCAGTCTAACCCGGATGCCTTCGTGCTCGCTGCGGCCAAAGCCCGCGACGACGGCCTGCCGATGGAAACCATCCTGAACGAGACGGGCCTGATACTCCCAATGGGCACGCCGACGTTCGAGGGCTATTACAAATCGCTCATGGACGCCCCGGCGGAAACCGAGCCGGAACCCCCGAAACCCAAAAAGCGCCCCCGCATCGTCTTGACGCGGGAATCGCTTGGCGCGGAGATTGCCAAGGCGGATATCGCCGGGCAAGTCGCCGCACAATTCGACCGCCTGAGAGGGCGGGTGTAGTAACACGCCTGGAGTTGCCAGGCCGCGAAGCCCGGAGCCGCACAGGCGAGGGTAAGTAGCGCGCCGGAGTCAACAGGGTCTCTGAAACGTGATCGACACTTTGGATTAGGAGACTCTGCAATGTATGTGAAAATCCTTAAAGCCGTTGACGACCTCGAAATCGGCAAGACGTATGAAGTCGAGGACGAGGACGGCGCGGCCTACATCGAGGCCGAACAGGCCGAGGCCACCGAGTTCGAGGAAGTCCCCGACCTCGCCGGTGCGATCAAGGCCGGCATCGGCGACGCGGTAAAGTCCGCGCTTGCCGACGCTCTGGCTAAGGCGAAGCCCAGCGGCATCATCGTTGGGAACGACCGCAAAGCGCTCGACCCCAACGGCGGGTACAAGCATGTCGGACAGTTCCTGTACGACGTGGTACGCGCCGGCACGCCGAACTCGCCGACGCCGAAGCGCCTCATCGACTACATGGCGACCTGCAAGGTTGCGGGTCACATGGCCGAGGGCGACGACTCGCAAGGCGGGTTCCTCGTCCCCACCGGATTCCTCCCGCAACTCCAGATGGACAAAATCATGGAGACCGGGCTGGCCGGACGCTGCACGAAGATACCGATGGTCACGAACGCCGTCAGTATCCCCTACGTCAACCAGACCACGCACGCGACCAGCGTGTATGGCGGGTTGATTGTCTACCGCACCGGCGAATCCGAACTCAAGGCGGTAAGCAAGCCCACC
>DATKVG010000005.1:0-54399 GCA_035530195.1 Bathyarchaeia archaeon | reverse complement strand
CGTGCTCATGCGCGCTATTGTCGTTTCCGGACGAGCCTATGACCCCCTGTGGAAAACTTGTCCCAAAAAGAAACCTGTTGCCGCAAAAATCACTTGATTTTCAACACACTATCTACTGCGAGCCTCATGGTTTACGGGCATTTTCCCGCGGTCAGCTTCGCGGGACGAGTACGTGTACGCGCGTGCTGGTCGTCTTGGGTGGTGGAGCGGTTTCGGGCGGTATGGCTGAGGCCGTGACGGCAATGGGCTGATCGAACAGGAACCACTTGGTGAGTTGCTGATCCAGTTTCTTGCGAACCGGGAACCCCTCGGTGAACATCCCCCTGAGCGCGCTCATACCGGTTTCACGCAGGCCGAGGCAACGGTAGTACGACTGCCAGAGATAGGCCTCTTGCATCGGTATGCGTTCGCCGGTGGGGACGGGCGTATAGCGTTCGGGCGCGGACGCCCGCTCGGCGGTGCCGGCAGGGGCGCCCCACCGAAGCTCCGGCGGGTGGTTGGGGTCGAACGAGAGGTCGTACAGGCGCTCTTCGATGTCGATGAGCGAGAGCGGTATGGTCTCGCCGCTGGACTTCCTGTACGTCATTGAATGGGCGCGGAAAATGCGCCGTTTTTCATCGATCAGCGCGCGGGCAAGCCCTGCCTGGCTTTGGATGTTGTATTTCTCGAGCCCGTCGAACTTGACGTATTCGGGCATCATTTCGTAACAACGTATGGCGTAGTCGAGCCAGTCGGCGAGGTAGAAATACTTGTTGCGGCGATCGACGTCAGAGGAGGGTGAACTCCAGGTTTCCCAACGGCCTTTGGCCTGGAAGATATTTTCGTCGAGCAGTTCTTCAGGATATACGATAGGCCCGTTTTTGAGCACGTCGCGCCATGCGTCCTGCACGAACTGTTCGCGGATCTGGTAGACCTCGAGAAGTTCGTCGGCGTAGGCCTCGAGGAATTCGAGCGGCTTGATGTGGTCGACCTTTTTCATGCGCAGCCGGATCAGGTCGTGAAAACTCTGGGGTTTCAGTTTGCCCTCGACGATGAACTGGTTCGAGATCAGTTCCCGGATGATCTCGTATTGTTCGGTCGAGAACCCAAACTCTTTCATCTCCTCATTCGTCCTGCGCCGGATGCCGACGACGCCGCCGGCCGAGTTGACGAGCGCAATGGGGTAGCGGAGCACGCGCAGGCCCTGGTAGCAGCCGTTCCACTCGTCGGTTTCGTCATACCCGCGCGGGGTGATGCCCGCGACGGTGTTCATTCCGTTGTAGGTGAAGATGTCTCTGGTTTCGGTGGTGCTGCAGTTAAGGAAATGGATCTCGCCGTAATCGCTGACTTTGGCGAGGACGAGGCTGTGGCCGTCGGTGTAGTTCATGCAGCCGGGCAGGAGGTAGCGCGGGTCGATGGCGACGGGGAGCGTGTCGGAGAGTTCGGCGTTTCTGCCGGTGAGGTTCACCCTGTAGTTGCCGGACGAGTAGCCGATGCTGGCCTGGATGAAGAAGTCGCTGGCGGAACCCGCGTCGAGCGTGCTCATGGTTCCCGAGACCACGTTGTATTCGGACGTGCGGACGTCGCCCTCGCCCGGCGCGACGTATGAGATCATCCAGGGCAGGGCGCGGCGGTAGGCGTAATAGGCCGGGATAAAACAGGTGAGTTTGGCACAATCGAGCGAGGCGTGGATTGTCCTGAGGACGGACACCGGCAGTTGGGGGTTGCCGCCCTGGCCGAGGAACGAAGGATTCTCGAGGAGGTTCATTTCGGGGTCGGTGATGATGCGCTGGATCTTGGCGATGCGCTGCTCGATGGATCCTTTCGTCTTCATCTCATAGATGTGCTCGACCCATTGTGCGTAGTGGAGCACCTCCGCGGGCGTCCATTGTCGCCGAATAGGCCACGCCCCGCGGCTCGAATGGAGCGTGGGCGGATTCGGATCGGCCGCATTTGACGCGCCCGCGTTAGACGCGGCAGCATAGGCCGCGCCTAAAACGCCGAAAATCACTGCAAGAACAAGCGCCAAGGCACGTAATACCATCTGGAATTTCACGTCACATTCCTACCAGGCGGCCAAGAAGCCGCATTCAGATCCGGCGGTGCTGCGTCGCATTCTGCAAAAAGCACAACATTGGGAACAAGTTTTGTTATTTCCCCCGATTACGTGAATGGCCTTCTACAGTACAATATCCTTTTGAACCACCTCCCCCGGCCGCGTCGTGGCGCCCGGCCAGAGCTTGCGGCCCGGGTACACGGCCGTATGAATCCCCGTGTGGACGTCGGCGGCGAACACGGCGCCCAGTTTTCTGCGCCCCGTCGAGATCGGCTTGCCATTGACAATCGACTGGATGTCACCGCCGTCGTGGCGGACGTTGGCGGTGACGGTGCCGCACCCGAGGTTCGCGCGTTCGCCGACGATGCTGTCGCCGATATACGAGAGATGGCAGACGTATGCGCCGTCGAACAGGATGGTGTTCTTGAGTTCGACGGCCTGGCCGACCCGGCACCCGTTGCCGACGGTGGTTCCCGGGCGGAGCCAGCAGTTCGGGCCGATGATGCAGTCCCTGCCGATGCACACGGGGCCGTTGATGACGGCGCCGGGCCGGATCACGGTGCCGCGGCCGACAGCGACCGGCCCATCGATATGGGCGGCGGGGCTGACCTCGCCCAAAACAACCGGGTCGAGCCGGTGGTTGAGGAAGTATTCGTTGGCATCGAGCAGATGCCACGGATAGCCTATCGGGATCCACACGCCCACCGATTCAACCACGCGCACCTCGCCACGCTCGGCCAGCGTCTGTACGGCCGAGGTGATCTCGATCTCGCCGCGCTCGGAAGGTTTTGTGGCGCGAAGGACGTCGAACACGACGGGGTCGAACCGGTATGCGCCGATATTGGCGAGGTTGGAGAAGACGTCGACCGGTTTCTCCACAATCCGGACCACCCGGCCTTCCTTATCGACCTCATAGATGCCGTAGAGCCTGGGATCTTCGACGGTTTTGGCGAGTGCGGCGTCGCCGGGACAAGCGGCGAGCGCTTGGAAGTCTTTGCGATCATAAAGGTCGTCGCCGTTCATGGCGAGGAAAGGCCCGTCGATCAGCGGCGCGCACTCGAGAATGGCATGGCCGGTTCCCAGTTGGTTTTCCTGCTCGACGTACTGGATCCGCAGGCCGTTGTAGGCATCGCCGAACGCCTCGCGGATCATTTCGCTTTTGTAACCGATGACGACGACGGCGGTGTCGGTGATGCCATCGAGCATATCGAGTTGATGGGCCAGTATGGGTTTGTTGGCCACCTTCAGCAGCGGTTTTGGCTTCGTCAGTGTGAGCGGATAAGTCCGCGTAGACTTGCCAGCCGCCATGATGATCGCCTTCATTCATCCCTCCAGCACGATCCGAGTTCCCCGTCTAAACGATCTCTTCGTCCGCGGCGTTCCACCGAACTTGGCGCCCCGCTTTGTACGCCTCAACGCTCATCAGGAACGAAACCACTCCGATAAACGCTTCGTCGATGTTGCATTTGGGCCGTGCACCGGTGCGGACGCACTCGAGGAAGTCGTCCATGTGGTTTGGCCACCGGTCTTCCTTGGTGGCGTTGTAGACAAACAGCGGCTTCGGGAACTTGCCGCCGATGCTGAACGCGGGTTCGTCTTTGTAGACGGCGAACCGGTTCGCGTCCTGCCCGATGCCGTTGAAGACGATGCGGCCGTTTTTGCCCACGTATTCCGGGTACTGTTCGCGGCCCGAGTTCATGCACCCCTCGAAAAACAGCGAGCAGTCGTGCTTGGCGAACGTGTAGCTGGCCAGCCAGGTGTCGGGCGTCTCGCGGCCGTCTTTGTAAAACGCGTTGAAGCCGGTGCACGCGCACGTGTCGGGGATGCCCCAGCCAAGCACACACTGGACGTGGTCGAGTTCGTGCGACAGCAGGTCGCCGGCCTGGCCGGAGCCGTAGGGCCAGTAGCAGCGCCAATGCCAGAAATGCTGCTCGTTGAAATCGATTTTCGGCGCCGTACCCAGCCACGCTTCCCAATCGAGATTTTTAATCACCTCGGCCGGGTCGGGCCGCTGCCACTGATCGTAATACCCGTACCACCGCCACGGGGCTTTTTCGAGGGTGCCGTTGAAATAGCGGCCAACGCGGATCAACGTGACCGGGCCGATGTCGCCGTTTTTGATGCGGCGGCCGGCTTCGGCCGTGGACGGATATTGGCGGCCCTGATGGCCAAGCTGGAACACGGTGTTGTTTTTCTTGATCGTCTCGCGCATCCGCTTGGCGGATGCGACGTTGGTGGTCAACCCCTTCTCGCAATAGATGGATTTCCCGGCGTTCGAGGCGTCGATCGCCATCTGCTCATGCCAGTGGTCGGGCACGGCGATGATGACGGCTTCGACCTTCGGGTCGGCCAGGAGATCATGGTAGTCGTGGTAGCGGACGGCTTCGGGATTGCCCGCCGCGGCGATCCCGCGTTCGAGGTGCGGCTTGTACACGTCGCAGACCGCCACGACCTTCGCGTTATCCGCCGCGCCCGTATATTTGATCAAATCAATACCGCGCGTGCCGATGCCGATATGCCCCACACGAACCGGATCGGGCGCCGCGCCGGATAGGATTGCGGGGCCTGCCACCGCGGCCGCGCTCGCGGCCGCGCTTGCGCGCAACATGGTCCTGCGTGTCATAGGTTTTGAATTCTCCATGGCTCTCCCCTTTCAAAAGGTCAGTTCCAATATTCGTGCTTAGACCCCGACAATGTCAAACACCCGCCAGGGGCGCTTGATTCGGCCCGCCGGTTAAGACATAGTGGCCCCGCTGTTCCCGAATAAGGAAGAATCGCGATGTTAAGACGCGTGACCTGTCCAGAATCCACACGTAAGGCTCTTTCACCTCGAAGCGAGTTCTTGATTGGGCCTGTAAAGGCAGGCCATTCCGCCATCCCGGGGTCTTGGTGTGAACACGGTGGGTCTCTTGATGCGACGCAGCGAGTCCGCAAGCGGCAAGATGCCGCTTCTACATTGGCCGCAAACGTAGACGCGGCATCTTGCCGCGTTTCTTACGTGCGGATCCGGGCGTGTGTTTGGCTTGCGCTTTTGGCGCTGGCACCGGCCGCTGTTTCCGCAGAACCGGTTTTGCCGGAAGGCAGCGCTCCCGCGCCGGTTGTAAACGGACATTTCCCCGGCCGGCTGCATGAGTTTGTGTGGCGCAACTGGGGCGTGGTCGAGCCGGGAAAACTGGCGAAGGCGGTAGGCGCTTCCGCGGCGGACGTGACCACCATAGCGGTGTCGATGGGGCTGCCACCTGACCCGGCCGTGCCGCCGCAGATGCTGCAACGAGGATACGCCACGCTGATCCGGCGCAACTGGCACCTGCTGCCGTACGACCAGTTGCTCGAGCTTGTCGAGATGACGCCGGAGCGGCTCGCGTTCACGTTGCGCGAGGAGGATTTCCTGTGGGTCAAGCTGGGCCGCCTCAAACCAAAATGCGAGCCTGTCAAGTTCCAGCCGCCGGATGAGGCGGCGCGAAGACGCGCCGATGAAATCCGGCGTGTGGTTGAAGAAGTGTTCGGTGACGAGCTTAGCAAGCCGGCTGAGCCGCGGTTCGATTTCGTCCGCCGCCTCAGCGAACCGTTGCCGTCAGAAGTGGTGCCGGCCGGCGACGGTCAGTTGCGCATTGTCTACTCGTACGTGGCCGTCTATGGCGACCCGCTGTTGAACCCGGGGCTGAACCCGTATCCCGACGGGCTGTTGCAGCGGCTGGCGGCGGTGGACATCAACGGCGTGTGGCTGCAAGGCGTCCTGCGGGACCTGGCGCCGGGCGGCGAGGCGTTCCCGGAGTTTGGCGAGGGGCATGAACAGCGCCTGGCCAACCTGCGGGAGTTGGTCGAGCGGGCGAAAAAATTTGGGATCAAAATCTACCTTTATCTCAACGAACCGCGCGCGATGCCCGCGGACTTCTTCGCGAACCGCCCCGAGATGGCAGGCGTGCGTGAAAACGAGTTGACGGCGCTGTGCACCTCGCAGCCGGCGGTGCGCCGCTGGATGGGCGACGCGCTGGCGCACGTGTTCAGCGAAGTGCCGGGCCTCGGCGGCGTGTACACGATCACGGCGTCGGAAAACCTCACCAATTGCGCATCCCACGGCGACTGGTCGTCCTGCCCGAGGTGCAAGGATCGCAGCGACGCCGATATCATCTCGGAGGTTGTTGCCGCGATCGATGAGGGCGTGCACCGCGGCGCCGCCGACGCGCGCGTCCTGATATCGGACTGGGGCTGGAAGGGCCACGGCGAGGCGCCGGACATCATTGCGCGGCTGCCCAAGCCGGTTTACCTGATGTCGGTCAGCGAATGGAGCCTGCCGATCGAGCGCGGCGGCGTGAAGACGGTCGTGGGCGAATATTCGATCTCATCGGTCGGACCGGGGCCGCGCGCGCTGCACGAGTGGCAGTTCGCCCGCGACGCCGGGCTAAAGACGGGCACCGAGATCCAGTTCAACAACACCTGCGAAATCGCCAGCATCCCATACCTGCCCGTGATGGACCTTATCGGCGAGCATTGCAGCAACCTGCGGGCTGCCGCCCAACTCGACGCCATGCTGATCGGCTGGACCATGGGCGGCTACCCGTCGCCCAACTTCCAGCTTGCCGCCAAGTTCAGCCGGACGCCCGCGCCGAGCCTCGACTCCGCACTGGATGAACTCGCGCGGGAACGGTTCGGGCCGGAGGGGGCAGCATACGCGCGGCGCGCATGGACCCTCATGAGCGACGGGTTCCGCCAGTACCCATTCCACATCAGCGTCGTCTACACGTCGCCCGTCCAGGTCGGCCCGGCCAACCCGCTTTACCTCGAACCCACCGGCTACAGCGCCACCATGTGGGGTATACCGTACGACGACCTCGACGGCTGGCGCGGGCCGTACCCGCCCGAAGTCTTTGCGGAGCAATTCAAGAAAGTTGCGGAAGGTTGGACCGCCGGAATCGGCGAACTCCAGGCCGCCGTCGAAAAGTGCCCCGCCGCCCTGCGCCCAGACGCGGAAGCCGACCTCCGCCTCGCCAAAGCCGCCGGCATACACTTCCAATCGGTCGCCAACCAAGCCCGCTTCATCCTCGCCCGCGACGCCATGGCCAAAGCCTCACCCGACCAGCGCGACCGAGTTCGGGGCGAAATAAAGCGTTGCCTCGACTCCGAAACCGCCCTGGCCCGCCAACTCTACACCCTTACCCGACAAGACTCCCGGATCGGTTTTGAACCCTCCTGTCAATACTTCTACCTCCCCCTCGACCTCGTGGAAAAGGTGGTCAACTGCCGCTGGATCCAGGGGCGGTTGGAGGACCAGTAGAGCCTCCATCGCAATTTACTCAACGTACTGAGTAAATTGTATCCAGACTGGTAAGTCTATTCGTTACAACGACTTCGGTAGTCAGCTGACTGTAAAAGCCGGTCAAATCCTGAGTGGGAACTCCCAGATCAGCAGTGAAAACTCAAGGCTGAGGCTTGATTTTTCAATACAATGACACTACGCGTCGGCGTCTGCCCCGGCGGCGGTTTCCCACATGGTCACCATATTCTCGGGGGGGACGTCGGGCTGGATGTTGTGGACTTGGGCGAAGATGAACCCGCCGCCGGGGGCGAGGTCTTCGATGCGGCGGTTGACTTCGTCGCGGACTTGTGCGGGCGTTCCCATTGGCAGAACGGTTTGGGTGTCGCAGCCGCCGCCCCAGAACACGAGGTCACGGCCGAACTCGGCCTTGAGTTTGGCACTGTCCATGTTGGCTGCGCTGACTTGGACGGGGTTGAGCACGTCGACGCCCATCTCGATCAGGTCGGGGATCAGGTCGTAGACGGAACCGCACGAGTGCAGGAACAGTTTGGCGTGTTTCATCCGGCTTTTCATGGACTTGTACAACTTGGCCATCGACGGTTTCGCGAGCCGCCGCCACATTTGCGGGTCGATCTGCGTGCCTTGCTGCGCGCCGAGGTCGTCAGCCACGCAGATGATGTCGAGGTACGGGTCAAGCGCCTCGACGTAGTGCGGAAACTCTTCCATATGCATTTCGGCAATGGTTTCCATGAGCGTGGTGCACAGCGCCGGGTCTGTGTGGAGGGCCATCATGAAGTTTTCCATGCCGAGCACGAGTTGGGCTGCGGCGAAAATATGGCCGCCAAACACGCCGGCGATGGCGTAGCCGGTTTCCTCACGGATCTTCTTCGCCCGCTCGACAAGATCTTCGATGGACTCGTCCAGCCACGCCGACCGGTCCAACAGCCGCAGGAAGTCTTTGTATTTCGTTACGTCCCCCGGCGCCTGGATAAACGGGCAGATCGGCCCGGCGGGCGAGAACCATGGTGAGGTTGCGTGCCGCTGGATCAACGGCTTGCCGTCGAAACCGATGATGGCTTCGGTGCCATCGTCAAACCGCGTTGGGTTCCAGCCCACCGGCACTTCACACGGCGAGCCGTCGGCCAGCACCCATGGCTTCCACTGTTTTGCCTCGAAACTCAGGCGCACCACGTCGCCGTGGAACCGGTTGCGGATGGGCTCCTCGATGCAGACCACTTGCATGTACTGATGGAACACGCGCGTGGCGCCTCCGGTAAGCCCGACGTGGGCCTTAAGCCGGTTGTAAGCGATGCCGTGAAGGCCGGTGTCCTCTGTGCCACCGATGTCGATCGGCAGCCGGTCCGGCTCGCGATGGTTTAACGCCGCCTGTACGCGATCTCGCGATGTCATGGTTCAAGCCCCTCCCAAGATTTCACACGGACTAACACAGACTGACACAGACTAACACGGACAACGGGAAAGATCATTCTGGCTCCACGCGGAATGGGTGTTCCGGCAGGCGGATAGCCATGGCGCAGCCGGCAGTGTGTTGCGTGACTTTCGCCAGAAACGTGTTCCAACCCGGATCGAGGTTGACGGCGGCTTTGTCCTGGCCGGGCGTAAACCCGCGGACGGCGTTGTTGGCGTGGACGAGCGCGCCGTTTACCCACAGCTTGATGCCGTCGTCGCTGCCGATCTCGAGCGCGGCGGCCCCGCCTTTCTCCGAAAACACCTGCGTCTTCAAATACACCACGCAATGGTTGCCGCCGACCACGCTGCTCAAATCGACCTGCCAAAAGTTTGAAAGGTCGGCGGGGCCGGGCTGCAGCTTCCACTCGACGTCGCCGCCCCCCAATTCCGGCGCGAACGGGATGTTAAACAGGGCCTGCGCCTCCTTGTCTTCCTGGCGGAATGCATTGCTCACCAGCCAGGGCACGACGTAATCGGCGTGCTCACTCAGGCTGGAAGTCAGGGCCGAGGCTTTTGTGCGAAGGGCTTGGTCGGTGGCGGAATCGGCGAGACTCTCGAGCGCGGCGGTTGCGGCGTCGCGTTCAGCAAAAAACAGCGAGGCGGCGAGCGCATACATGGCGAGTTCAGCTTCCGGTTTCACCGCCTCGTCGGCCCGCGCCTGTTCCGCGCAATCGAGCGCGGCCTTGAGCGGGATGCCGGCCAGCGCCGCGACACCGCTTTTCCTGCTTTCGACGCTCTTTGCGGCGGCCAGGCCCGCCCGCACCATCTCGAACCGCGCCTCGGGCGATTCGTCCTTTGCAAGATCCACCACGCGCCAGTAGCCGCGCAGGATCAGCGTGCGCTCGTCCTCGCCGGCTGCTTTGGCCGCCAAGTCGAGCAATCGATCCTTCGACTCGAGCCCGCAGTACTGCGCCAGCACGCGCACCGCGCCACCGCGAACCGCCGGGTCCGCGTCGTCAGTGCCCGCATGCAGCCTCGGCAGCGCGCGCGCAAAATCGATCCGCGCCGCCGCGGTCAGCACGGAGATGACCTGCGCGGGTTGCCGGGGTTCGCTGGTGAGAAGCGCGTCGACCACTTTCCCCGGCTCGGGGCATCTTCCGGCAACGCGGACGACGGCGTCTTCCGCGGCGTCGCGCACGGCGTCGGACGGGGCCGCAACCATCAGTTCGATCAACCCGCCGGCTTCCGACTCGCCGGCCAGCACGCCCAGCGCCTTGAGTGCGGCCACCTCGACCGGTTCGGGTGACCTGCGCGCCAGTTCGATAAGCGCCGGCACCGATTGCGTCTCGCGTCGCGCCGCCAGCGCCTTGGCCAACTCCACCTGCTCGGCAGCCGGCGCGTCCCGCAACATGCGCGTCATGGTTTTGCAGACGTCGCCGCCGCGCAACAGCGTCAGCGCCTCGCGGGCAGCGTCGCCCTCGGGGTCGGGCGCGTTTGCCGCGGTGTACGCCAGCAAATCCACGCTTTCGGAATCGCCGAGATCGCCCAATGCGTTTAACGCCGCAAGACGCACCGACGGATCGGGACTTTCGGCGGCGCCGGCCACGGCTTCTTGCGCCGTCGTGTCGGCACGCGCGGCGAGCGCTTTTAAGAGCGCGACCTGAATGGGCGGTTTAACCTTTTCGAGCGCCGCGGCCAGTGCGCGTGTAGCTGCCGCGCCCGGCAGATGCGCGGCAAGACCGAGCGCCGCCGTGCGCGCCGCATCATCGGCGCCTGTGATGGCTTCGATCGCCAGATCCGTCATGCGGTTGCCCGCCGCCAACATCCTGGCCCGGTGCGCCGCGACACGGGCGCGCCCGGGAAGATCCATGCTGCAAAGTTCGGCCGCCAGTTGAAATGCGTCTTCGTCGCGGCCGTCCTTGCGCAACTGTTGCGCGCACCGCAGCAGAGCCTCGACCGCTGCCGGGTTGCCAGTGTTCAGCGCGCCCTTCAGCGGCTCGACAACGTCCTCCGTGCCAATCCGGCCTAGCGCGCGCGCGGCGGCCCCGGCCGTTGTGGCGTCAGGGTCGGACAACAGCGGTATCAATTCGGGGACGGCGGATTTTTCACGGCGAAGCCCAAGCGAGTCGATAATACCCACGCGGTTGAGGCCGTCCGTTTTGTCCAGCGCCGCGATCAAGGCTTCGCCCGCTTCGGGTGACCGCATGGATTCGAGCGCCTGCCGGGCCGGGTGCGACAGCGCGTCGTCCAACAGGCATGCCGCCAACGCGGGGATAGCCGCGGTCGTGCCAATCTCTTTCAGCCGGTGGCATGCGGCGTCTTTTTCGGCAACCGGCGCATCGGAAGAGAGTCGCGCGATAAGGTCTGCTTCTTCGGAGTTCTGCGCCCATGCAGAGAATGTGAGAGCAACGATCAGGGCGCCGATTAAGGCTCGTGTACGCACGGCTGAATCCTTTATATGTGCCAGGGCGGCCGCGTCGACAGCGACAACAGCCGGTTGGCTTCTTCGTCGTCTGTAAATCTCTCTGTTTTTGGGTCCCATTTGAGCGGCCGCTTCAGTTGCATCACGATCCCCCCGAGGAGCGACAGCGTCATGGCGCGGTGGGCGGTCTCGGCGTCGGCCATGGTTTTCTGGCGCGTGCGGATGCAATCGAGGAAATTGTTGGCGTGGCCCGTGTTGCGGTATAGGGGCACTTCGTGCGGCCCCGGCGGATTTTTCAGAATGGTCGCCGGATACGAGACGATCCCCTCGCGATCGACCGCGAGACGGCCTTCCGTGCCGATGAAACACGCCCCGCCTACGGCGCCTACCGGCTCGCCGGGGTACTCTCGGCCGTACACAACCACGCCGGTCGAGTAGCGGAACGCGGGCGCGTCTTTTTCGAGCCAGATCTCGAGGGGGCCGGTGCGGTCGGCGTCGAGCACCCAATGGACAAAATCGAAATGGTGGGGCGTCCAGTTGATGTCGCCGGAACTGAACCGGAACGTGCCGGGATCGCCGTCGTACGGGAACCACTGTGCCGGGCCGAGAAATAGGTCCCAGTCCAGGTCGTCGGGCACGGGCCGGGGCTTGCCGAGGCCGTTTGGCCAGGCGTAGGCGCCGCCGGGACGGTAGCCGTAGACTTCTTTCAACTCGCCGATCCGGCCGCCGCGCACCACCTGGCAGGCCAGCCGGAACTTGTTCGTCCATTCGGACCGCTGCTGCGTGCCCGCCTGATAGACGCGTCCGGTACGCGCGATCGTGTCTGCCAACGAGCGGCCTTGTTGGATGGTGACGGCCACGGGTTTCTCGCAGTAGACGTCCTTGCCGGCTTCCGCGGCATACATGGCCATTATGGCGTGCCAATGCAGCGGGCACGCGATCAGCACCGCGTCGATATCGTCGCGGGCCAGCAGTTCGCGGAAGTCGATGTACCCGACGCACCCGTTGTAGCTGGGCTGGCCAAACCGCTCGGCGTAGGCCGTGTTGACGGCGTTGCAGGACTTCTCGCGGCGCTCGCGGCGGATGTCGCAGATGGCCATGACTTGCACCTCGTTGCGCGCGACGTAGCCGCCGGGGACGTGCGTCCACGCACCGCCAAGCAAGTGGCCGCTGCCCTGTGTCCCTTGGCCGATGAAACCCATGCGGATCCGTTCGCTGGGCGGGACGGCGCCGTTGAGGCCCAACGCCGACGACGGGATCAGTATGGGGGCGCCGGCCAATACGGCGGATGAACGGAGGAATTGGCGCCGGGTGAAAGCCCTTGTTTTATTCATGGCTGTGACTCCCAAGATGTCAGCACTATAGCAAAAGCGGGCTTGCGGCAAAAGAAGGCTTTGGCTGCCTTGAATAGAATTGTGTGCACCAACTACCATCCACACGGACGAACACGGACGAACACGGACTTACACGGACATGAGAAGTGCAAAAAGGGTCCGTGTCCGTCCGTGAAAGTCCGTGGCAGTCCGTGAAAGGAGGAGGCGTGCCCGAGAAAGATCCGCTCATACCCAAGCATGGCGGTTACCGCGGGCTCAAAACATTCCAGCTTGCCCGGCTCATTTATGATGTGACCTTCCAGTTTTGCGACACATACATGGATGAATACGACCGGCTGCGCCCGCAGATGGTCCATGCGGCACGCTCGGGAGTGCAGAATATCGCCGAAGGCAGCCAAGCTAGCGGCACATCCAAGAAATCGGAGCTCAAGCTAACAAACGTGGGTCGATCCAGCTTGGAAGAGTTGAGGCTGGACTACGAAGATTTCTTGCGGCAGCGGAAACTGGAGCGGTGGAAGCCGTCTCATCCCGCGCTGGTACGCTTTAAAGCGAAGCGATGCGCGCCACTGGAGGAGCTCCGCTCATGGGTGAAAGAAGAGCGGGGTTTGTCCGTGTCCGTCCGTGTTCGTCCGTGCTGCTGGTCGCAAATGCGGCGCTTTCCCTCATCAATCTCTACAACCATCTGCTCGACAAACAGTTGGCGGCGCAGTCAAAGGCGTTCGTGAATGAAGGCGGCTTTACCGAGCGCCTCTACCGAATCCGCAAAAACACGCGTAAGCGCGACTGAATTCCTCCCATCCGTGTCCGTCCGTGTTTGTCCGTGGTTGTCTGTGTCCGCTTACGGCTGCGTCACACGCCGCGCTTGCTCCAGGCTAAACCGAAAAATGTTGGCGGTCGCTTTGGCGTTGGTCTCATACCCGGAATTTCGTGTCGTTGTTTGACGCACCACGACCACGTCGACTTCCCCCTGGCGTTTCGGCTCGATGGTTATGTTCGCTGGCGGTGACGGGATAGGCTTTTTGAGAAGGCCGTGTTCGGGTTTGGCGACGAGGATGCAGTAGAAGTAAGGGTAATCGCTGCCATTGACGCTGTTGATGGACACCTGCATCTGGAGCCCGAGGAAGGAGGGTGGCGCGTTTTCGAACTGCAGCATGGCCTTAACGTCGTGGGGGACGTCGCCCGCTCCACCCGCCGCCTTGGCTACCTGCAATTGCCACACAAATTGTTCGCCCGCAACTGAAGCGGCCTTACCGTGGGCTTTTTCAGCGGCGAGCAGCGTATCGATTTTCACGACAAGCCGGTCGTTCTTGAGGATCGAGCGGACGCCGGTCAGCCAGAAGGGGAGCAGCAACACGGCGGAATCGAGCAGGATCAACCGGCCGTGCCGTTCAGAGAACTTCATGGCGAACGCGGCCACGGCGACGGCCAGGATGGTAACCGCAATCAATGCCAACACACCTCGCCCGCTTGTAATGTCGAAGAAATCCTCATCCCACTTGCGTTGCTTCTTGCTGATCGCCAGGATTCGGTTTATCTCCGTTCGGCGGGCGGGGCGCCACTCGGCGGTGCCGGGAACCGTGCGCACCTTATTCTCGTAGCCTTTGACGAGCAACAGGATGACGCCCGCCAGCATCACGCCGCAGCCGGCGGCCGTGAACAGCGCAGCGTTGACGCCGGAAGCGGCGAGTTGAATCGCCACGCCCGCCGCCATCAGCACGAACGCGGCAGTCAGCCGCGCGCCGTACGACAGCGACTTGGCCAGGTAGAAATGGATCTCGCCTCTTCGTTCAACAGCCGGCAGCAGCATGGCGTTTCCTCCCCGGTAGAAGTTCGCAGGTTCCGAATTCGCGCCAGTACAGCGGGCACGCCCCCTGGCACAGCGCGAAATCTTCGCACCCGGAGCAGGCGGCAGGCGCCTCATTCTTCCCGCGCAACCGGCAGGCGCGCGCCGACCGCCACGTGGAATGAAACCCCTCGAGCAACAAGTTGCCGACGGGTTCGGGCCAGCTCGAACACGGCAGCACATCGCCCGACGGCGAGACGGAGAGAAGGCCATCGCACGCCGCGCAGCCCTTGTTGCCCAACTGGTACGGGATCGGGTTGAAAATGCACACGGGCGTCGGCGAATACCACATGAACTCGACGCCGTACCGGCGCGCTTCCCCTTGGATGCGCGGGATCCACGGCGCGGCTTCCGTGTAGGAGAGGTTGATCGCGGGGTCGTGCCGCATGGGAATGACGAGGTTCATCGAGAACCGCTCGAGCCCGAGGCTCTTTACGAACGCGGGCATTTTCAACAAGGTCGCGATGTTGAGCCGGTTGATGGTGGTGTTTGTATGGACGGACACGCCGCTGTCGCGCAACGCGCGAAGACCCGCCAGCGACTGGGCGAACGATCCGCTGCGGCACGTCAGCGCGTCGTGTACGTCGGGGTCGGGCGACTCGATGCTCACCTGGGCGCTGTGCAGGCCGGCGTCATGCAGCGCACGCGCTGTCGCGAGGTCGATCAGCGTCCCGTTCGTGATCAGATTGACGCGCATGCCCAGGGTGTGGCGGGCGTAGCGCACGAGGTCCGGCAGATCGGGGCACAGGGTTGGCTCGCCGCCGGTGAAGCTCACGCTGGGGACTTTCGCCTCCTGGCGGATGATGCGCAGCACTTCCTGGAAGTCTCGTTTGGCCAAAACCGGTCGCGCGGGAGCGCGACCCCACCCACCGCGCTCCCCGCCAGCATTATGGCATTGCGCGTAGCAGAATCGGCACTCGAGGTTGCAGGCATACGTCAGCGCCACCTCGCTCAGAACCGGCAGGGTATTGAACCCGAGTTGGAATGGCCGCGCCACCACGCTGGCCGGGAGCCGGCGTTCGTCAATCTTTTTTTCGAGCACCTGCTTCAGGCCGGTGAAAAAGTCGTGGATATCGCGTCTCACTTCGTCGGTGCCGCCGTACGATCGCCACAGATCGGCCACCGGCTCGCCGCCCAGCAGCCGCTGCAGGATTTCTATGCCGGAAGGGTTGAGTTTGTAGGCCTCGTTGGGGACTTTGATCAGGAGGCAGTCGTCTTCGCGCACGAAAATATAGTCGCGCAGCCGCACCACGTACTCGTCTATCCAGTCGAGCGGCGCCATCAGTGCGAACCTCCGCTGACGCACGCCGAGTGGCACGCGGAATGACACGCGCTGTGGCACGCGCTGTGGCAGGCCGAATGACACGCGTCGTGGCAGGCGTCGTGGCAGGCCGAGTGCGTGAAACAGCCTTCAAAACAGCCGGCCGAGCCCAGGAACTGGTCATAGGTCATTTCGTGAACCGGCTGATGGAACAGCGGTATGTAACGCCCGGGATAACCGCTCCAGTAATAGTCGTCGTCCCACCGGTAGCGCCGCCCGGCTTCCTCTCCGCGCGCAACATCCTCTTCCTTGCGGGACGGCTGCTGCGGCAGGATCTGGTCGACCATCACCTGGTAATGCGCCTTGGTGGCTTCGATGTCGCAATCCCACGCGTTTCGTTGCAGGTTCTGGCAAGCCGCGCGGAAAACCTCGTCCATTTCGGCGTCCGTCAATCGGTCTTCGCTCATGATGAACGTAAACAACATCTGTTCATACAGATTGGTGAGTGATGGGGCGTATTGGAGGATCTTTTTCTCGAACGGGTCCATGTTGGTGATTTCGAGCACGCCGAGCGTTTCGAGCCGGCTGATGATCGCGCTTAGCACCGCCCCGAAAGGAACCCCGCACAGAATACACGCCTCGTAAATGTCCAGTTCGGCAATCTTGCCGTCTTTTCTAAACGTCGACAATTCCAGCCGCGGCACGCTCCAGTCTTTCCGCGCCCACTGGATGGCGTCGAGTCCGTCCTGGGCGCGCAGCATCGACCGATGCTTGGAGGACGCGACAAAGAACACAACGCCCAGCATGAGCGCCAGGAGAAGGCCCACAACAACCCGACCGCCCAAACCAAAGCCGGGCGCGGCCCGGCGCGGCGGCGGGAGTTGACGGTGGAATTGCTTTTGCGGCCGCGCCTGGCCGATTGGTGCGGCAGGGGCCGGCGCGGCCTGTGCGCGTTTGGGCTGCTCCCGCCGCTTTGGGATTTCAAAATAATTAGCACCGATGTATTGCTGGATGCGGAAATGGTACCGGCGCGGGACATTGTTCTTGTGCAGACGGACGGCCAGCCACTGTTTGCCGTTGTTTTCCTGGCCGTAATACGAGATCAAGTACTCGGAGTTCATGAACGGTTCCGTCATGAACTGATATTCGTCCATTTGTGCGATGCTGAACTCGCCGGCTTCCACCTCGACCGGATAGTAGACACGCACCGTGTAGTGTTCGAGCGGCTCGCCCCACTGCACGGGCGCCCAGTCCAGGTAGACGAGTTCGCCGTGCTCGGATCGCGTCACGCCGAGGTGGCGCGAGGCGGCGAGGTCGGCGGCGTAGCTGAACTTGTAGATGACCTCGCCCGAGTCGACGGCGCGGCCGCCCGCCAGGACGATGTCCCACTTGCGCGCATCCACTTTCTTGATCGACAACGGGACGGTTTGGCCGGTGTTCTTGATCGAGGCGAACGCGTTGTCCGTGTCGAATACGGGCTTCTCCTCGACGCCTTCAAAATAAAACCCGTGCAGATTGCCGTTGGACTGGTAGCAGACGGCATACGTGACGGTGGTCTTGCCGTCGGTTCGCAGCGACACGTCGGCTTCGGCCCATTTCAGCGTGCCCGCGGCCTGTGCCGAAAACGCGGCGAGCAGCGCCGGCAGAATCAACAGATGCGTCTTCACGGTGTTTTTCCCATCATGCGAGTTCGCAGTTCATTTTTGCGCGGCCACGGCCGCCTTGCTGAAGTCGTAAAGGAAAATGCCGTGGCCAACGCCGGCCATGTCGGTTGATTTGCTCATTTGGAACGCCATGTAGCGGCCGTCGTCGCTGACGACCGGGTTGGACGACTTGTACCCGGCGACATCGCTGAAATGCGTGAGCCGCTCGAGGGCGCCGCTGTCGTCGAGGCGCAATTTCCAGATGTCGATATACTTGTCGCCCTTGCGGTTTTGGCGGTCGCACTCGACCAGCGTGTATTGACCGTCCGGGAAGATGCCTTCCGGCTCGTCGTACTGATCGGGTGCCTCCGAATAGTTCGTCACCGCGCCTGTGTCCAAATTGATGCCCATCACGTCCGTGCCCTGGTAGCCATAGGCGGAGAACGTCAGTTCCTTCTCGTCGGGCGGCCGGAAATTCTGCGTCTCGAGGTTGCACTTGAAGGGCAGGGTGCTGCTGTCCAGCACGAGCTTTTTGTTGGTTAGCTGCGGGACACCGTCTTTGTACTCGATGTCGCCTGTCCAAATCTGCGACACACCCCGCGCGATCCGGTCCTCGTAGTCGCCATGATCGACCGTCCAGGCGATCCGCATGTTTTTGCGCGACACCGCCGGCCCTTCCGTACACTTCTCGCCGAGCCTCACGGGGGGCTTGGTGAACGACTTGTCCAGCACCCACAACTCGGCGTTGGTGTTCCGGCTGTCCATCGGATGGTCGGCATCGAACGTCTTCGCTCCCGAAAGCAGTACGTCGCCGTTGGGCAGGTAGAGCGCCCTGACGTATCCCTCGTGGTAGTAATGGTGGGTGACGGGCCGGATGACGCGGGTGGCGAGGTCGATTTCAAACACGTCGCCGAACGTCTTCTCGAGGAACAGGACGCGGGACCCGTCATGGCTGAAATCGGCCCGCTCCCCGAAATGGGTCAGTTGCGTGATGTGGGGTGGCAGATTGTCGCCGGGACTTTGCGCCCACGCCGGAACCAACGCCGCGGCCACCACGGCGCCGAGAGCCAGAACGCCCAGGTTCTTCGTCAGATACATGGTCCCGCTCCTTTTTTTGATTGGGCCGCCGGTTTGGCTACAATGCCAATACGTTTGGCTACGAAGCCAATACGTTTGGCTACAAAGTCAATACGCGCGCGGGCACCTTCTTATTCATTTACAGTAGCGCCCGCAGTCCCGTCAATCAAGCTGAGGAGGAGCCTCATGAAAAGCTGTAACCTGTCGCGCCGCGCTATGCTGAAAACCGCCGGTGTCGGGGCCGTTGCCGCGGTCGCCGCTCGGGGAGTGGCCGGCCGGAGCGCAATCAGCGCCGCAACCGCTGATCAGAAGCCAATCAAGATCAGCGACGTCAAGGCGACACCGCTGAAGACCGGCACGGTCATCGTCCAGGTATTCACGGACGCGGGGGTTGTCGGTATCGGCGAGTGCAGCCCCATGAATACGGTCGTGGTGGCGGGGTTCGTGAACACGGCCTTGCGCCCGCTCCTCATCGATCAAAACCCGCTTGGCATCGACGTCCTGTGGAACAAGATGATGTTCAAGACGTACAAACTCGGCCCGCAAGGCGCGCAACCCGAGGCTATCGCCGGGGTCGACATCGCGTTGTGGGACATCCTCGGGAAGGTTACGGGGCAGCCGATCCACATGCTGCTGGGCGGTTGCTACCGGGATGTGGTCCAGCTTTACGCCAGCATCGGCGGCGGCGGCAACATCCAGCCCGAAAGGATGGTCAAGCGGGTCGAAGACGCTTTGGAACGGGGCTTCAAGGCGGTTAAGATCCGGATGGACTGGGGGCCGATGCGGCAGGACCGGGATCCCGAGAAAGATCTCGAGATGTTCCGCCAGGTCAAAGCCGTCACGGGCGATGGCATACCGGTGGGTTTCGATGCCAACAACGGCTATTCGGTATCGACAGCCATCCGGCAGGGGCGCAAGTTCGAGGAACTGGGCATCTCCCATTACGAAGAGCCGGTGGCCCAGTTCGACTACGCGGGGCTGGCGCAAGTGGCCGACGCGCTCGACGTGCCGGTTGCTGCGGGCGAGCACGAGTACACCCGCTGGCAGTTTCGCGACCTCATCCTCGAGGGCAAGATCGACATTATCCAGCCGGACGTGGTGAAATGCGCGGGCATCAGCGAGTGCTGGAAGATCGCCACGCTCGGCTCGGCGTTCAACAAGATGTTCGTGCCACATCAAACCCAGCCGACCATCGGCACGGTCGCCAACATCCACATCTGCGCCGCAATCCCCAACGCCGACCGGCCCCAGGAGTACGGCGGCGCAAAACGCGGACTGGACGAGGTTTTCGTCGAGGCTCCAGTTGTCGAGAACGGCATGATGCGCGTGCCGTCGAAACCGGGGCTGGGGCTGGAAATTGTCGACGCGAAGCTGAAGAAACTGGCGGTGTAGCGAGCTCAGCCGCGCGAGAGCAGTTTCGCGTACAGGTCGACGTACCGCCGCGCGACGTGGTCGATCGAGAAGCATTGCTCGGCCCGCGCTCGTGCGGCCAGCCCCATCCGCAGGCGCCGCGCGTCGTCTTCCAGAAGAGCGACGAGCGCGCGGGAGAGTTGGGCGGGGTCGTCTTGCGGCACGATCAGCCCCGTCTTCCCCTCGTCAATGATGTCCTCGATAATGCCGTTAATTTGCGCGGCCACGGAGGGCAGGCCGGCGGCATGGGCCTCGATCAGGGCGCTGGGAAGCCCTTCGCCGCGCGATGGGAACACAAACAGGTCCGCCGCTCTGTAAAAATCCTCGGGGCGGTCGCTGAATCCGGCCAGCGCGGCCGTTTCCGCCACGCCTGCGTCGCGCAGGTCATTCTCGAACTGGGCCGCGGTTTCGGCCCGCGCCCCATCACGCGGCCCGACGAGCAGCAGCCGCGCCCGCGGCACTCGCCTGGCCACGTCCGGCCACGCCCGGGCGAGCGTATCGATGCCTTTTCGCGGCTCGATGGCGCCAACGAAGAGCGCGATCAGAGCGTCGTGCAGCCACTGGAATTGTTCCAGCAGATCGTTTCGGAGTCGCGCTCTTTCATCTTCCGTGGGCGGCGCAAACTTGTTCAAATCGGCGCCGTTGGGTATTCGCGCCACGCGATCCGCGGGCAACCCGGCCGCCGACACCGACTCGGCCAGCGCCGTCGACGGCGCGGCGTAAGCGTCGGCCAGGCGGAGCAGCCTCATCTTGATGCCGCTCAACCTCGACTCGCGCACGGTGATCGCGTCGTCGGAACCCATGAGCGTGAACTTCAGCAGGCTTTTCTTGCCGAGTACGCGTGTAGCCGCGAGCGCCGCGAGCGCCGATCGCGCCGTGCTATGAATATGGACGATGTCCCACTCCCGGCGGTGGCGCAGCAACCACATCGGCACACGCTGGGCAAACCGTGTCGCACGCCCGTGTTCCGGCGCCGCCAGCCGAATCACGCGAACGCCGTCCACCTCGTCCTCCGCGTCGCGCCGCGCCACATTCGATGTCAGCACCCGAACCTCGACGCCGGCCGCCTGCAGCCGTGGGGAAAGCGCCCGCAGTTGGTTGGCCTCGCCGCTGTAGTCAGACAAAACAGCGGAACCGGGGTAGGTATCGATCAGCATCAGGACGCGCGGGTTGTCGGGCATCATGTTTTCGCCTCGGGGCTCGCGGGAGCGCGGTCAATCTTGAGCGTCTTTGCCAGGAATTGCCAATCAAACTCGTCCAGCGCACCGAGCAACACGATCGACAGGCCGTACAAAACCGCTCCCAAGGGCACCGTGACGAAGACCGGATGAGACACGCCGGAGAACAAATGCAAGATGTCGCACACCCACAGCCCACCTGCCATAAGCAATGCCGCGGCGGCGGGCCGAAGTCCGAGCGCCAGCACCGTCCGCAGATGTACGGTGGGTATCAGGGCGTGCATAGCGGCAAGAATATAGAGCGTTATGGCGGCGGAGCAGGCTACGCTGACGATGAGCATGCCGTTGATGCCCCAGAACCAGATGGCGGGGATGCACAGCGCCAATTTGGCCGTCAGGGCCGCGGCGTAAATCCACATCACGGCGCCTTGCCGGCCCGCCGCACGCAGATAGACGACCGCCACGCGGTCGAGCATGGCCAGGGCGACCACCCACGTAAACATGACCACCACGGGCACGCCGTTCAGGTACTGTTCGCCCGCCAGCGTCCGCACGATGTCATCGCCGACGACCGTCATTCCCACCGCCATCGGGAGCGCCACCAGCCACGTCAGTTTGACAAACCGCTCGATCGCGAAACCCGAACTGTCGTTGCCGGGAGACGTTTTCCGGCTCAGGATCGGGAAAAAGATGCTTTCGAGCGTGTTGGGCAGGGTGGTCAACAGGACGAAGAACCGGGGGCCGACGGCGTACTCGATCGCCATGGCCTGGCTCCCGAAGAGGCGTATTGCGGGCAGGTCGAGCTGGTAATAACTGGTGGCGGCGACCCGCCCGACGGCCATGGTCAAGCCTTCGCGAAACAGGTAGCGAACCGCATCGAGGGTGGCGCCGAACCGGTAGCCGCCGCATTTGATGCGGAACACGGAGTAGCTCATCGCCAACTGGATCACGTACATGCCGGTGACATACGCCACCAGCGCGTTCACCCGGAAGCCCGCGTACAGGAGGCCCAGCGCCCCGGCGACGGTGATCATCCGCGTCAGCACGGTGATCAAGCTCAGTTCTCTGAACCGTTCGTGGGCGGCTAACAGGGAGTTGTGCATCTCGACCGCCGACGCCAGAAATCCGGCCACCGGCCACAGCAACACCAGCCGGCGCATCTCCGGCGAAACGCCCACGGCGAACGCGATCAGCCACGTCGCCGCCGTCCCCGCCGCAAACAAGACAACCTGAGCCAGCAGCGCCGAGCCCATCAGGCGGTGGACGGCCTCCCGCCGTTTGGCGACCTCCCGTTTGACGACGTCCTGAAATCCGAAGGCGTTAATCACCATCACCATCGGCAGCACCGAAATGAACAGCGTGTAGAGTTCGTTCTCGGCTTTGGTCAGCTTCTCGAAAATATAGGCAAAATAGAAAACCGATGGGATTTTCCAGACCGCGTCGACAATCAGCAGCCAAGAGATGTTTCGTCCGTGCCTGCCGAGGTCGCTCGATCGGGTCTGTTCCGCCAAAGCGCCCCCTTACCCCGCCAGGATCGCGCGGACGGTCAGCACCAGGATGCGCAGGTCGGTAGCCAGAGACAGGCTATTGATGTAGATGAGGTCGTAACGGATTTTGTGGGTGTAATCGGTGTCGTACCGGCCGTTGACCTGGGCAAGACCCGTCATGCCCGGGCGCACCAGAAACCGCCGGTCGTAGAGGGGTGTTTCTTTCACGAACTCCTCGACGAACTCGCGCCGCTCGGGCCGCGGGCCAACGAGGCTCATGTCCCCGCGCAGCACGTTCCAGAACTGCGGGATCTCGTCGATGCGCCACCGACGCAGGATCCTGCCGGCGCGCGTGACCCGCGGGTCCTGCCGCGTCGCCAGCACGGGCCCGCTGTCCGCCTCGGCATCGACGATCATGGTGCGAAACTTGTAGACGCGGAACTCGCGGCCATCGAGGCCGACGCGCGGCTGGCTGAAAAGAACCGGGCCCCCCGAGTCGAGCTTGATGGCCAGCGCCGCCAGGGCGGCCAACGGCAGCGTCACGACCAACAGGAACACAGCCGCCACCACGTCGATGAGGCGTTTCAGAAACCGGTATGGGCTTGTGGCAAAGAACGGTTCGAGCGGGATCAACGGAAGCCCCGCAATGTTGGTGACATTGGTGTGGGCAAGGATGGCGAGATCGAGGTCGGGGTAGATGAACACTTCGGCCCGGCTTTGCTCGCACTCGGCGAGGAGTTCGCGCAACTGGTGCTGGGACACGTCGGCGCCAACCAAAACGAGTTCGTCAATCCGCTCGCGGCGCACCAGTTGGTTCAATTCGCCGGTATGGCCGATGATGTCGTCGCCCGATGCGGTCTGTTCGACGGGCGCGATGCCGGCCAGTTTCACGAGCCGCGGGGCGTACGCCGCGATTTCGTCCGCCAACTGCCGGCATTTGGCAAGCCGGCCCACCAGCGCCACCCGGATCTCGTACCCCCGTACGCGGAGCCATGCCAGCAGCGCGATGCGCGACGCCCCAAACCACGCCGACGTCAGCACAAACACCAGCAGCGTGACCAGGCGCGACTGCTCGAACCACGGCGCGTAGTACAGGCGAAAAAGCACCAGGAAAATGTATCCCGGCCCCACGCCGAACACGGCCGCGCCCAATGCGCCGAATATATGATCCACCGCCTCGAGCTTGTGCCGGAAATCGTAGAGGCCGAAGATTTTCGCCGCAAACACCTGCCAGGCGGCGAGCGCGGGCAGCGCGAGCAGATATGGCACCTCGTGCTGGGCTGGCACGTTTCCCCAGAAACGCAGCCAGAGGGCAGCCAGCACCAGACACGAGCAGACACCGAAATCCGTTGACGCCAATATGATTTCCGACACCGCACTCGTTCTGCGGGGTGTGGCAACGTCGGGCGCGCGGGCCGATTCTACAACGTCTTCCAGTCTGCTCATTGACGAATCCATCACTAACAAGAATTGGACTGGCTGGCCTTTCTCACGAGAGACAGATTCAGGCAGCCGCTCCGCCACCGCTGTAACTATAACGTTTTCCGGCATTTTTTGAAAATCGGCGCCAGTTGCTGTGGTCTATGGCACTTGCTTCATGAAGGTGTTTTTGTCAGTATGCAGGGGCCGCGCGCGTGGGCGGCTGGGTGAAGAAGCCGAACTCGGAGGACAGGGAAAATGAGAACCATGACCGTGTTTGTTGCTTTGTTTGCCGCGTGTGTCCCGGCCTTGGAGGCCTGGGCCGCGGAACCCGCCTTGACCATTTACAATCAGTCTTTTGCCGTGGTGCGCGAGATGATTCACCTGGATCTTCAGCAGGGGCTGAACCAGGTATCGGTTTCGGACACGACGGCCCATCTTGAGCCGGATTCGGTGATTCTGCGCGATCCCGCGGGCCAACGCGACCTGCAGATAGTCGAGCAAAACTACCGGGCAGATCCTCTTTCGGAAGGCTTGCTGCTTCAGTTGAACGAAGGCAAGACCATCGATTTCGTTATCAGCCGGGAGGGTCGCGAAGATATCGTGTCGGCGAAAATCGTCCGAAGCGCGTATGCGCCGCACCCGAGCGCCATGAACCGGTATGGTAGGGAGTATGCGATGATGCAGCAGGCCCGGGCGTACGGGCAGGGCAGCGAACCTTTGGTTCAGATGCCCGACGGGACGCTGCGGTTCGGGCTTCCGGGAAAACCGGTGTTTCCGTCGATACCAGACGATACGATCCTCAAGCCGACGCTGTCGTGGAGCCTGATGAGCGAGGCGGCGGGGCCTTTGGACGCGGAATTCAGCTACGTCACGGGCGGGATGAACTGGGAAGCCAGCTACAACCTTGTTGGGACGGACAAAGATGAGGCGCTGGACGTGGTGGGCTGGGTGACGGTGGACAACCAGTCCGGCAAGAGCTTCGCCGATGCGCGTATCAAACTGATGGCGGGCGAAGTCAGCAAAATCCGGCGACCCGACATGCAGGGGACGGCCGGGTACGGGGGCATGGGGGGCGGCATGGGAGGCATGATGCCGCCGGTTACTGAAAAGGCGTTTGACGAATATCATCTCTACACAATCCAGCGGCCGACAACCTTGCTCGACCGGGAAACGAAGCAGGTTGAGATGGTGCGGGCGGACGGCGTGAAATCGGAGAAGCTTTTCGTGTACGACGGCGTGAAGATCGACCCGAACCGCTACTACCAGGGCTACTCGACTGAAAACCTCATCCAAGACCGCGAATACGGCACGCAGTCGCAGACGAGCGTGTGGGTGATGCGCGAGATCAAGAATACGGCGGAAAACGGGCTTGGCATTCCCCTGCCAGCGGGCCGGACACGCTTCTATCAGCGGGACGAGGACGGGCAACTCGAGTTCACCGGCGAGAACACGATAAAACATACGGCAAAGGACGAAACACTGAAGATCTACACCGGCAGCGCGTTCGACCTCGTGGGGGAACGGACGCGGACGAACTTCGTGTCGATTGTCGACCAGCATTTCATGGATGAGTCATTCCAGATCAAGTTGCGCAACCACAAGGATCAGCCGGTCGAGATCCGCGTCGTCGAGCACATGTACCGCCACACCACGTGGGAAATCAGGGAACCATCGGATCCTTTCACCAAGACAGACAGCCGCGCTATAGAGTTCCGCGTCAACGTGCCTCCCGGAGAGGAAAAAACCGTCAGCTATGTTGTCCATTACTCGTGGTAGGGGCCGTGCCGCGCGGCAGGACGAGCCGTGATAGCAACTCGTCTTCCGTTTGATACACAGCGAGTCCTGCGAGCCGCTATTGGGATCACGGTGGTCTTGCAGGTGCTGGCAGTCTGGCCGGGGACGCCGCAGCCGGGGCTTGACGTAAAAGTCATGCTGGCGCCGTTGTCGGCCCTGGTGTTGTCGGTTTTGCTGCTGTGGCAGGCCCTGCGAGAAAGCGAGGCGCCGCGGCCGGGCCTGCTTTTACCGTTGCTGGGTGCTTTTGTAGCGTTCAACGCGATTGCGGGCCTGCTTTCAACCCACCCGGGCAACAGCCTGGCGGAGATCGGCCGGCTTGTCTCACTTTTCATTATTCTTCTGGCGGCATCCCGCGCTTATTCTGACCGCGTTCAGGTGAGTCGGCTTTTTCTGATCGTCTGCATTTCAATGGCGATTGCTTCCGCGTTCGGCTTCATGCAGCGGCTGGGATTCAATTCCGTGCCGTTGAGCGACCCGGCCGAAACCAAAGACCTGGCGTCAACGTTCGGCAACTCCAATTACGCCGGCCACACGCTGGTGCTGGCGCTCGTGTTGGCGGCCTATCTGGCCGCGGCGGAAAAATCGCGCGTGGCCCTTGCGTTGTTGCCGGTGTTTGCGATTCATCTCGCCCTGACCCATCACCGGGCCGGCCTGCTGGCAGCCGTCTCCGCGGCGGTTTTTGCGCTGGTGCTGTTGGTGCTGGCCAGACGAAAAAGTGCCAGATCCGACCGATCCGTCCGATCCGTCCGATCTTTTCTCGCGATACCCTTGGCCGCCGCCATTCTCATCATAGTCGCCATTTTTGCGTTCTCAGGTCCGCGCCTGCCGCTCGACGGGTCGCTGCTGCTCCGTTACAACTCTTACTTCAGCGCTTCAAAGATGATTGCGGAAAACCCGCTGCTGGGTTACGGCCCCGGCAACTATGTGATCGAAAACGCCCGGTTTTGGACGCCGATGGAGCAGGAGCATTTCGCGCGGCGCCACATGATCAACGACCACCCGCACTGCGAAATCCTGTACGCGGCAGTCAGCGCGGGCCTGCCCGCCGCGGCAATCTTCCTGGCCATGATAGCCGCGATGCTGATTGGCTCAACGACTCTTTTCTGGCACGCGCCAAACCCCGCCGCCCGCAACCTCGGCCTCATGTTTGCGGCGTTCTTCTTCGCATGGTCCGTCGACAGCCTGTTTGGGTTTAACTTCAAAGTGCCGGCGTCCGGCGCGCTGTTTGCCGTTGTCGCCGGCCTTTTCGATCGCGCCACAAGCACGGGGCAGAAAAAATCCCCGAATGCGCGCCGCGTGCTTCTGCCGGCGGGGTTGGTACTGGTTGCGGGGTGTTTCAGTTTGCTTGCGGTGCGGACGTTTACCGCCGCCATGCTCCTGAAAAGTGCCCGCGACGATGTCCAACACGCGCAGAAAATGCTGGAGCGCGCCGAAAAGCTTGCCCCATGGAACTGGGAAATCAGCTACCTGCTCGGTCACGCCGTGGCTGTCTCTCGCCAAAAAGGCGGCGATCCGAGCGCGTGCCTGCAACGGGCGCTCTTGAAAAATCCCCACTATCTCCCCGCCCTCGTTGACCTCGCCCAACTGTTCGTGAACAGTGGCGACAACGATCAGGCCGGGAAATATGCGCGCGCCGCGTTAGACCTGTGCAAGCCGCTCCCGCAGGCGCTCGACGTGTTGGGCACCGCGGCCCTGATGCGGGCAGCCTCAACACGGGATGATGCGCAACGGCTCGATCTGCTCGAGCAAAGCCGGGCGTACTACATCGAGGCGCTGGCAGTCGGCGGCGAGAACAAAAGCCTCGGGCACACGCGCATCGGCCAGACCTACGTGCTGGCGGGAGACTTTCAGGCGGCGGCGGATAAATTTCAGGCCGCGGCGCGGTTTTGCCCGCCCGACCCCGAATTGTGGTCGTCTTACGAGCAGTTGGCGGCAAGGACGGGGGATTTTGCCGGTTACATCAAGTCATTGCAGTCCGCCATAACCATGATGAAGCGCAACCGCGACAAGTACAGGAACATCCTGGGCAGCACCAACTGGCGGCTTGGCGCCGCATACGGCAGAACGGGTGATCGAAAAAGGGCCTGTGCGGCGTATAAGGAGGCGGTCCACAACGACCCGGATCTCCTCGATGCCTGGGGCCGGTACCAGGCCTGCGCCACGGAATTAAACCGGCTGGCCGAATTCTTCGAGGACGTCCGCAAGCTCAAGCCCGCCCTGCTGAGCGCGCCGGACGGGCGTCTGCACATTGCCTACGCTCGCCACCTGGTCGCCACGGCTGGACCCGCCGCGGCGCGCGCCCACATAATGGACGTGCTGGGCAGGTTGAAGTTCAGCGAGGCTGCACGGCGCGAGCTGGAATCCGAACTGGCTGCCATTCCTGAAGCACCGCAAAGGTGATTGAATGCCTTACGTCCTAATGGCCGCTTATACTAATTACCGTCGTGATCCGCGCGTGAAACGAGAGGCGGAGGCGCTGGTCGGCGAAGGTCATACCGTGCGGTTTTTGGCGCGCCGTCAACCGGGCGAGCCCGAGCACGAAGTGATCACCGGCGTCGAAGTCCTGAAACTGGCCAGCATCGGCAGAAAACCCAACTCGTTCGCCGAATACATTTTCGACTACCTGCTATTTTTCCTGATGCTTTCAATCCACCTCACGCTGCATCCCCGCCGCTACGACCTGATCCACGTCAACAACATGCCCGATTTTCTGGCGTTCGCCGCCTGGCTGCCCAGAATGCTGGGCCGGCCCATTATCCACGACGTGCACGACATCATGCCCGAAATTTACATGGAAAAATTCAACACCGACCAGCACCACTGGGCAATCCGGGCGCTGCTCCTCCAGGAGAAAATGGCCACGAAGTTTGCCACGGCCGTGGTTACGGTCGAGGAATGTTTCAAGGACATCCTTGTGAAGCGCGACGGCATCAGCCGCGACAAGATCACCGTGTTGATGAACCTGCCCGACGAGCGGATTTTCCAGCCACGCCCGGCCCAGCCCGTGAAAGGGCCGGATCAGCCGTTTGTGATGGTGTACCACGGCACACTGGCGCGCCGGCTCGGGCTCGATATCAGCATCGAGGCGATCGCCAAGTTGCGCGACAAAATCCCGCGTATGGAGTTCCGTATCATCGGCGGCGGCGAGGAGCGCGAACGGCTGATAGAACTCGCCAAGGGGTTGAACCTGCAGGACGTCGTCACGTTCAGCGACGGGTACGTGCCGGTCGAGGACATCCCGGGCCTGATCCACGATGCGGACGTCGGGCTGATCCCGCTGCGCAAATCCGCCGGCACCGAAACCATGCTGCCAACAAAACTGCTCGAGTACGTCAGTGTCGGCATCCCGTCTATCTCGCCGAAAACAGAAACGATAACGAAATTCTTTGACGAGTCGATGGTGAAATTCTTCGAGGCGGAAAACGTGGATTCACTGACCGACGCCATCCTCGACCTCTACCACAACCCCGAAAAGCGGGAAAGCCTGCACCGCGTCGCGTCGGAGAAGTTCCTCAAAAAGTACCGCTGGAGCGAGCACAAGAAAGTCTATGTCGATCTTGTCAAGCGCCTGCTGAACCGGGGGTGATCATTTTATTGTGGTGCGGGCGTCTCGCCTGCACGCTGGGCGGGTTTGAATCGTTACTTGGTCAGCCGGGCGCTGGCCTCGTCTATCAGGACGGGCTTTGTGGCGCCGGGCCGGAGCGCGACGCGGAACAGGATTCTCGAAGGCTCTCCCTCGGCCCCTGATTCAGCTCCAGGCACATCCGCGCTGACCGCCAGCGTCTCCCAGCCTTCAGCGCCGGAGTTTTCGGCTGAGGCCAAGACAGTTTCTTCCTTGCCCATGCACCGGACCAGCATGAGGGTGGCCTTTTTGGCCTCGGCCCCGTTAAGCTTTACTTGCGCGTTGATCTTGAGCCCGGCCGTGCCCGGTTTCAGATCCAACGCCTGCTGGATGGTGCTGTAGCTTTTCGCGGCTCGGGGCGCCAGTTTCAGGAGATTCTTGCCGGCGGCAGGCTCGGTTTGCTCGACCGTCCCGACCGTTTTTGGCAATACGTCCCAGTTCTCGACCTGGCCACTGACGGCGCGCTCGAACGATCCGTTCGCCAGCAACTCGACGTCGAGCAGGGCCGGCTCGTCTTTGACCATCATGACGCTGGCGTTGTCGATAACGGCCACATTGGCGTTCGAGTAGGCGGCCACCCGGTACTTGATGTTGGCGGGGTTGGCGCCGGCCGGCAGTTTCGTCTGCAGCACCACCGATTGCCACTGGTTACTGCCGGTGTTCTCGCGCAGGACAACTTTTTTCTCGCTCCCGCAAACGAATTCGACCTCGAGAACCAGTGCACCCGGCTCGACACACCTCACTTCCGCCTGGGCCTGCAGCGTCAATCCGACCACCGACGGATGCAGCGCAAACGCCTGTTCGACCTGCGCACGGCCGCCCGGCGGAGGTTTCAACACGAATCCCGATCCGCCGTCCTTGCCGGCTTTCGTTTTCCACTGGGGGTCGACTGGATTGGGTAGCCAGCCGTGCGCGACGCCGGCCACTTCGTCTTCAAACGACGGGTTCTTGAGTAGTTCGACGAGGTGATGGAGGGGTTCCGGAGGCGAGACTTTCACGGACATCGCCACGCCGGATTGATTGTCGCCAACAGCTGAACCGCCGGTGTCGTCGGAGCGTTTACTGCATGCGGTGAAGACAATCAGCACCCCTGCCGCCAGATAACAGACGCCCGTGCGAACCGCTATTTTTGGAGTCGCGCTCGTCATTTCCGCACCACCTCCTTCAGGCACTGACATACGTAGTCGATCTGGCCGTCGTCCAACTCGGCGTACATCGGCAGCGACAACAGCCGCCGGGCGCAGGCTTCCGCCACCGGGAAAGCGCCTTCGGCGAGGTTCATGTGAGCGTACGCCCGCTGAAGGTGCAGCGGCACGGGGTAATGAAGCGCGGTGGCGACGCCTTTTTCGGCCAAAGCTTGCTGAACAGAATCGCGGTTGTCCACCTGCACCACGAACAGATGCCAGATCGGCGTGCAGTCCTCGCGCACCGCGGGCAGGACCACCTCGGGCACATCCTCGAGCAGGTCCATGTAACGGCGGGCGTGCTGCCGGCGCTTTTCGTTCCACTGCGGCAGGTACTTGAGTTTGACGCGGAGCGCCGCGGCCTGAACCGCCGCGCACCGGCCGTTGTACCCTTCGATGTCGTGGTAATACTTTTTCGCCGACCCGTGGTCGCGCAGTTTGCGGAGCATCTCCGCCAGGTCGGGATCGTTTGTCGTAACAGCGCCGGCGTCGCCGCATGCCCCGAGGTTTTTGCCGGGGTAGAACGAGAACCCTGCCGCGATTCCCATCGACCCGGCGTGCCGGCCTTTGTACTCCGCCAGATGCGCCTGCGCCGCGTCTTCAACCACCCACAGCCCGAACTCGCCCGCCACCGCCACCACCGAGTCCATGTCGGCGGGCTGGCCGTAGAGGTGTACGGCGGCGATCCCGCGTGTTTTCGGCGTAATGGCGGATTCAAGCCTGGCCGGATCGATGTTGTAGGTGTCCGGCAGCATATCGACGAACACCGGTTTGCCGCCGGCCGCGGAAACCGCTTCGGACGTGGCAATGAACGTGTTCACCGGCACAATCACCTCGTCGCCCGGCTTGATTCCGAGCGCCTCGAAAATGAACTGGAGCGCCACGGTGCCGTTGGCCACGGCAACGCAATGCAACGCCCGGCACGCCCGCGCAAACTCCTCTTCAAACCCGCTGATGTGTTTGCCGCCGACAAACCCCGCGCTGTCCAGGATTTCTTCCCACAAGGGCATCACCTCCGCCTTGACGGTTTGGTGTTGCGCCTTCAAATCGAGAAACGGCACGTTCATTCCGAGTTTACCTTCCTGAAAAACCGGGCGGGGTTGCCGGCCCAGATTTCGCCCGCGGGCACGGACCGCGTCACCACGCTTCCCGCGCCGATCATGGCCCCCGCGCCAATGGTTACGCCGCACAAAATGGTCGAGCCCGAACCGATCGACGCCCCGTCGTGGACGCGCGCCTCGACTACCGTCCAGTCGGCTTCGGTCTGTAGGCTGCCGCCGGCCGTGACGGCGCCGGGGTACTTGTCGTTGATGAACGTAACGCCATGGCCGACAAACACGCCGTCGCAGATGTGGACGCCCTCGCAGATGAACGTGTGGCTCGATATTTTGCAGTCCCGGCCGACGCTCACATTCTTCTGGATCTCGACAAACGCGCCGATCTTGGTCCTGTCGCCGATCCGGCAGCCGTACAGGTTGGCAAAACCAAAGATCTGGACGTCGGCGCCCAATTGCACGTCCGGCGCGATTCGGTTGAAAGATTCCATGGTGGCCTCAGCTCAACTCGATGATCTTGCCCGACGCGGCGAGCGACTTGTCCGTGGCTTCGAGCAAGCTAACGATGCGCAACCCCGCTTCGCCGGAATTCATGGGTTTTTGTAGGGTATCGATACACTTAACGAAATACTCGACTTCGCTTTTGAGCGCCTCGATGTCCGGGACAACCGGGGCGTACATCTGGCCGACTCGCGGCGTCGCCAGTACGTGATACAGGCCTTCCCGCGTCGTCACTTCCATGCCTTTGTCATAGATTTTGATGCGCTCTTCCGGGTTCAGGTCGTCCCACACCAGCATCCGTTTCGCCCCGCCTACCACGGTTCGGCGGATCTTCACCGGGGACAGCCAGTTCAGGTGCAGGTGCGCCAGCAGGTTCCCGTCGTAGAAAACCGTGATGTAGGCAACATCTTCGAGCCCCGTGTTGAAATGGCCGCAGCCATGCGCCGTAACAGCCCGCGCCGAAGGGCCCAGCAGGTGGTCCATTACGGAAAAATCGTGGGGGGCCAGGTCCCAGATAACATTGATGTCGTGCTGGAAAATACCAAGGTTGATCCGGACAGAGTCGTAATAATACAAATCGCCCAGCACCCCTTCGTCCACGAGTGTCTTCATTTTCTGCACCGCGCCCGTGAACAGGAACGTGTGGTCTACCAGCAGCGTCAGCCCTTTCGATTCCGCCAGGTCTACCAACTCTCTGGCCTGGGCCACATTCGACGTCATCGGCTTTTCGACCCAGACGTGCTTGCCGTTCTCGAGGGCAGACTTCGCCAGTTCGTAATGCGTGAAAACCGGCGTCGCCACCACGATAACATCGAGATCCGCCGCCTTAATAAGGTCGGTGTCAGCGACTACCTCGACGTGGGGGTAGGTTTGTGCGGCCAGCTTGCGGCGCTTCTCGGAGATGTCGGAGATCCGCACCAGCTTGCACTCGGGATTGGAATTGAAGTTGCGCGCCAGATTCGGCCCCCAATACCCGTAACCAACAAGACCTACACGAAGCACGCGGCACTCCTTTAGGCTGGATTGATAATAGTTTTTGCGGCCACAAGTCCGATCGATAGTAGCACCCGGGTGTCGAGCAATCAAGCGCGCGGGGCGGGCCGGAATGCAGTTCGTTGTGAATTTCAGCCGGTGTAAGTATAATGTCAGCCAACGCTTGCCGCGTCGCGCAGTGTGTTGTTAACCTTAAAGACAGGGGCTCTGGTATGAATGAACTGACACGGGCCTGCCTCAAGGCCCTCTACGAGAAAAGATGGCTGTTGCTGCTGGTAGCGGTCGTGGCCCTGGTGTTTTCCGTTGTCCGGCTGCTTCTTTTTACGCCGGGCTCGTATTATGCCGAGGCCGTTTTGGTTGCAAGCACGCCCAAACAGGGCGGTGAAATCAAAAACCTCATGCCCGAGGCCTACAACCCGAAAATCTACGTCGAGCTGGTCAACTCCCGCACCGTCATTTACGAAACCTACCAGACCGTCGTGGAGGAGGCGATTTTTCCCGAGGACGAGTTGCCGGAATTCGACGAATTTACCGACTGGCTGCGGGCGTCGGTGAGCGTGGTGGACCAGACCACGCGGCCTATCAATTATTCGCCCCTGATAACGCTGCGGGCGTGGGGAACCGTGCCGGAGCGCGCGCGCGCCGTCGTCGATATATGGGCCGAGAAGGCCATGAAAGCCGCCCAAACCACCAACCTCATGCAGTATGGCGAACTGGCCACGGTCCTTAAGAAGCAGGCTGACCTTCGAAAAGAGAATCTTGACGAGTTGTGGCAGGCGTTGGAAAAAGAAAAAGCCCAATTCGATGTGACCTCCAAGAAGGAAGAATTGGGGCTGTTGCTCAAAGAGATGGACAATCTGTTGCATGCACAGGCCGTCAGCGAGCGTATGGCCGCCGCCGCCGAAGCCCAGTTGGCTGCCATTCAGCAGAAACTGGCGGACGAAAAACCCCTTATCGAACTGTTCCGGTCACCGTCTGACGACGCGTACTGGCTTCTCGAACCCAATGCCCAGAAGGAGAAAAAAATCCCGGTGGAAGGCAAGGGTATGGTCACGCAACAGTTCAACGAGGTCTATTGGAAACTGCGCGCCGACGAGAATAAAGCGGCCGCCGATCTCGCCGGCGCCGAGGCCGAAATCGAGAAGATCCAAGCCCAACTGGACGGCGTCACGCAGCGCCAAAAAAGTCTCATGGCGGGAATTGCCCAGCACGAATACGCCCAGCAGCGCCTGACCGTCGAGGAGGAACTGGCCACCGCCATCTACAAAAACGTCTCCACCGCACAGACGATCCTGGCCGAAACCGCCAGTGTCGTTCACCGCACGGAGGATCAGACGATCTATCCCGTCGGGCTCAACCGCCTGTCCGATCTCTCGCCGGTAAAAGACGATCTCGCGATGAAAGGCAAGCTGATCGTGCTTTCGTACACGTTCCTGGCAGTTGTTCTGGCGATGGGCGCGGTGACGGCCCCCATCATCGGCGGCCGGTTCCTGCAGCAGATTAACAAAGGATCCGCTGCGTGAGCGCCTCGAGGGTGTCTTGGCGGCATCCATGGCCGGCGTCCGTTGCGGCGGTCCTGTTGATCCTGTCTGCGCCAGCCTTTTCCGAGGCGGCCCTCACATCGGTCGATATCAAGCGCCTTCTGGATTCGGTTACGCCGGCGTTTGCTGCGCCCTACCCCGAATTCTCGCCGGACTGGCAGCCGCTGGCCCTGCGGCTTCTCGGGGTCGACCTGGCGCAAAACGGCCAGCCTGTTTCCGGCGAACGCCCCGTGCTGGACAGCTCGTTCCCCCTCACCATGACCTGCTACTGGCTGGCCGAGGCTGAAGTCAGTCAAAAACGCGGGCTCGAACTGAAGGTGGCCAGCCACAACGGCCAAATCTCGAGAACCGAAGAAGTCAAAGCCGGCCCCAATGCCGTTGCCTGGGAAACGGGTTCGGTTTATCAGCAGAGTTTTGAACTCGCGCTCGCCCCGATCGCATCGATGATCACGGGCGATGCCATGCTGGTGTTGAGCCTGTTTCCGCGCCAGCAGGCCTCTACGTCGCCGGTCGCCCTGCAACGGGTCCCGCTTCACCTCAGCCCGTCGTTGCGTCCTGGCCGGGTTTCGGCGCGCAACCTCAGTTCGGCCATTACGGGCGATTACCACGATCTCTCGACCAGCTTCAGGCTGGGTAGAAACGCCCGGCAAACGATCCAGGTCCCTTCGGAAACGCGCGGGCCCGCCACGGCCATCGCCGTCGTCTCGTCGGTATCCTACGGGTCGCCGCCGCAAAACGAGCCGGTGTGCGAAATCATTGCCAAGGGCGAGGGCGCAAAAACCCACACGTGCTACCTGCGCAGCGGCGTCGACACGGCCCGGGGCGATTTCGACTTTTACCCGCCAGGGTCGGTCAACCACGAAAAGGCCGCCGTCATCGGATCATGGGACGCCGAGTATCCCGACGTGTTTAACAAGCCATTCAAGAAGCACATGTACCTCGCCATACTCCCCCTGCCAAGCCAGTCCCGCAACCTCGCCTCGCTCGAGTTTGTATCAAAGACACCGTTCGTTCTGGACATTCTCGACGTCGTCCTGATCCAGACACAACAGGAGACTCAACCTGCCGCAAGCCCCTAAGACCCTTAAAGAACCCGCACCGCGGCGGTTGAAGGGCAGGCTTTTGTCGCCGCCCGCCCTGATCGGGGCATCCCTGGTTGTTTTTGCCGCGCTGTTGTTTACCAGCGATTTTCTTTTATTTGGCGCAACGGCGGTTGTGGCGGGTCTGATCCTGCTTCCATTCAGCCCGCAGCTCACGATGCTGTTTTACACGTGCGTTCTGGCGTTTTCGGTGTCCGTAAATGACATGCCGCTGATGGTCGGCGACTTTCGGATTTACGGGTCGGATTTTTCCGTTTACCTTGTGGGCTGCGTGGCGGCGTACGCCTTGTGGATGGCGGCGAGGCAGAAGAACCAGCTTGTTTTGGAAGGGGATCGGGTGGACAGGATCATCGTTGGCCTGATTCTGTTGAACGTTGCGTGGGGAGTAGTCGAAGTGGTCAACGGCGTCTACGTGGATGGGCTCGAATTGCGTGACGCTCTTGGCGATTTTCGCAGGATCTACGTCTACATGCTCGCGATTCTCATTCCGGTCGGCCTGCCTATCAAGGGCTCGCTGCTCCGTAAGATGCCCTACGTGTTTGCCGTGGGCGGGGCGGGCGCAATCTTGTACGGCCTCAACCGGATGAGGACGGGCGTGCTGTACCACTCGTTCACGTCGCACGTCGATTCACCCCGCATCCTCGGCGACAACGAACTGGTTGCGCTGACGTTTTTGCTGGCTTATGTGGTGGCGCTCGTGGCCGCAAAAGCCAACCCGATCAAGAAACTCCTCGCCATACCGTTTGGAGCGGCGGCGGTGGCGTTCATGTTGTTAAGCGGCTGGCGGTACGGGATAGTGCTGGCGCTCGGCATCCCTCCGATGACGCTCGTGGTAGTGGGTTTGATGAGAAACGTGAAGCTGGGCCGGCTTATGGTTCGTGCGGTGCCGGCGGCGCTGGTGGTGGTGCTTGGCGTCGTAATTGTGTTCAGCGTGTTTGCGGAAACGAGCGATTACATCTGGCAGATGAGGCGCGCAAGACAGCAGATGTACCAGCAGGACGCCAGGATCACCGCGTATGCCACGGCCCTCCGCGAATACGCACAGAAGCCCGTCATGGGAACGGGTCTCGGCCACCAGTTGGTGTATTTTGCCGTTACCAGCACCGGTGAAATGCTTGGCCAGGAAGGCACCACGCACAACATCTTCATCGACGTCCTATACCAGACCGGTGCGATCGGATTCATCCTGTTTTTCAGCCTGCACGCGCTGTTCATCCGGCATTTCCTGAAGCATGCCCGCCATACAGATCCACAACTCCGCAGTATTGGCGCGGCCCTTTTCATTGGGTATGCGGCCACAATGGGCCTGTTCTGCATGCAGCCCTCGTACGCAGCCGGCCTGATGGCAACCTATCTGACGATGGGGTTCACCCTGAGAATCTTGAGGTTGAGCTGGGAGAAATCAGCAACCCTCGATGCCGTCCCGCTGCCTGAATCATAACCCCGTTTCCGAGGGCTCTGGAGCCGCCAGTTGGCGGACGGTCTCGTAATGGGCCGGTGAAGCGTTCAGGGCGCGGGTGAAAAAATCGCGCGCAGTTTCTTCTTTCCCTTGAAGCCGGCTCTGCACGCCGAGGTTGAACAGGGCCTCGGGGCAATCCGGCTCGCGTTCCTCCACCCGCGTGTACTCTTCCACGGCCTCAGTCCATCTGGCCCGCCGCCGCAGGAACTGGGCGCGCCGCAGCCGCTCGCTCGCATCCAAACTGGCTTCGGTGTCGGCGATGAATGCGTCCATCGGCGCGACAAACTGCCTGAACTCGGCGTTCTCCCGGACGGTTTCGAGGCTTCTTGCCTTGGCATAGTGATCGAGGGCCTCGCCATAGGCGCCGAGGTCCCACAAGATCTCGGCGGCGGTAAAGTGGGCCTGGGCAAACCGGGGTTCAAACTCGGCCGCGGCATTCAGCCGCACCACCGCGAGCGGCGCATACCCCAGCGCGGCCTCGACTCGGCCCTGCCCGTAACAGAGCGCCGCCAACGGGTTCAGCCTGCGGTAACGGACGCCCATCCGTTCGTAGGCATAAGCCATGTCAAGCACCTCGGCCGCCTGCCCGTAATACCTCATTTCATGTAGCGGGACCTGCTCGCCGGTCTCGAGGAGGTCGCCGGCGGCCGAGTACGCCGATTGGGCCGCTGCCCAGTCGCCCGACTGTTCGGCGAGCGCCGCGGTTACGAGCGTCTCTGCAAACGGCCTGACCCGCTCGACGGTCCGGTAGAAGTCGGCCGCGTTGCCAATTACCACGCCGGCGACAAACGCCGCGGGGGCTATAAGCCAGATCCGGGCGGGCGCCTCGGGTTTGGCGCCGGGATCCTTTGCGGCGAAGGGCCCCGCGGCCACCCCGAGGAGGAACGGAAACAGCGCCAGCGTCATGAACGGCTGCACAAGCGTGATCAGGAATACGGTCACGCCCAGCGCCAGAAACGCCGCGCTGTGCGCCCGCAAAACCTCGCTGCCGCTTTTCAACCCGCGCAGGTGCAAGCGCAACGCCCGCCAGTACAACCACAGCAGCGCTGCCAAACCCGCCACACCCGTCTCGACAAGCAATTTGAATGGGACGCTGTGGATCGTGATGCCGCCGACGCGCGGGCCGTAGGCCGATTTCGCAATCACGCCGTCCGATGCGCCCGGGCCAGTGCCCGTGATCCAGTAGTCCGGAAGCAGCGCCACACCCGCCTCGAACGCGGCGATCCGGGATTCAAACGAGCTGTCGCGCTCGCCGGCCAGTTTTGTCATCCGTTGTAACACGCCCGCCGGCCCCATCAGTGCCGCCAACACCACCAGCGCAACCGCCGACGACGCCGCAAAAACCGCTGCGGCCCGCCGCTCGCCGCGTCGAAACCCCAACAAGACAAACACCGCCCCCAACACCAGCGCCAGCAACATCGAACTGCGCGAAAGCGCGATGACTATCCCGACGAGCGCGAGAAGCCCCGCTATAAGGCCCGGCCACGCCCGACCTTTCTTCCCGGCAACGAACAGGAACAACGCCAGGCAAAACGCCGCCAGCAACGGCAGCGCGCCCTGGTTAAAATCGGAGCTGGCAGGGGCCATCCGGCTGGTCAGGTCGAACCAGGCCTCCTGCGTTGTCCACCGGCCCGTAATGCGGGTGGTGTCTACGAGCGTGGGAGTCGCCAATCCAAGCCGGCATGCAACTGCAAGCGCCCCCACACCCGCCGAAGAGGCCACAAACGCAGCTGATACCATCCTGGCGCGACCCGCGGAAGAAACCACGCCGGCCACCGCGCAGTAAATGAGGAAGTAGCTAGCGTAAACCCGCAGTTGGGCAAAGGACACCGACCGATCTTCCGAAGCCAGCGAGGCAAGCCCAATCACCCCGAGCAGGGCCAGCATCGGCGCCTCGATGCCCGTCCTGGGCGCTCTCCGTCGCCACTCGATCAGCATTCGCGCCGCCACCACAAGCACCAGGGCCGCGCCGGCCGCTTTGGTGACCGTCACCTCGAACGGCGGGACCCGCTGGAAAAGGTCCCACGGAAGCCCTACCGCCATCGCCAGCACAAGCGACAACTCGAAGTTGTCAAGGAGGCGCCTCGATGGCGTCGCCGGCGTGGAGTTAGTTGGATTCATTGGATTTCAGCAGCGCCACCTCCTTCACATCGATGACGCCTTTGTTCTTGAGATACTGGAACACGATTTGGCGCGGCCGGCATGGCTTGTCAAAATTCAGGACCGTCACGTAATCCATGGATTTCGCGTCTTGCGAGAATACCTTTGCAGGCAGGTTCTTCCCGCCAATCTGTGCGTACCGCGCCGGCTCGCCGGGGGCCGTATCCGTGCCCGTCTTCAGCGTCGCCTTCAGGCAGTCTGCCGTCTTGACGCGGCATACCGGTTCGCCGGCAACCGGCGCACCGTCGTAGCCGGTCGCGGAGACGATCACCAACGCCCGGTAGTTGCCCGCGCCCGCATCGGGTACGACGCTGGTCGATGCGCCGTCGCCAATCCGGAACGCCGCGTTGAGCGGCACCACATCTCTGCCAAACAGCCCGCGGAGTTTTGACGGGTCGATTTTCGAGGGGAAGTTGGAAGTCCGGATGATCATCGGCGCGGTGTGCAACACGTATTCGGGCTCGGCCTCGCGGGACCGCAGCGCCACCGTCAGCACCCCTTTTCCCGAGTACCAGCCACGGATGTGGCGGAACTCGATCCGTTGGCGGCTCACGACGCCGATCTGCCAGCCGCTCGTGTCAATCGGGTAAACCTGGCCGAGCGTGGGCCCGCTGCCCGAAATCCGCAGCACCACGGACAGCTTGTCGCGCGGCATCTCGCGCGGGATCCAGTAAAGGTCGAACGTCAAGTTGTTGCCTTCGGCATAAGACAAGGGTTTGCCGGCCAAGCGTTCGCCGCCCGCCTGGACGTCGTAACCGAGCAGTTCCGCGGGTGCGGCCCGCCCGCCCGTGGCTGAGATCAGCGAATTCTGGTTGACCAGGTGGTCCGGCATGAGTTGGTCGAGGAGGGTAGACACATCCGGGGCCGCGGCCGGCGCCGCATCGGCCCGCGGCAACACCACGCACGCGCTGATTAGCAGAACCCCTGACGCCGCCGTCGAAAACTTGGAAATAGCTGGCCACATCGCCTATTCTTAACCCCATATTGCCGTAAGCTGCGCGCGCATGCGCGTTTACGAGGCGAGCATGCGCAAACCAGAATAGTTGCTCTACTTATGACAATTCAAGAAGTTACCGGCAGCGAACCCGGCCCGGAAGTTACTCCCGCCCATCGAAAAGGCCGGACCGGCCGGACGCTGTGGCACACGGCCATCTACATGGCCGGGCTGGTCACCAGCCGCGGGGCCATGTTGCTGCTCCTGCCGATCATCACCAGGATGCTCGAAGCGCAATACACCCTCTACGACCTCTGCATGACGACCGTGCTTTTCCTGAACCCCTTCCTCAACCTGGGTCTGCAAAGCTCCGTCGTCAGATACTACTTCCACTACGGCACGCACGTCGAACAACGGCGGTTCTACAACACCAGCCTGATTTTTCTGCTGGCCATGTTCGTCCCGACGATCAGCCTGCTGTTTTACTTCTCCGACGACCTCGCCGGCATGCTGTTCAAGGAAGCCGAACTCGGCGACTTGTTCCGGCTCACGGTGCTCGTATCCGCCCTGACCGCATTGAGCCTGCAACCCCTGGCGCTCCTGCGCGCACAGGAAAAAACATTTACCTATTCGGCGCTGCAACTGGTGAGAGGCGTCGCCGGGCCCGGAACCATTTTTCTGCTGCTAGTCGTGTTCCGGAGCGGCATCCGGGGCATCCTGTGGGGCGAGATCATCGGCTTGACCGTACTGACCGCCGCCGGCCTCGTCGTGACACGCCACTGGATTCATCCCGCCTTTGACTACAAAAAACTCAAGCCGCTGCTGGCGTTCGGCCTGCCGTTACTGCCGATGGGCGTGGGCGGGGCGCTGCTGACCGTGTCCGATCGCTATATCCTCCGGAGCTACCTGTCTCTCGAGACCATGGCGCCGTACAGCCTGGGGTTCAAGGTGGGGATGTCGCTGAGCCTGCTGATCCAGGCGCTGCAACTGTCGTGGGTGCCGTCCGCGCTGAACCTCGCCAAAACCGGCAGCCGCGGATCGATTGCCAAAAGCGTGCTGGCGTTGCAGTTGCTCCTGTTCGGGATGGCGATGGCCACCGCGGCGCTCGCCCCGGAACTGGCCCGGTTTTTCGCGCCGGGTAAGGTGTTCGCGGGCGCCCACTACGTCATTCCGTGGATCGCGTTCTCGTTCGCCATGCACGGTGTCGTGGTTTTGATCGGCGCCGCGTTCGGCATCGCCAAACGAACCGTGTGGTCGTCGGTCGTATTTTGCACGGCGGGCGGCGTCAAAGTGGTGTTGTCGCTCCTGGTAATTCCGCGCTACGGTATTCAAGGGGCAGCCGTCACGACGTTCGCGGCGTTTGCATTGGAACTGGGGCTGGCCTACTTTATCGCGCAGCGCGTATACCCGGTGCCGTTCGACGTTAAACGATTTTGGGGAACCTATGCGTTGTCGGCCGCGGGGTTCGTGGGCGTGTTGCTGACTTTTTCGCTGCCGCAGCCGTACTCGGTGGCCGTCCGCATCCTGTTGCTTTCGGGATTCTGCGCGGCCTCGTACGCCTTCATCTTGACCCGGTCCGACCGCCGCGCCGTCTGGGAAACCGCCGCCACACGCTGGGCGAAGATCCAAACCCTAGCGGGGGGCGGATTCGAACCGCCGACCTTTGGGTTATGAGACTTATCTGGTGTTTTTCTCTAACCCCTTGCAATATCTATAACTTACGACGTACGAACGGGATACCTCCCGCGGCCACTACCTGTCCATGTGTTCCATGTTGACCATGTTCGCCAGTTTTTAAGTAACAATTTAAGTAACACACGCGCGCTGCGGATGTGGTACGCTCCTGGCGCTGCAGCGCGTTCGACGGCAGCCCTCGGGTCTCGGCTTGACTCTTCTCGCCATTCAATGGCTCGTATTGGGGGTGCTTTTTTATAGCCATCGTCTCGTACCAAGCACTTACGCGGCTTTGGACTCATCCGGCGCGGCGGCGGAAATCCGCAAGAAGCGCCTCGATTTCTCGTTATTGTCTCTCGCTTTGCGATGACTTGGGCCTAGGTATAACGTTCATCTTCAGTTGTTCCAGGCGCAGATCCGGATGCTGAGTTCCCGGATCGACGTTAGCCGTATTGTACCAACTCCGCAGACACTCCACAAGGACAAGGCGAACATCTATGTATAGGCACGCCAAATCGCGCACAATCACACTTGACATCTTTATCGAGAATTTGCTAAGTATGTTCTCATGGTTAAGAGGCCATTTTGGATTGATCGAATTGAGAGCGCATGGGCGGAAGCGCCGATCGTGTGGCTTGCCGGGGTGCGGCGGGTTGGAAAGACGACACTAGCACGGAGCCTTGGGGATGAGCGTATCCATTACGTCAACTGCGATCTGCCGACGGTCGCGGAGATGGTGGCTGACCCGGAGCTTTTCTTTCGAAACGTTGAACGGCCCATCGTGGTTTTTGATGAGATTCACCAGCTTTCGGATCCGAGCCGGCTGCTAAAGATAGGGGCCGATGTCTTCCCGCACTTGAGGATTCTGGCGACCGGTTCTTCGACGCTGGCCGCATCTCGCAAGTTTCGGGACACGCTAACGGGACGAAAACGGCTCGTCCACCTGACACCGATACTTTGGGACGAACTTGGGGCGTTTAACCAATCCCCGCTGCTCAAGCGGCTTTATCACGGGGGTCTTCCTGATGCGTTGCTGGCGGAAAAGAAATCCCCCAGTTTCTATCGAGAGTGGATGGACTCGTTCTACGCCCGGGACATTCAGCGAATCTTCGCTTTCCGCGATCCGGACAAGTTCAATTCGCTGTTTGAGTATATGATGAAGCAAAGCGGGGGCCTCTTGGAGATCTCTGGCGTTGCGCGTGCGCTTGGCATCAGCCGTCCAACCGTCGACAGCCATGTTCGCGCTTTGGAGGCGACGCATGCGCTTACGGTCGTGCGTCCGTTCCATGGTGGCGGTCAAGGCGAACTCGTCAAGATGCCCAAGGCCTATGCGTTCGATACAGGGTTCGTCAGTTTCAGCCGCGGTTGGGATCCGTTGCGACCTTCGGATTACGGAACACTTTGGGCGCATCTTGTGCTGGAGTACCTGCTAGCGCATGGCCATGAATGGCAGGTTCAATATTGGCGCGACGCCGCCGGGCACGAGGTGGACTTCGTGATTGCACACAGCCGTGACAGGGTGGACGTCATCGAATGCAAGTGGGATCCCCGCCAGTTCGATCCTGCGGGGATGGCCGTGTTCCGCTCATACTACCCGAGCGGTAGCAACTATGTAGTCGGCCCGCTGAATGTCGATGGCTATGCCAAAACCTATTCCAATCTGGAAGTTCATGTCTGTAATCCGGACGGATGGCTAAAACGGATGGTCCACGCAGAATAGCAGAGGGTGTTCCTGTGGCTTCCCCGCATAATCAGGACATTCCACCGATGCGCGACCGGTTTTGGCAATGTGAGTTGCGGTGAAGCCGCGTTTGGGGTTTGAACTGATTGACTGAACGTGAATGTGCGGGCATCATGCTTCTTTTCTGTTTGAAAAGGAGTGGCTGACCGCATGTTGGATTTCATACTCAGGCCTTGGCACCTGATCGTCTTGTTTCTGGCCTCACAGTTGAATCGTGAACAGCAACGCGCCATCGAGTATTTGCAGGTGGAGAACCAAGTGCTCAGGGAGAAGCTGGGTAAGGGCCGCATCCTATTGAACGACGATCAGCGTCGTCGGCTGGCAGTGAAAGCCAAAGCCCTTGGCCGAAGGTTGCTTCGTGACCTGACGACCATTGTCACGCCTGACACGTTCTTACGTTGGCATCGGGAGTTGGTGGCGCAGAAGTGGGACTTCAGCGCGCTGCGCAAGCGAGTGGGTCGACCTCGTACCCAAGAAGAGATTGCCAAGCTCGTGGTACAAATGGCCCAGGAGAACCCGACATGGGGATATGACCGGATTCAGGGCGCGCTGAAGAATCTCGGCTTGACGCTGTCGGACACGACCATCGGCAGCATTCTGAGGGAACACGGCATCGAGCCGGCGCCAGACCGACAGTGGACGACAACATGGAAGACGTTTCTCCGAGCGCATTGGGAAGTACTCGCCGCAGTGGACTTCACGACGATCGAAGTATGGACGCGGGGCGGCTTGGTCACATTCTACATTCTGGTCGCCATGCGACTGTCCACGCGCCGCATTCAGATCGGGGGCGTCACCCCCAATCCAAACGCTGCGTGGGTGCAACAAGTCGCGAGAAACCTGACCGACTGCTACGACGAGTTCCTTCGTGAGAGCCGGTATGTGCTGGTCGACCGAGACACCAACTTCCTCGCGTTTCGCGGCGTGCTCGAAGGCTCGGATACGAAGGCCGTTCTACTTCCACCCAAAAGTCCGAATTTGAACGCCAATCTTGAGCGATACATGAGGTCCATGAAATCAGAATGCCTCAGCCGAATGATCTTCTTCGGAGAGAAATCGCTTCGCCGCGCTTTGGCCGAGTTCGAAGCACATTATCACCACGAGCGCAATCATCAAGGACTCGGCAACAATCTCATCGAGCCAGATGAAGCAGTCGGACGCGTCGAAGGAAGCATCGCCTGCCACAATCGCCTCGGCGGCATGCTCCGCTACTACTACCGTAAAGCCGCCTGAATAACTCCCCTCATACGTTCCGTTTCGCGGGGGAACTGCGCCTGCACCGCGCATTCAACGGCAGGAACACGAGCCCTCGCCCACAAAAGAGGAAATCACGATCGAAAATCAGGCCAACAATCGACCTTCAACAGCCTGCGTCACAAGGCTCTGAGTATCGGTTGAATTTCTTCACCATTCGGGCATCATCAAATCGTATTACAGAGAAGCCGCGTGATGGCTTTTCCGAACCCGTGCTATAATTGACGGCAGAAAAGGAGTCGACCCCATGATGGAGTTGCCAATTCAAATAGATAAAGACGCGATTGGTGCTTTCTGCCGAGAGCACCACATAGTCAAACTCTCACTTTTTGGCTCGGTCCTTACCGACAGGTTCGGTCCAGACAGCGATGTGGACTTTCTCGTGGAGTTTCATCCTGACCATATCCCGGGTCTGATCCGTTTGTCTGGGATGGAAATTGAACTTTCAGAGATGATCGGGCGTAAAGCGGATATGCGCACCAAAAATGATCTGAGTCGCTATTTTCGCGATCAGGTCGTAAAGAACTCGGTGGTGCAGTATGCTGCTTAACGATGACCAAGTCCGCCTGCAACATATTATTGATTCCGCGCGGGAAGCGTTAGAATATGTGGAAGATATTGACCGTTCCGCATTTGAGAGGAACCGACTCTTGCAGCACGGTCTTGTGCGTTGCATTGAGGTCATAGGAGAAGCTTCGGCACGCCTGTCCAAATCATTGCATGATGCCAATCCCCAAATCCCGTGGGCGGCCATGATCGGCATGCGCAACCGCGTCGTTCACGCGTATTTCGATATCGATATTGATCTTGTCTGGAAAACAGCTACCGAAGATTTACCGGTTTTGTTAGCAGAAGTGGAGAGCATAGTACAAAACTTAACACGACCAGAATAAGAGTGGCCGGCTCAACAGGTGATTCTCGCCGGTTACACCGGGCGAAGTAGGCCACAGAAGAGGCCGTCTATATTTTGCGGCGGCCCCGATTTTCTTGGACACGGAATTAAGTTAATCTGTGTAACCAAGGAGGTCGTCGATGAGCAAAGAGCAGAGCAAGAAGCAGGGGCCTTTGGGGCCGAATGAACGGTGGAGTGCGCGGCGTAAGCGCGAGGTAGTGTTGCGGTTGTTGCGGGGCGAGCCGGTGGATGCGTTGAGCCGGGAGTTGGGGGTGGAGATTTACCGGCTCGAACAGTGGCGGGAAAAGGCGTTGCTGGGGATCGACGAGGCACTGCGGGACCGCACCGGCGATCCGCTGCTCATCGAGTTAGACAGCGCCAAGCGGCACATTGGCGAGTTGTCGATGGAGAATGAACTGCTTCGCCGGGAAAGAGATCTGCGCCGCCCTTTACCCGGCAAGAGGTCGTGGAAGTGAGCCGGGAAGAGTCGCCCACGACCGGGAAAGCCTACGGGGTTCAGCGGGTCTGCGCGACCTGCCAGTTTCCCCGTTCTACGCTTTACGCGCAACAGCAGCGGGAAGCGGCGCCGGAGCGGCCGGTGGAAAAACGCGGGCCAAAGACGGACTACTCGGACGCGCGACTGCTGGAACTGATCCGCGCCGACCTTGCGGCGTCGCCGTTTTCCGGCGAGGGGCACCGCAAGGTTTGGATGCGGCTCAAATACGGTCAGGGGATAGCGGTCGCCCGCAAGCGGGTGTTGCGGATTATGCGCGAGCACAACCTGCTCTCGCCCTACCGCCGGCCCCAGGCCCCGCCCAACGAGCACCAAGGGACTATCACAACCGACCGTCCCAACGAGATGTGGGGCGTGGACGGCACGAAGGTGTTTACACTGGAGGAAGGCCACGCGTGGATCTTCACGGCGGTGGAACATTGGAATGCCGAAGTCATGGGCTGGCACGTGACCAAGAAGGGCGACCGGTTCGCGGCGCTCGAGCCAGTGGCGCAGGGAGTCCTGGCGCAGTTCGGGCACGTGGGCCAGGATGCCGCCCGCGGCCTTGCGCTGCGGATGGACCACGGCACGCAATACCTTTCCGACCATTTCCAGAATCAGGTGAAATTCTGGGGCATTGCGCCGAGCTTTGCATTTTTGGAGCAACCCCAAACCAACGGTGTCGCCGAGCGGTTTTTCCGCACTCTCAAGGAGCAGGCCATTTACGGCCGATCCTTCCGCACGATTGCGGAGGTCCGCCAGGCGGTCGGCGAGTTCATAGAACGGTACAACCGGTGTTGGCGACTCGAGAAGAACAGGTTCCTGAGCCCTCATCAAGTGCGCGAACAGTTTGCGCTGCAGGTGGCGGCATGAACGTGCTACACTGTCCAGTGCCGCGGGAAACGGAGATGGGCTCTGCTGGCGAGCAACCCGTCAAGGGATACCGGGGCCAGGCTCATCAGACGATGAGGGCTGTCCTGACAGACAGCGGTGGGCGGGGCGTGGTAGTCAATTGGTGCCATGCCCCTCTCTCCCCATCATCGGATGATAGACCTGCTCATGCCTCAAAAAACGCAAAAGAACTTACCGCAAACCTGTGTCCAAGGAACCGGGCGCGCCACAGGCCGTCTATATTTCCGTACCCCCAATATAAAGAGCAGCTTGTTGCAACGGGGAGAAAAGTACCCATGAGATGTTTCCAGGTTCCGTAGCCGTTCCTTGGCCACCTGGTAGGATGTGGTTTCCAGGGAGCGTCGGCGTTCCTTGCCGCCGACGTAATAGACCGCGTGATACGTCTTCCCGCGCTTGATGAGACCAGCCATTGCGCAACCTCCTCTGTTCGTGTAGACCACGTTGAGTTAGGCGATGTGCGCAACCGACTGTGTCCTCCTTTCGCACCCGGCAAGATTTTCACTGTACAAATTACTGTACAATGGCCGTTTTTCGGCACAAAAAAAGGACTTACGGATTTCCGTAAGTCCTTTGATACCAATTGGTAGCGGGGGGCGGATTCGAACCGCCGACCTTTGGGTTATGAGAGGAATAACGCCGATCCTCGCAAGCCCTTTGATAGCAAGCAATTAGCGCAGCGCCAACCACTTAGCTTCGTTCAACTCTGCGGCACATGCTACCTCATGTAACACATGTTCTTCAAAAAAAGTGGCACATCTCCGCAAGCCTGTTGCCCAACAAGCAGGTCCCGGTTAGAAAGGCTGAGTGTAGCCTTGTCGCGTTGTCGTGCATGAAGACTGAATCAAGAGTCGATTCTTGGGTTCAGAACATCAACTCGGACAGTCGCCCATCATGATATTTCGCACGTCAATCGCGCTACCGACGGCCGCATAAGTTTTCAGGAAGGACACCGCTCCCGATTCCAGACGCTTGAATCAACACGCGCTTTCTGGTTAACTCAAGGACGGTCGACGCTAAAATCATAATGGTGACGTCGCGCACGCGTTTTCGCACCCCTCAACCATCATAAGTATTGAATAACAATATAATATGAAAGAGTGACCAGAAAACATGAACGGCAAGACTAAAATCCTGCAGACATTATTCGGGATGATTCTTCTGTTGTGGGTCTCTTCTGCCTGGGCCCAGGATTACCCTCCCAGCCCGGTTATTGAAGACATTATGATTGAAGACACACGCGAAATTTCCTTTGGGGACGGAGATAATTTTCCCATAACTTGGGCTGATGACGGAAAGCTTTACACCATGTATTGCGACGGTGTGGGATTTGATATCCCACGTAACCATTGGACCAGCAACGGATTTGCTGAGCTCGTCGGCACGCCTCCCAACATTGAGGCTAAGAATATTCCATCCCCTGACATTGAATTCAAAGGAGCCGGTCCAAAGGGGCGTAAAGCTTCGGGATTGATCTGCATCAAAGGTGTGTTGTATGCGCTGGTTCGCAATCTCACTACCCAAGGCACGGGAACCAGCCTGTTCTGGTCAACAGACAAGGGGGCAAGCTGGGTCGAATCGCAATGGAACTGGCCCGAAATCGGCTTGGCAGACTGGCTCAATATGGGCCAGGACTATAGCGAAAACAAGGACGGTTACGCTTACTTCATTGCTCACAACGGAAGTGACGCCTATAAGATTTACGACAATTTCTTGATGGCAAGAGTTCCCGTAGACAGCATCACCCACAAGAGCGCCTACGAATATTTTGCCGGTTGGGACGCCGGTCAGCCACGCTGGACGGATAACTTTGCCGGCCGTAAACCTGTCTTCGAGGCGATAGGAAAATGCTATCGCCCGAATCTGGTATACAACCCGGGTATCAAACGATACATGCTGGTTACTCTTCCATGGAAGGATGACGGGAATTATGATCGCTATCTCGGCATCTTTGACGCACCCAATCCCTGGGGACCCTGGACCATTGCCGTGGAAAAAACAGATTTCAGCGAATCGCGATATCATCCCCGTATACCCAGTAAATGGATAAGCAGTGACGGCCTTGTTTTCTGGTATAACTTCTCCGTCTTACAAAAAAGGGGTAAATCCAGGTATAGATTCAATCTTGAAAAGGCAACAATCAAATTACGCCAAGAACCCCTTATGCCTCGATGAACCGGAACCTCTGTTTGTGTTTACGGGCTTTCCCCTGGGACGCAGCACCCAAGTACCTGTTATCAGAACTCCACGACCTCGTGCTTCTTGATGAAATCGGGGTCGATCTCCACGCCTAATCCGGGGCCGGTGGGGACGGTGAGCTTGCCATCCTCCACTTGCAGCGGCGATGTCTTGCACTCATAGTCGACGTATGTGCTGAGTCCCTTGAACTCGTGGTGATCGGCCGCATTGGGCAGTGCCGACACGAAGTGGATCATGTAGAGGAATCCGAGTCCTCCGCCCGACATGTGGGGCGTGCACTTCTTCCCGTACGCGTGGGCCATCAGCGCGACCCGCATCGACCGGATCATGCCGCCAAAATAGTAATTGTCGGGCTGGACTATCTGAAGCCCATCGTTGGCAACGAGCCATCGGAAGCCGTGCAGGCTGTATTCCTGTTCACCGCCCGCTATAGGAATATCGACCGCATCGGCCACCTGCTTGGTTTCTTCGTACCAGTCGAAGTGAACGGGCTCCTCGAAGAATCCGTACTTGTACTCCTCCAATAATCGGCTGACGCGGATCGCTTCGTCCACTGAATAGAAGCCGTTGGAATCTGCGTACAGGGCCATGGTATCGCCGAATGTCTCGCGGATGAGAGGGATCATCCGTTCGGTCCGGCCGGGAGGGCCGACGGTGTCGAGGGCTTTGTACATGAACATCAGGCCGCCAATCTTGATCTTGACCGCCTTGCAGTTGTATTCCGCCACGTCCCTCTTGATGAGTTCCAGTGATTTTTCGACGGACTTCTCGCGGTATTCGGTAGCCTGATATACGTCGACTTTCGGATGGTGGATTTCGCCGATCAGTTGCCCGATTGATCTGTTGGCGATCTGACCCAGCATATCGAGAATGGCGAATTCGATTGTCGCCAGGGGAATCCCAAGCGCCATACCGCTGTACCTGAAATTGAACTGATAGACCATTGCCTTTTCGAGCAGACGGTCAAGTTCGCGCGCGTCTTGGCCGATGAAGAACGGCCGTAACGCGTGGCCGAAGATCGGATAGAGCGATCTCATGGTGCTGTGAGCGACTGACATGCCTTCCGCCCCATCTCTCGAACGCACGCGGCACAGAAACCGATTCTGGTAACGGAGCAGTTCGAGGCTCTCTATGAGAACAGGGTTGGGAAACAACTCTTTTTTCAGGATGGGCTGCTTGAGTATTTCATCAAGCCGACTGTAATCGGTCCCATGGCGCTCCGCCGCGCCCCTCATCTGCGCGCGCGCACGCGCGGGTGCCGCTCCGGCAAGCCCGCCGGCAATGGCACCACTCATGAACTGTCGACGAGTGGTTTTCATTGAGATTTCCCATATACGGCCGCTCACGTCCATCGCAAGCGGATTTCAAAGTACGATAATGACACTCGCTACCAATTCTCAAGGTCGATTTTCCACTGGGACCTTCTCAGAGGCCGTTTGCGGTTCAATAGGCGCCATCGGAGGCACTGTGGTTGCTGAAAATTCGTCCTTGTTGGTGGGCAAGGACTTACGATGATGGCCCCCCGGTCAAACTTGTGTCCAAAATCCGCGGGCACGAACTCTTCACGGCCCACCCAAAAAGGCAAACGACGGTTTGACAGCAATGATAAAGTTGTTGGATGCTGGTTCAACCTTACCAGCGGTGGTCACCGGTGAGTTCATATGGGAAATTCCGGATATAATGTGAGAAGCAGTCGCTGGGGAAATGAAGACCAGGAGAAGAGGGATGAGATACACCGTAAGTCTTGTCGCCACGCTGGGGTTGCTCTCCAGCGTGATGACCGTGTCTGGCGCCATTTCGAGCAAGCCGGTAGTCTCGGTGATCGCCGAGACGTGGACATGCAAGGAAGGGGAGGGTAACCTCAGATTCCAGGTGTGGACGGAAAAGCCTGTGAACGAGGCGCTAAAAGTAGCCTACGCGATAGGGGGAACTGCGCTCAGTGGGGCTGACTATAGGCCGGTGAAGAAGTCTGTCAAGATACCCGCGGGTGAGCAGCACGTGAACATTGAGATCGACGTGAAGGATGACGCGATTCTGGAGGGTACGGAGACGGTAGTGCTTACCCTTGTTCCTGACGACAGATACGACATTCACGCACAGGCAAGTACGGCTGTCGCGGAGATCCTAGACGATGAAGCTGCGGAAGCCCAGTTCGAGCGATGGGCGATTCGAAGTGACGAGTCCAACACGCCGGTTGAGATCAAGGTCGTGCTGGATAAGGCCCTTGACCAGGATGCGGCGATCGATTACAGCGTGCAGAACGTCTTGGCAGCGCCGGAGAGCGACTATACGATTAACCCGGGGCCTCTGGTGATCCCGGCCGGGAAGAAAGCCGGCTATATCACACTGAACATACGCAACGATGACATTCCGGAAGACGACGAGACGATCATGCTGAGATTGTCGAACCGGTTTGGCGTTAACATAGGGCGGAATAACCGGCTCACCTACATCATCTCCAATAATGACGGCCCGGTGTCTTACTCACCCATTCACGATCGCATTTTAGGATGCATCACGGCCTTTAATTCGGGTTGTGCCATGGGTGCACCAATCGAGAACCTGGGCACTACTAACGCCGACGGACACTGGGGACGCCAAAAGATTGAAGACAAGTACGGTTGGTATGACCTGCCGCCCAAGGGCACGGAAGACGGGGCCGAGCGCATGCGTGCCATGTGCAATGCGGTTGCGTACAAGCAGGACCGATTCACAGCCGATGAGTTGCTGAAGGTCTGGATGTTGGATTGGGAAATGCCGGACATGAAACATCTCAGCATGATTCACGATCTGCTCCTGTGGCAGTTCGTCAAATGGGGCAGCACGGTAGAAGACCTTCCCAACACCAAGTTTGGGCCCTGCAAGGGTTTGTCTCCCAACCTGCACTTTACGGCCAGGGTCTTCCAGGCCATTCCCTGCATCAATGCCGGGTGCCCCGAGGATGCGATTGCGGACATGAAGGACATCGGCAGGATCTACTATGAGTCCGAGGATGATACTGCGTTTGACTACGGGGCGGTCTATAACGCCGCGGTCTCACTGGCCCTGTTGCCGGGCGCCACGGTCGATTCGGTGATCGAGCAGGCGCTGGCATACGGCAGCCCCGCATGCCAGGCCGAGCTGCGGCATGCCCTGGCAATTGTTGAGAAGTACACCGACCCTAAGAACCGGCAGATGCGCGAAGAGTTGTGCGACATGTACGGCAATCCGGCCAGCCCCTACTACACGCACAACAAGATGAGCGCCTGGCGTTTGTCATGCATCAGCGAGAACGTCGGTGTGGCGTTGTGCTGCTTTAAGATAGCCAAAGGGAATCCGAAGCTCGCGGTCGAGGTAGCGTGTAACTATGGACGCGATGCGGACTGCAATGCGGCCAGCGCAGGCGCACTGGCCGGGGCCTTCGCCGGCGCCAAAGCCCTACCACCGATATGGACCGAGACGCTGGACAACGCATTGCTCGAAGAGTCGCCGTTCTGCAACAACCACATGACGTCCAAGGCCATCGCCGATGCCGTGTACCGGGCGCTGCAAAACAAGCTCCGGCGATACCAGGCAGAACTCAAGGAGATGGAAGCCGAACAGGGTGACAACCGTTCACCAGATATGCAGAAACGCAAGGAATACGTGGCCCTGATGGAGAATGTTGGTGTTTTTTAAGTGAGAAGCGTCCGAATTGTGTGCCGTTACGCGGCCAAGGGAGTATCAGAGCATGGATCGTCGTAATTTCCTCATTTCGTCGGTAAGTGGCGGCGTCTTGACCTCCATGCCCTTGCCTACCGACGCATCACAAGCGGTTCTGGCGGAGCTCGACCGAGCTGCGGCAGCGCCTGTCCTCAAGAAGGCGTTGTTCACTTCGCCTGTGAAGATTGCGTCGGTAGAGTTGCTCAGCGGTGGAGGAAACTGGTTCGTTCGCACGCGCTCGGCGGACGGCGCGGAGGGGATTTCCGTCCCCGACGATCGGGCTGCCTGTCTTTATCCAATCCTGCAAAGACTCGTTATCCCATTCTTCCTAGGAAAGGATGCCAGGGACTTGGATTCACTGATCGATGGCGTTTACGTCTACCAGAGCAATTACAAGATGTCGAGCCTCGCCCTCTGGTGCTGCGTCGCCTGGGTTGAGTTCAGCATTCTCGATATGTTGGGAAAGATCGCCAGCCGGCCCGTGGGGGAGCTTCTCGGCGATGTGCTTCGTACGGAAGTGCCAGTTTATGCCGCCAGCGGAAACCGCGGCAATACAGCCGAAGCAGAGGTGGCCGTGCTTCAGCACTTAGTCGAACAAACCGGCGCCAAGGCATTGAAGTTCAAGGTCGGCGGACGCATGAGCAATAATGCCGACTCCCTCCCGGGCCGCTCCGAGAAACTCATCGAGTTGGCCCGCAAAACGTTAGGGGACGGTTTGACACTGTATGCGGATTCAAACGGTTCCTACGATGCTCCCGAGGCGATCGAGATCGGCAAGCTGCTGGAGGCTCACCAGTACGCCTACTTTGAAGAGCCGTGTCCTTTTGATCATCTTGAGGAAACGAAGGAAGTCGCGGATGCCCTCCATATACCCGTCGCCGGCGGCGAACAGGAAAGCAGCGCGTGGCGATTCCGCTGGATGATAGGCCATGGGGCAATCCGGGTCGTTCAACCGGATCTCCGTTACTACGGCGGGTTTATCCGAGCAACGCGCGTAGCGCGAATGGCGGGGCGGGCAGGTCTTACACTGGCGCTTCATCTTTCCGGAGGGTTGGGTTACGCCGACATGATGCATTTCGCTTCATACATTCCGAACATGGCACCTTATCAAGAGTACAAGGGCAATGTCCCGGAAACCGGCGGTTGGTTCGACCCACCCGTCCAGCTTGTGAATGGCGCTCTGAGTGTGCCCACTACGCCTGGCTTTGGGTTCAGTAAAGATTTGGAGGAACTGAAGCGCGCCAAACCCTTTGCCCCGTGACCGCCACAATCCCAACCACTGCCAACGGCCAGTATAGCCCGCCACGGTGCAAGGGAGGCGGGCGCGATCAGCCTTTTCCAATTGAAAAAGGACCTGCAACGCCTGTGGCGCCGCTGCAAGTCCCAGTAAATACTTGGTAGCGGGGGGCGGATTCGAACCGCCGACCTTTGGGT
>DATKVG010000004.1:0-14968 GCA_035530195.1 Bathyarchaeia archaeon | reverse complement strand
CTTTGTCGAGCAGTTTCTGGGCGTGTTTGCGGGTTTCCGGGAGGACCTCGGCCGGGGCGAGCATGTTGGCCAGTTTCTTGGAATCCTGGCGGAGCATCTGAAAGGCTTCCCCGGCGGATTCGTGCCTGGCGATGACGCGTTTGGCATGGAACCCGAGGTTTTTTGCGAACGTTTTAGCGCCGGTTAAGAACTTCTTGCCCATGTCCGCTCCTTCTCCCGCCACAATTTTACCTTTTTGTGCGGTTGACCGCAATTGGTGGAACTTGTGCCGGGGCAGGAGGTTACATGGATTTGGGTGAAACCGGCCGGCGAAAAACACGAAACTTTACCATTTAGTACAGGGAGTGTATCATCAATACAGACGAAGTGGCCTGGTTATGGTTATTTGCAGAAAAGGCTCCTTAGAATCTTGGTTCGCGACGTCTGCGTACGACGCGTAGATGTTGGCTCAAGGTCGCGAACAAAGATTCTGAATGCGGCTTCTTAGCCGCCGTAGACAGGAGGCGCAGGGCATGTCGGAAATCATCCTGGGCACCGGGCACCACAAAACCATCGGAAAAGTCATTGCAACGGTGGAAGGCGAGGTCAGCAAGCGGGAAGGGATTCCGCGCAAGCTGGTGTGCCGAGGCGACTGGATAGATTTTGTGGCGGAACGGGCGGATTTCGAGAAGGAGTTTGATCGGTTCGAACTGAAGATCCGGCCGCTCACCGCCGATTGGGTGGCCGCGATCAAGGCGGTCGCCGCCGAATATGCCGATGTGAGCACGGTGGTGGAAGAATCGGGCCTTTACACGATCCAGTGCCCGCCGCTCGCCACGCCATCCAGCCCCAAGAGCAAGGCCGCGGCGGAAAAATACGTTGGCTGCATCACGTTGCCCGAGATCTGGCGCATCTACGGCGACAATTTCCGTATTGACCCTATCAACGTCGAGCTTATGTTCCAGGCGCTGATACAGTACAAAGCCAGCGACATCCACCTCACGCCCGGCGAGACGCCCGTATTCCGCGTGGACGGGCAGACGATGCACTCGGAAGTCATGGCGCCGCTGTCGAGCGTGCAGATCACGGCGTTGATCAGGCAGATCACACCCGACCTGTATTGGGATGAGTTCGTGAAGACCAAGCAGACCAGTTTCAACTTTCACCAGGTGGGGCTGGGTTACTCGCGCGTCTCGGCGTTTCACAAATCCGGCGCGGTCCACTGCACGTTCCGGTTCCTGCCCGAGAAAATCCCGTCCTTCGAGGATCTGAACGTTCCGCGCGACATGATGGTGAAACTGGCGAGCTACCACCACGGGCTGGTGTTGGTGACGGGCATGACGGGTTCGGGCAAGACCACCACGTCCGCCACGCTGTTGGATTACATCAACAGCACCAAATCGCTGCACATCCTGTCGATCGAAAACCCGATCGAGTTCGTACACGTCAATAAGAAATCACTGATGTCGCAGCGCTGCCTCGGTGTCGATGTCGACTCGTTCAACGAGGCCGTCACCGGCGCGTTGCGCCACGACCCCGACGTCATCTTTATCGGCGAGATGCGCGACCCCGACACCATTCGCGCCGCCATTAACGCCGCCGCAACCGGCCACCTCGTCATCAGCACGCTGCACTCGAACACCGCCTCCGAAACCATCAACCGCATCGTCAGTTTCTTCGACCCGGTCGAGCGCGACCTCGTCAAGCTGCAACTGCGCGACAGCATCCGCTGCATTATTTGCCAGCGGCTCGTGCCCAAGATCGGCGGCGGGAGAGTCCCTGCGCTCGAGTTCATGTTCAACGACATCAAGCCCATCAACGACGGCATCATCGACGGCGATACCGACGCGATTCGGATCGGCATGCAGCAGACCGTCGGCAGTTCGTTCCTGTTCGAGAGCTACCTCTACGGCCTCGTCAAGAGCAAAAAAATCGACTACGCCCACGCCCAGCTGTTCTCCACCGACCAGTCCATCCTCGACCAAATGCATATGGGCACCTACTCCGTCCCGCGCCTGGAAAGCCTCAAGGCGTTGCGCGGTGGGTTATGAGCCGGCGTAACGCTGAAGGCTATCATCGCTGGCGGGTGAGCGTTGGCTGCAGCCAGCCACGGCCGCCGTGGATGGGGCGCGCGGAAGCCGTCCAGTTTTCCCATGCTTGGTTACGATACTCGGCAGACATGGCCTCAAACAGTGAACCGGAATCGGCCGTCGGCGACGGAATCAGCAAGCTGTCGGCGCGAGGGTACAGGATCCGCTGCAACCAACCGATCACACCGGTCGCGGGCCGGTACGGCCAGGAGTCCGGGTCGAGACAGTAGTCAAAATGTTTTTCCAGAGCGGCCTCGATCCCTATTCCATCCGCGTCCACGTGTTGAAAGAGATCGTCTCCGCCGTTGTTTCGGATAATCTGTGCGGACGCCGTCATGGCCAGAAGCGCGAAAGCCGTGTAGCGCATGCCGCTGTTGGTGCGGCGGTTTTCGTGCGGGAGTTCGGCGTTGTGGTCTATGTGGGTTTCAATGCGCCGGCGCAGTTTTGCGGCACACTCGTCAATCCCACCGGGCGCCTGTAGGAGGCTGGTTCCCGCCGAAATGGCGAATAGGCTCCACGCTCCCCAGTTGTTCCTTCGGCATGAGATTGATTGCGCAGCAGGAAGAAAAACGTTTTCCGTCCATTCCAGAAACCGTTCCCGGGGACCGTCCCGCCAGGCCGCGTTGTCGGCGAGAAGGTCCGCGGCAAGCACCAGCGGTGTACCCGCATAACAGAAGACCAGGGCCGACTCTTTCCCGCGGACGGAGGTGTTGGTGGAAGCCCATGCATCGAGGATCGACGCGGCTTTTGCGGCATAGGCGTCCTGGTGCGCATCGGCAAGATGCCAGGCCAATGCCAGGGTGTGTGCGGCTTGGGCGTCGGAGCTTAACGGCTCTTTGGCCTGCATGTGGTCGCGCGGGTGCGCATAGTAGGACGGCACCTTGAAAACCTCGACAGGATGCGGATCGCGCTCGAGCGCCTGATCGGCATTTTCGAGAAGCGCAAGGTACGCGCCGTGCCAGGGTTCGCGCGCGATGTTGTCGCGGATGACGGCCAGTTGTTCCGGGGTAAGCATGCCGCAGGGTTGATCAAGCGGCGTTCCACGGACATAGTGGGAGGTACACGAAACCCCGCCCAGCAGAAGACAACATGCCGCCAGCAACAGTTTGGGGCGTGTGCAAAATCCCTGTTCGGCTGTTTGCTGACCGGCCACGGTGAGTGATTTATTCATGGTATTTCCGCATCTCCCCTCATGCGCAGTTCATTCATCCGTCGTGGTTTCCGCGGGGCGCGTTTTTGCGCGGGCGAACCGGAACGCCGCGGCAACCACTATCCACAAGAAGCTGCCCATTACCGCGAACGTGGTGGCACGGACTACCAGCATGAAAAGTCTGGGCGGGGCAGCCCTGTCGTGTGTCAGCCGCCTCAGCAACTTGTTTCATATTACATGCTCGGTGTTGCCGCTACAACCCGCGAAGGGATTCGAGAAACCGGGGGTCGATGCGGTCTTTTACGGTTCTGCGGTCAATTCCAAGCCGTCGCGCGGTCTCGAGGTAGCTGCCCGTTTCGGCATACACGAGGGTGCAATACTTTCGCAGCAGGTCGTCGGCGGTCAGCCTTCCCGCCTTGACGGCGTCAAGAAAGGCTTCGCGCGGTTTGGGCAGGGTGTTGCAACGCTGTGTCGGCTGGTAGGTTTTGCGGATCATGATGTTGCGCACGCACTGCTCGAGCTCGCGGACGTTGCCGGGCCAGGCGTAATCCGGTTCGAGGTTCTCCCGGATCCAGTGCGCGACTTCGCCGGCCAGCGGTTCGGCTTCTTCGAGGCCTGCCACGCGGCGTGCGATGAACAGGAGCAGGTTGTGGAGTTGTTCGGGGGAGCCTTGTATCTGCTCGTTCAGCGACGGCGTCACGATCAGGTCCGAGCAGAGCCGGTAATAGAGGTCTTGACGGAAGCGTCCTTCCTGCATTTCGTGCGCCGGGTCCCGGTTTGTGGCCGCGATAACTTTGCCCTCGAACCGTCGGTCGCTGGTGTCGCCTATCCGCTGGAACACGCGCGTCTGAAGCACGCGCAGCAGCTTTACCTGGATGGCGGGGTCGAGGTCGCCGATCTCGTCCAGAAACACGGCGCCATCCGCGGGACACAGTTCAAAAAATCCCTCGCGGTCGGCGATCGCGCCCGTGAAGGCCCCTTTTTTGTGGCCAAACATCTCGGACTCGATGAGCGTCGGCGAGAGGGCCGAGAGGTTGATAGGATAGAAACATTGGTCAACGTTTGTGGCGAACCGCCTGGTTTTTGAATCGAACGGGATATACCGGGACAACGCGATAGCCCGGGCCACCAATTCCTTGCCGGTACCGGAGGGGCCCGTGACGAGCGTGGTGATATCGCCCATGCGGGTGTACAGCGCGCGGCGGTAACGGCGCATGTCGCACGTGAAGATGGATTGCCAGACGGCCGCGCGCAGCCGCGCCGACGCCATCGACCCGCCGATGATGTTGTCGTAGATGTTGTGCCACGCCCGCCGCAATTGGAAGAAGCATGCGAACACGTGATCGGTCTCGCTCAGGGCGAACGTAACGCCGGGGATGCCGAGATAATGCACGGCGTCGTCCTGAAGCCGGTTGTAGAGGCCCGCCGCGGCGCCTGGTGCGGCGTTGCCCTGCTCTGTGTCGATGACGTATTCGAAAAACGGCTGGGTGTATTTGTTGAAGAGGTAGTAGAGCACGGTGTCGTGGTACAACCCTTGTTCCGCCTCGCCGGACTGTTTGCCGGCCTGGAGGCGATCTCGTGCGCCGTCCGCCAGGACCTTGGCGCGCTGCGTGAGCAACTCGATGTTGGGACGTTCCTCCTGTTCCTCGACATGCTTGTGCCACGGCCCGTCCGTGCCAATGAATTCGTCGCCCAGAATCATGCGTTCATACTCGATACGCTCGGGCAGAAACGGATTGCAGTAACTGAGCTCCACCAACGCCTCGGCACACCGCCTGTCCGCGTCTTGAAACAGGGCCATGGCACTCTCCTTCCTATACATTTTATGAACACATATTGTACACCCAAGGCATGCTGTTCGGCAATAACCCACACCAACAAGACGGCCAGATGCTCGTTATCCCTTTGTGAATCAATTACTTGCGTACGGACAGATTGGCGGCATGGGGCTTGCTTTCCCCGAAACCGTCGCAACCGAGGAAAGGAGCCAACGACTATGAAAGGCCAGGAGTTTCTCGCACGGGTTCTGCACGAAGCGCCGTTTTCGAAACTGCATCCGCAGGTGGCGGGGTTCCTGAAGGAGTACCTCGAACATGAGAAGGTTGTGGAGTTTGACGGAAAACACGTGGTGAACACGCACTTCCCGCCTTATCCGAGCGGGGCGTTCGACAACATGGCGGCGCAGTTTAACGCGATAGGCGAGGCTGGCCAACGGAGCCTTTTTTCGGTGACGCTGGCGGTGACCAACCGGTGCCCGTACAACTGCTGGCATTGTTACAATGCGGGGCGCAGCCAGCAGGACATGCCTCTCTCGGCGCTCGAGGAAACGGCCCGGCAGCTTCAGGAACTCAACGTGGTCAGCGTCACGTTGACTGGTGGCGAGCCTTTGCTGCGTTTGGATTTGGAAGAAGTGGCCGGGGCGTTCGGCGACAAGACGTGCCTGTTCCTGAACACGACGGGGGCGGGTCTCACTCAGGCGCGCGCCCGGGCGCTCAAAGACAGCGGCCTGTTTGCCATGGGCGTGAGCCTGGACTCCGTCGATGCCGCCGAACATGACCGCATGCGTGGCCGGGAAGGGGCCTTTGCCTCCGCTGTGAAGGCCCTCGCGCGGGCGGGCGAGGCGGGGCTGTATCCCTATATCGTTGCGGTGGGAACGCACGAGGCGCTTCGGCCCGAGCGGTTCGAGGCGTTCATGCGGTTTGCGGCCGGGTCTGGTGCGCTCGAGGTACACCTCATCGAGCCGAGCGCCACGGGCAAGCTCGCGGGCCGGCGCGATGTTCTGCTCAGCCGGGAAGAGAAACAACGGATCCTCGATTTTCAGCGCGAAGTGGCCGAACGACCCGACCTGCCCATTCTGTCCACGTTTCTCTATGTCGAGTCGGCCAGGGCTTTCGGTTGCGGCGCCGGGCTGACCCACCTGTACATCGACGGCAGCGGGGAAGTGTGCCCCTGCAATCTCGTTCCCCTGTCTTTCGGCAACGTGACCCGCGAGCCGATCACCCGGATTCTTGACCGCATGGGCGAACAGTTCTGCAAGCCGCGGACCTGTTGCGTGGGCAAGACGCTGGCCCGCCATATCGGCGGGGATCATTTGCCGCTCGGTTCGGACGCGTCAACGAAGCTCTGCGAGAAACACCTGCCGAAGCGGCACGCGGTGCCCCGCTTTTTCCAGGTTCGGAGCCAGGCCCAGGGCGACGTGGGCGCACCGGAGTTAAAGGAGGCTTACGACCGCATACACGGGTCCTATGATGCGTTCTGGCTCACCGAGGCCGGCAAACCCGTGCATGAACTCGTGGACAGGTTGCCCTTCCAGGGCCGGCAACGCGTGTTCGAGGCCGGGTGCGGCACGGGTTACGCCACGGTGCTTATTGCGGACCGGATTGGCGCGGCGGGCGACGTATACGCCGCGGACCTGTCGGAGGGCATGTTGGCGGAGGCGCGTGTGCGGGCGCGGGCCAAACGCATCGACAACGTCCGGTTCGTGGCCGGGGACGCGCTCAAACTGATCGAGACTGCCGGTCCCTTCGACACGATCTTCTCGAGTTGGGTCCTGGGCTACATCCCCCTTGCGCCCTTCTTCATCCGTGCGAACAGGGCGCTCGCCCCGGGCGGCCGCCTCGCGTTCGTCGTCCACAAAGAGAACTCGCCGCGCGAGCCGCTCGACATCTTCTACGAGATAGTCGCCGAAGACCCGTCCGTGTTGGAGAAACGCGTGGCCTTTGATTTTCCTCGCGATATGGAACACCTGAGGACGGAACTGCTAACCGCCGGATTGGAGGCGCAACATCTTTGGGACGGCCAGATCACGTTCCACTACGACACGCCCGAAGAGGTGCTCGATCACCTGTTGAAGTCCGGCGCCGGAACCGCCTTTTACGACGCCGTCGATCCCGCCCGCCGCAAAACCCTCGAACAACGGTTCCTCGACACAATCCGGTCTCGCCAGGGAACCGCAAGACCCTACAAGGTCGTGCACGATTACGTTTCCTGCATCGCAGAGAAACACCAGGGAGGCTGAGTCAGCCAGGCATCGGCGTCTAAGCGGTCTCCTTAGCCGGCCACGGGGGCGCGGGACGTAACCGAGCTTTTCTTTGCGTAGCGAGCGCGCGGGGAAAAGCAGTGGATCAGGGCGAGCAGGTAGAGAGACTGCGCGTACCAGTTTGGGGGGATTTCGACGTACAGGGTTGCCGGAACGTGCATAATTCCAGGCGCAGGCTGCGTAATGGCGCTTGCGGCGCCCATGGCCTGCGGAGTCAAATGACCCACGCCGAGCCGCCAATAATAGAAAGACAGCGTAAGGATAAGCAGGGTTAGCATTGCCCACTTGGTCCACCGTGCCCGGCGGAAAAACCCAACGGCCACAACTACAGTGACGGCTTGATGGACCAGCAACTTCAGAACGTTTGCAGGCGTGACGTCTGACAGTAGCCGCCACGGCGGTACTAGAACCAGAGTGCCGATTACGAGCGCCACGAGATACCACCCAAACAGGTGGTCCAGGCTGTCCCGGTTCACGCGCCAGTTGAGAGCAACCGCCACCAGTAGAAAGCCGGTGCTGAGGGCAAAGAACACCAGGAAGAAGCCGAGCGGCGGCGTTGTTCCCCAGGTTTCCATCAATGCGCTTGCCAGGCCGGGCGGCAATAGGCTGAAAATCCGCGTGTAAAGGCAGCCGGCGAAGGCGAGGGCGGCACCGGCCAGGAACCATTTGTTGATGGCAGCGATGGGGCGGTTTTCATGGACGTTGAGGAGGAGGTCCCGTACCACCTGCTCGTCGCCAAAATGTTTCCGGGCCAGGATGAACGCGTCTTCTTCAGTCAGGGCTTCTTCTCGGGAGAGATAACCGAGCATCTTGTCCTGAAAGTAGGTTTCAAGCTCGTCGCGGACATCGTCTTCCAGTCCGTTATGGCCGGCAATCGCCTCACAATACTCGCGCACACGCCGCTGCATGGATTCGGTCATCGTGGGTTCAGGCATGGCTTGCTCCCATGATGCGCGTCATCACAACGTTGGACATCGCCCAGCTTCCCTTCTGTTCAGTCAATGGAGGGTCAGGCATTACTCTCTCCCATGACGCGCGTCATCACGGCGCTGAACGTCGCCCACGTCTCCTTCTGTTTGGAAAGCACCACGCGGCCTCTCGCCGTGATGTAGTAATACTTGCGCTTGCGCCCGGTCTCGGCATGCTGCCATTGCGCCCGCACCAGGCCGTCTTTCTCCAGTTTGTGCAACAGGGGGTAGACCGTCCCTTCTTGCCAGATGAACCGGCCACCCGCCTCGTCGTTCATCCGCTTGATGATCTTGTACCCGTAGCTGGCCTCTTTGGCCAGTACCGACAGGATCAGCAACGACGTGCTTGCCCCGAGCAATTCTTTTTGCGGTTGCGCCATTGGCAGATACCTTTCTCTTCCAGGCATGATACCAAGAAGTTCGAGGTTTGTCAAGAGGGGAAAAACGGCAAGAAGACTTTCCGTATGCGTGAGCCGGCCTCTCCGGGAGAATCGTCGGTTTGAGGAGGTGCGGCCTTGACAACGGCGGCTGGCGATGTGAACATATCATCCCGGTTCAAGGAGTGAAACCAATGAAAGACCACGTTGAACGCCGTACGTTCCTGAAGAATTCGATGTTGGCGGCGGGCGCGGCGGCTCTGCCGTTTGGATTCGAAGAGCGGGCGTTGCTGGCGCGCGCCGAGGACGCCCGCGCCTCGTCCACATCCGCCGACGGAAGCAACAAAACGCGCGGGACGGCGGTTGCGCCGCAGACGCAGGCGGCGGCGGGCGCGATTCCAAAAGGCCAGATCGGCGACATCACGGTGAGCCGGCTGATCTGCGGCGGAAACCTTACCAGCGGGATTGCCCACAGCCGCGACTTGCTCTATGTCTCGAAGCTTCTGAAGAACTATTTCACGGACGAGAAGATTTTTGAGACGTGGCGGCTGGCGGAAGAGAGCGGGGTGGATACGGCGATTCTGCGCCTCGATGCCAACACGATCCGGCTCATCAACAAGTACTGGCGCGAACAGAGCGGCGGCGTGCAATGGATCGCGCAGATCAAGCCGCGGCCCGACGACCTGACGACGGACGTGCAGATGGCCATCGACAACGGCGCGGCGGGCGTCTACGTCCAGGGGGAGACCGGCGACGCGTTTGTCCGGAACGGGCAAGTGGCCATGTTGGGCAAGATCATCGAGACCATAAAAGGGCATGGGGTTATCGCGGGGATGGGGGCGCATGACCTGAACGTTGTGGTGGCGTGTGAGAAGGAGGGGATCGCGTCGGACTTCTACATGAAGACGTTCAACAGCAAGAGCTACTGGTCGGCCGGCCCCATGCCGCGGCACGACAGTGTCTTTGAAGAGACGCCCAAAGAAACGGCAGAGTTTATGAAGACGGTGGAGAAGCCGTGGATCGCGTTCAAGGTGCTGGGCGCGGGCGCCATTCCGCCCAGAGAAGGGTTCCAGTATGCTTTCGAGAACGGCGCCGACTTCATCTGCGTGGGCATGTTCGACTTCCAAGTCAAAGAAGATGCGGCGCTCGCTTCGAGGATTCTTGCGGCCGAAATGAAGCGCGAACGCCCCTGGCGCTCGTGAAAATCAGCCGCGGATAGACGCGGGTGCGGGGATGGCTGGTTGGGGCTGGGGCGGAGTTGGGGCGGCGGCTCGTCGTTCGGCGAGTACGGCCCGGGTGTGGTCTTCGATGGCGCAGGCTCGGATGACGACGGTGAGTGCGACGAGGAACCAGAAGGGTTCCATGATGCGGATGATGAGGAATGAGATGGTGCCGAGTGAGTGTACGATGAGGCCGATGACGCAGGCGGTGACGCCGAACGCGAGGCCTTTGCCGAACCAGTCGGTGGACCACCGTGCGGCCTGGCGGCACGTTCGGACGAGCTGGAGCTGGAGGTAGAGGAACGCGGTGAGACCCAGCAAGCCGGTTTCCATGATGACTCTGGCGTACTGGGAGTCGAGGACTTTTTCCCAGGCAAGCCCGCCGCCGAACCACGGGGCGACGGAGAGCAGGAACTTCACTTTTTGCCAGACGTAGAGGCGCTCGTGGGTTGATTTGTCGACTTGCAGGCCGAGGTCGCGGCCCGCAATCACGACGGGCTCGCCGCTGCCCCGCTGGAACGTGTAGTTGACCCGGTCTTTGACGTTTTCGGGCATGAGGATCGGCGAGAGGATCAAGGTGAGTGCGACGGCGGCCAGGATCGAAGTTTTTCGGCTCATGATGCCGAGTGCGAAGAAGGCCACGATGAGGGCGGCGTACGAGGCGCGGGACAGCGTGTACAAGAACGGGATGAACGCCATAATCGCCACAAGCAGAAAGGCAAATTTTGATCGAGATCGCGGCGCCTGCGTGAACAAGCCGGCCGCGACGCACATCACGATCATCAGATAGCCGCCGAGCGTGTTGGGTTCCGACCCCTGGGCTTCGAACGGCGTGCCGACGCGGTCAACACTGCTGATCATGTGGATGCCGTAAACGCAAACGATCAGGGCGACCACGAGGAACAGGATCGTCTGTCGGCGGACGGTTCGGAGATCGCGGACCGCGTTGCCCACCAGGAAAAAGATCATGTAGAACTCGATCATTTTGAGTGCTACGAAAAACGCGAAGCGACGGTCCCAGGCGGGCAGGTTTGCGCGGACGGCGAGCAGGGTGGAGATGATGCAGATGCCGAAGTAGGTGCAGATGGCGGGGTTGATAGCGCTCGAGCGCCAGAACGCCGACCGGCCTTCAAAGGCCATCTTGACGACGACTCCCAAGAAGATCACGCCGATCAGGAGGTCGTTGTAGCGGATATTCACGGCTTGGGAACCGACGGGCTCGCCGGCCAGGTCGATCTCCGGGGAGAGAAGGGTTGCCACGACCAGGATGGCGACGCCATACTGGACGCGGATCACCGTCACGCCAAACACGATCATGCTGACGGCGAGCGCGATCGTGACGGCGGGGTTGGCCAGCAAGATGTGGGCCGCCAAAACGACCACGGCGCAAAAGGCCATGAAGCCGGCAAAAAACGGGAATTCGAGCCGGCTTTCTGCGGCTTCGCCGCGGCCAATGCCCTGAGGCGACCTAAACACCGGCATGGGATGCCTGACCTCGCACTGCAACGCGGTTGGTCGTCAAGAAACACAAGTGAAGCGGCGGGGACGTCGCTTCCACATTGGCTGACAAAAAGGAGCGGTGCGGTGGGGTCGAGCTCCCGCTCGACCGCTGCCTTTCACAACTCGTTTGCAGGTAGACCATCATCTCTGCCCCTGACGGTCGCGCGGGAGCGCGACCCCACCGCACGCCGCAACAAGTTCAGTAGCGGGCCCAACGCCGCCACACCCCGGCTCCGCCGTCTTCGTAATAGTAGTAGTAATAATAGTAGTGGCGGCGTGTGGCTTCGAGCCCGTTGAGGACGACGCCGGCAATCTGGACGGACGCGGCGTCGAGTAGTTTGTGGGCCCGCTGGATGGTTTCGCGGCGGGCGTTGTTGACCGACACCACGAGCACGGCCGTATCCACGTGCGTGGCGAGCAGGACCGGGTCGGTGACGACGAGGATCGACGGGGCGTCGCACACCACAAGGTCGAACTGGCTGCTGAGCTGGTCCATCAGCCTTTGCATCCTGGCCGAGCCGATTAGTTCGGACGGATTGGACGGAACTCTGCCGCTCGAGATCACCCACATGTTCTCGACGCTCGTCTTGCGGATGACGCTCGAAAGCTCGGCGTTGCCGCGCAGCACGTCGGCGAGGCCGGGTCCGCGGCCCATCTTGAGAACGCGGTGGACGTTTGGCCGTCGCAGGTCGGTGTCGACGAGGAGGACTCGAATTCCGCAATCGGCCATGGTGACGGCCATGTTGACGGCGGTCGTGGTTTTTCCTTCGCCGGGAACGGCACTGGTGATCATGATGGTTTTTGGTTTTTGCTTGATGGTGGCGAACTGGAAATTGGTGCGCAGGGTCCGGTAGGCCTCGGACACGGGCGATTTCGGGTCGTGCTGGGTGACGATGCACTCGTCGATCTGGCTCTCGTTGGACACGGTGACGTGCGTGCCGCGGCGCCTTCGCCCGCGGCCTTTGCCGAACTTCATGTAGGGGATGGTGCCGATGACCTCGAGGCCGATGTAGTTGTTGATGTCTTCGATGTTCTTGATGGACGTGTCCATCATTTCGAACATCATGGCGAGCGCGAGCCCCGCGCCGAACCCGATGAGGCCGCCGAGCACGAAGTTCATCCAGACCACGATGCGGCCGCCGCCCACCGGTACCGGCGACGCGTACACGGACTCGTGGCGCTCGACCTGGCCGTTTTCGCGGTTGAGCGCGGTGCGGATCTCGAATTCTTTTTCGCGCAGCTTGTTGAACTGGTCGCGGATATGCTGGGTGTCGTTGGCGAGGCGCTCGAGTTCGAGGTTTTTGTTGGCCAGCTCGGGGATCTTGGGAATGAGGTCTTCGAGCATGCGCTGGAGGGCGGCCATCCGGATGTCGATTCCGGTGAGGCTCAAGCGCAGGTCGAGTTGCTGGCGGTACAGCTCCTGCCGCTGATTCCAGACGTTTGCGCCGCCGCCGCCGGATTCGTCGAGCTTATGAATCCCTTCGAGAATGGCCTCTTTTTTTGCGTTGATTTCGTCCTGGATTTCCTGCAGGCCGGGAAACTCAGGGGTGTAGTCGACGCTGAGGTTGAGTTGTTCCTGGAGGAGGTCGTTGAGTTCGTTGAGCATCTGGCTGACGACATTGTCGTTAACGTTTCCGAGCGCCTCGGGCAGTTGGGCGCGGATGGCGTTGAGTTGCGCGCCGATCTCGGTCAGCTTGGCGTTGGTTTCTTCCTTCAGGGCCTTTTTCTCGCTCAACTCGCGATAAATGCTGGCCAGTTCCTCGCCCACTTTACCGTAGGTCTGGAACCCCATCTTCTCTTTGTACTGCCACTCGGCGGTCTCGGCGGTGGAAAGTTCTTCCTGCAGTTGCTGGAGGCGCCCGCGAATGGTTTCGTGGGTTTTCTGCTCTTCTTCAAACTGGAGTTGCCGGTTGTCTTCGACAAAGACCCTCGCCGCGAATTCGGCGATACGTGCGGCCTCGTCGCGCGTCGCGCAGTTTCTGGCCTCGATCAGGATCACGCCGCTCTGCGGGTCCTCGACGGCGATGTTGAGCATGTCCTTGATTTCGGCGGCTTTTGCGGCGTACTCCTCTTCGGTGGCAAGCGCGGCCGCGGGCAGGGATTGGGCGACCGCCTGCTGGACGAGCGCGCGCGCCACTTTCTCGGCCAGCCGCTGGTTGCTGCTGCGCTTGACGAGCGACTGGGCGTCTACCGGAAACAGCGGTGTCCCGCCGACGCTCTTGAGGACGTCGCGATCCCACAGCGACTGGGTGACGAGCACCTTGGCCTGTGCGGTGTAGGTGCCCTGCGGCCGCTCATACTTGAGGAGGCCATAGATGCCCAGGCACACCGACCCGAACAAGCTGATCAGCAGGATCATCAGCCATCGGCGGACCAGCACGTTGACCACGAACCGCAACTGGTGTTCGCGGGTCTGGCCGGTCTGCTGGGGGTCGAGCGGCGGGGTATCCTGGGCCATTCCGGGCGCTACTCCTTGCGGATTTCGCCGTCGGGCGTATTGAGGGGAATCTGCGGCAGCTCCCCTTTCGCGGCGCCGGTCAGGTTGATCATCCGGTCCCAGGTGATGGTTTCGGGCGAGGCGTGGATGCGCGGCGTGACAAACACCATCAGTTCGTTGGTCGACCTGGCGCGCTCTTTGCGCTTGAACAGGTTGCCCACAAGGGGGATTTTGCCGAGCCCCGGCACGCGCTGCTCGACGTTGCGTTCGTTGTTGAGGATGATCCCGCCGATGACGAGCGTCTGTCCGTCGCGGACGTTGGCGATGCTGTTGGAACTGCGGACGGACCGGATGGGCACGCCGTTGGCCATCCCGTTCGCGAACGAGACCTCGGGGTTGAGATCGAGTTTGACGTAGGGGCCTTCCGCATCTTTGTAGACGTGCGGCGTGACCAGGAGCTTGATGCCGAGATCGAGGAACTTCACCGAATAGGCCAAGGTGCCGAACGTTTGCGAGCTTTCGGTGTAGGGGAACTCATCCATCATTTTGATTTCGGCCTGCTCATGGTTGACGGCGGTAATGTAGGGTGTGGCGAGCAACTCGGCCTTGTTGTCTTTGACCAGCGCGTCCAGCAACGTGCCAATATCGACACTCTTGTTCATCAGGCCGAAAAACATCTGGCCCATCACGGGCACGTGCACCGGCACGTTGAGCAGCCGGTCGAACTTCTGGCCGCCTGTGAACCGCCGGTCGATGCCGCCGGCGTTATACCCGCCGCCGCCCGCACCAATCCGCTCATTGGCGAGCGGGTCGAGCCCGGCGGAGGAGGCGTTGCTGATGGCGTCCTGGGATCGCGGCGGATAGTATCCGCCGGTGACGTCGGTGCCTTGCGCCAACCATCGGATGCCGAGTTCTTTCATGGCGCCCTGCTCGACCTCGGCGATCTTGGCTTCAATCTGGACCTGGGTAACCTGGCTGGGCATCTGGTCAAGCTGTTGTATGGCGGTGACAATGCTCTGAATGGCGGAAGGCGAGTCGGTAATGATGAGCGAGTTGGTGCTCCGGTCGGCGCCAATGCTGCCACCGGGCGAGGACATCCCCTGCATGGACAGGGCCAAATCTTCGGCATTCGAGTTGCTCAGCGGGAGGACCTGCGTTTTCATGTCGGGCGCGCGGCCGCCTTCAATTCGGCCGGCGGTGCGGGAGAG
>DATKVG010000003.1:0-3966 GCA_035530195.1 Bathyarchaeia archaeon | reverse complement strand
AAATGGTGGTAAATGTACAGTCCCAGCATCGTGCCTCCGTTCTCGATCTTTGCATGAGCGTTATCGTCAAGGTCAACTCGGAATACGCCCCTAGCCGGAAGCTCTAGTTTCCAGTCCATGCTCATCTCCTCTTGGTTTGTGACCGTGTAAACGACTTCCCCCGTCGACGCGAGAACCCTGATCGGCGGCGCGTCTCGCCGGGCGGCCTGGCATTCGGCGTACTGGATCGCGGCCGTCAATTCGTCGTATTCAAACACTTTCCGCACTCGCCACCCGATTGTCGGCTCGTTGCCGCAGACGAGGAATCGGGTGGTAACAGGGAAGAATGCGTCGGCAGGAATAGCGTCACACATCGTTATGCTCCTGTCTGGCCGATTCCAGCGAACCGGCAGGCCGTTTGAAATGCGCGCTCTTTCGCATCCCGGCCGGCACCGTAGAGCGCCACGTTGAACCGGGCCTCGACCCGCGCCCGGGGTGTTGCGCCCCGCCGCGGCAAATGGTCGATGTGTTCGGCCACGGCGTTGTACGCGGCCCAGCAGGTGTCCTTGATGCCGGGCAGCGATTGGCGGGCATTCGAGTAGGCGGTACGAATGCCCAACCGCGTTACGGTGATCCGGTCTTCCCGCTTCTGCGTCCAGTCGGGATCATGGTGACTGGGCACCGGGCACATGATGTCCAGGTATTCCTCCCAGTCGCAAGCGTCCAATCTTGCGCGGGCTAACGCCTGCGAGTGCTCCGCGTACTGCGCGAACCGCTCGCTTGCGACCGTCAGGATGTTGCGAGCCTGAGCCAGCTTCTCCATCACGTTGCCCGTGTGGCGGATGGATAGCTCATGGGTGTACCCTTCCCCCAGGGCGATCGCATAGGTGTTGGCGCATACGACGCGGACCGCGCACGGGCCAAAGCGGATCGCCTCGGTCCCATCATGGGAAAGACTCAGTAGGACGTACCGCAGAACGTGGTCGCCCTCGACGATTCTGTCGGCCCCGGGCAGCCGGGCTAGCAGCACCACCTTTCGGCCGCCCCGGAGCGAGAACGCGGACTCGTACCGCATCTCGTGGTTCTCGACCAGGGCGTCGAGAAATTGAAACGCCTCGATGTTCTGAACGACCTTGTAGGCATCGGTCACTAGACCAAGTACGGCCCCCGTGTCCTCCCGGGTGTTGAATTGGTAGCCGGTAATCTGCTCGTAATCCGTGATATGGATTGCCGAGAGTTCGTTCCAGCGTCTGCGTTGCCGGAAGACGGACGATTGGATCACCCGCACGTTCAATCCTGCCCCGATAAGAGCCTCCTCACCCAACATGGCGCGGTCAAACACTTGCCCCAGCCCGTGCCAGGCGGGCCGCAGGGCGAACGCGGCTTCCGCGAAGCCGTCTTCCCGGATCGTGATCTCGTGTGCCATCGTTTCTCCTCCTTTGTGACGGGGCCCTCCCACCAGTGTTGAGCCGTAGCCCCGTCTTTCCCGCGTTTGGACCGCGGTACTCACGATAGAGGCGGGTTCCAGTTGGTGGTGCAATCGGGCCCATGTTTCGTTCTCTAGAAAACAGCACGGCCGCCATCGGCTTCCGGCCCGACGGCCGCGCCCCTCCGTGGAAACCGCGGCCCTCCATGGGCGGTGTTTCCGTCATCTTCATACCACGGATGTGGAGGAAGGCCCCCGGGCGACGTGAAGAACCGCCGCGTCTTAGTCATGCGTCGCTGATTCTCGCAGACGAGGTTTTCACACGGCCACGCCGCCGGGGGCTTGCTCAAGAGCCCGGCACGATGGACCGGGCGTTCGCGTTGCGTAGCTCTTCCACCGTCGTATCGAGCAGGTTCTTTATGTCGTCTCTGTCGTGCGACACACGTGTGTACTTGGTTGCGTCGTCTGCCGCTTTCGCACAAAGCTCGACAATGTCGGCTGCCAAGTTGAACGCACCTACCGACGTATCGTCGGCACGTTCCAGCCGCTTCCGAATCTGTTGGGCAAGCATGGCTTCTCCTTGTGCCAAATACCGCGAACCCGGCGCCGGTCCAGTGCCGGCGCTGGGCACAATCAGCATCCCAGCATAGGGTGTGGGCTATCCCGGCACGGTCGGCCGGGGCAAATCGTACACCCAGATATTCTTCGGATCGTACTCGCGATTGCGTGTCCATGTAGCGTTCGGGCCGGACCGACCGCCGGGGACGGCCTTCGCAAATCGCCAGCGATCGTGCTTGTAGATTTCCCCGCTGTGACGGACCGCATTCTGATACGCGACATAGGCCCGGATCGACTCCCACCCCTTGAAGTCCGCATCCAACCACGTCTCCGCAGCAACTTGCCGCCAGAGCCGAAGGCAGACCAGCGTGAGGTCGTTGCGTTCGGGCTGCGTGCAGAGCCGCGCCAACTCCACCACTTCCTGGCGCGCGAACGTGGCGCACTTCTTGTTGGGCGTGGAGGCCGACACGGCCACGCTGACCAGTTCGCCATAGACGCGGAGGCCGAATGACTGCCGCCCGAACGGGCGATTGCATGCCCCCAGATAATGTCCCCATTGCACCAGTCGTGCGTCCGCTTCTTCGTTGTCGATAAGATCGAACGTCACGATGGGGAATAGGGTGTTCATTTATGGAATCCGCGGCCGGGGCTACCAGTAGATCAGTTGGCCGCGAAATGGCATGCGCGGCTCGAAGAATGCCCGCATTGCATCGGCCGACTCGAAGCCGTCGAGGTGGGCGATCCAAGCCACGAGATCGTCGGACCAGTGCAGGATGTTCTGGCATGCGCCGAGCGAAATCTCGTCTTCCGATAGGTCGATGGGCATGACGCCAGTGCAGACGGCTTCGCCCAACTTGTGAGCCCCCTGCCTCCGGCAACCCGTCCAGAAATAGAGCGTGTCGCCCGGCTTGATTGGATGTTTTCGCATCGCCCGGATCGTCTGCCGCTTGCGGCCCGACTGGACTGCTTTGGCAAACTCGGCCTTGAACGAAATGGGGGGCATGGCGTCCTCCTGCAAAATCCGCGGCCGGGGTGAATTCGGTTGTAGTCATGGTTCGTCGCATCGGGGAATCCGTTACTGGTTCCGTCTAAGCCAATGCCGGCTCGTTACACAGCTCCAGGAGTTGGCGGCGAAGGTCAGCGTTCTCAACCTCTAGCTCCCGAATCCTGGCTTTCGCCTGGTCGAGTTGGGCTCGCAGGCTTGTCGCTTCGCGGCTCGTCTTCCTGCTGCCACCCTGAACTTTCGTCAACTGCTGCTCAAGTGCCTTGGCTTTGGTCTTCCAACTCGGCCGCGGCCGGGACAAATGGCTTTGCCCGTCGGAGCCCGTGGTCGATCGTGCGGCAAGCATCTCTCGCCGCATGGTGGCCAGCCTGCCGGCGGCCCACTGCTCGCGCTCGGGGTAGTGTTCGAGTAGGGCGCGGAGTTGTAGAAACTCCAGGCAGAGATCCTCAAAGTAAGGATCGAGGGCCTGGCCTGCGCGGAAGTCGTCGACGTTGCCGAGGTCCGCACGGAAGTCGCGATCGTCGAAGACGGTCACGGCGAGGGTAGCGCGGTCAAACGCCGCGCTTCCGCTCTGCCCTCGCATCTCGCCCAGCTTGAGCAAGGCGGCTTTGTAGCCCGTGGGCGAGTGCTGTGTCGGTTGCTGTTTCGCAGCCATCAATGGTTCTCCTCATCCGTTTAGTGAACTGGACGAACCGGGCGCAGTCGCCCGGACAATGCTTGCCTCGTGGGATTTCAGTTCCACATAGTTGGCAGTAGGGCATTCTAGCTATCCCCAAAAAACCGCTTCACTCCACCCGGGCGACGAGCGGACCGTTGCCCTGTATTCCTGTAGCCACCCCGAAAAAACCGCTTCACTCCACCCTGGCGGACGAGCTATTCGACAAAGTGCAAGCCTGTAGCCACCCCCAAAAAAACGCTTCACTCCACCGATGCTTCTGTCAAACGAGCTGCCCCGCCTCCTGTAGCCACCCCCAAAAAACCGCTTCACTCCACCGTCCAA
>DATKVG010000002.1:0-20594 GCA_035530195.1 Bathyarchaeia archaeon | reverse complement strand
ACGCTTGTGGGTGTGCCGCTGACAGTCGCCTCGCGGAGTGGATTTGCGTTGAGCCAGCCTGGAAACGCGGTGGGGTCGATGGCCCAACTGAGCGTGCTCTGGCCCAGGTTTTGGACTTCAAACGTCAGTTCGGAATCCGAGGGGCCGAATTCCAACGCGGTGGTCGAGACTGCCAGGACCGGCTCGAGGATCGTCGCAAACACGGGGACCTGGAGCAGGTACGTTACGCCCAGGGTGCCGGTGGTGCACTCAAACGCGATGAACTCCCAGTAATCGCCCGGAGGGCCGGTGCGCGAGAAACCAACGTGAATGACCGCCTGCTCGGTGGTGGATTCGAGGTGCCCTTCGTCCGGGTATGCGGTCGCATAGGTGCCGATATTGAGCGCGGTCCAATCCAGCCAGACGCCCGTGGGCGAATGATGGCCGCCGACGTTGCGCAGAATGATATCGCCGCCGTTTTGGTCGGTGCCAAGGTCAAGCGAGGTCACGTCGAGCATCGGGGTCGGGAATGCGGGCGCCAGGAAACTCTCCGTTTCCACCGTGATCGAGTCGGGGTAAACGAAATACTTGGTGTACTCGTCACCCGAAATCACCGGATCGAGCACCGTGAGATACACCGTAAGATTCTGCTGCGGCAAACCCTCGAAATCGAGGTACAGCAGGTCGCCGTAGACGCCGTATAGCAGCGTGGTGCCGGGCGGATTGCTTTCGAGCGTGTAGAGGTCGCCAAGATTCGTGAGGCTCCACGACTCGACGATCCCCCCGGCCAACGCCGGGGCTAGCTGAGCCGTAAACGGCTCGCCGCCCGCGGTTATCTGGAATTGCAGCGTCGAGACGTTTCGCGGCACGTATTCGGCCCGGATCACGACGCGGGCCGCTCCCGCTTGAATCCCGTCGCTGCGCATCGAAATCTGGCCGAGGCGGTTGTCGCCCGCGATGACCAGTAAATCGAAGTTTTTCTGGGTGAGCGAGCCGGAGATGGTCTTCTGATCGACCAGGCAAACGCCGTCGTCGTCGTTGGGGTTGTCAAACGAGGCATCGAGCCGGATAGTCACGCCGGTGTCTTCGGTGAGTGTGACGTAGCTGAATACGACCTGCGACTGGAGGTCTTTCAGGATGGATTGGTCGCAGGGGTCGAGGGCCGCCGGGAGGGTCTCGCACCAGTCAAGGAGCGCATCGACGGACGGCACCATGACGGGCTTCCCTTGATCGTCGAGTTCGCCGCTGGCTTCTGCGGCAGTCGGGTAATAGTGGCCGCCGGTGCCGTTGGCAAGCCGTGCCAGCGGTTCGTGGAGGATGCTGTCGCCCCACCCGAGACCGAAGTAACGGATACGCACTTCCCACAGGGCGTCTGCCACCTCTTTGATTTTCCCCGGCGGCGTGGTCAGGCGGCCGTCGCTGATGCACAAGACGCCCGGCACGTCCGCGCCGTCAAACGCGATGCGCGACCGTTCGGCATCTTTCGCCAGAAGAACAGCGGCAGCATCGAGCGCGGCCGGCAACAGTTCGGTGGCGCCGTGGTCGGGCACGCTGAGCGATTCGAGGCGCGCCAGAAGCAGCCCTTTATCGTTGGTGAAGGCGGGTCCGTAGTCCGGCGCCGTAACCAGGCGAGAGAACTGCCGCCGGTCGTGGAATTCCATGAGGGCGACGTTGTAGTTTGCGGGCAGCTCGTCGATCAGCTGGCCCACGCACCGGTTGTACAGCGCCTGGAGCGGGTCGGGCGCGCCGGATATCGACTCGTCCGTGACTTTCTGGGCGGAAGCCAACATGCTGCCCGAGTAATCGAGGAGGATCACGAGGTTGGTGCGGAGGTTGTCGCCGGGCGTCAGGAACTTGTTGGTTTCCTGGAGATTGATGGGGACATCCTTTTCATACACATTGAACCCCTGGACGACGTCCTCGAGGAGATCGTACGGCAGCGGAATGGGCTGGTATGCAATATCGCGCATCAGCAGAACATAACGCAACAGCGACGGGATCCGCAGCCGAGCCGCCGCCGTCTCGAACGTCAACTCGGCGGCTTCCACGGAAACTATAACGACTTCTTCGGGCACGTTTTCGAGATACACCCGGTTGCCGGCAGCGTTTGTCTCATATGCGCGTATCCTGATCTCGGCAGAACTGCCGGTGCCGTCGAGCTGGGCACGGTCAACGGACACATTGACCTCGACCCAGTTCTTGATGATGTCGACCGAGCCTTCGCTGCTGCCGGTTTCGGGGTAGAAGTACACCCAGGACTTGTTTGTAGACACTTCAAAATTCAGCATCGAGCCGGGGTCGCCCAGATTGGCCACATCAAACGTCCCCGATACCCCGTACACGCCCATCGCGATTTCCTTGGGTTTCACACCGATCACGATTCGCTTGGGCACCTGCAACTCGATCCGCACCGGAAACACGCTGTTGTCGGGGTCGTTGGACTCGATCTGCAGAACGTAGTTGTGGTTGCCGTACGACAGGCCTTCGCGATCAACGGTAACGGCCACGCCGGTCATCTGGCCGGGTTGGAGGGTGGCCTGCATGGGGCTGACGGAGTTGAGCCATTCGGGGAAGTCGGCGCCGTCGATCGACCACACCAGCACGGCGGTGCCAACGTTGGCGACCGTGAAATTCATCGTGTCTTCGGTGGTTCCGAACGGCAGGAAATGGATCGAGTCCTGGTCGATATTGGGTACGCCGTCGTTGTTCGAGCCGGTATCAACCGCGATGGTGGCTTCACGCCCAATGTTCATGGTGACGCGAACGGTCTTCGAGACGAGGGGCGCCCCGTTTTCATCTTCGGCGGTGACCTCGAACGTCCAAGCGTAGTCGGAGTCGGCGGGCGTCATGCCGGTGCGGTCCACGGAGATGGCGACCGTGTCGGTTTCATTGCCGGACACGTCGCCCGAGGCGATGCCGGACCCGTCGACGGGCGTGAGGGTGGCCCAGGCGGGTTTGCCGGCGGTATCGATGCGCCAGTCGATGACGCCCAACCCGCCGTTCCAGATGGCCAGTTGCCTGTTAATGTATACGGTGCCAAAATCGAGGTCTTGGGGCAACACGCGCAACGTCGGCGGAAGCGTGATTTGGCTGACGGCCACGTAGACTTCGTCGCCGTCCGCGGATTGGATGCGCAGCCAGGCCTGGTGGGGCGTGTCGGGGTCTGGCGGCGACTGCGTCCGGTCTATCGTGACCGTAACCGCGGCGGCAGCGCCGGCGGCCGTGTCTCCGGCATCCGGCGAGACAGCCAGCCATGGCCTGTCTCCGGCGGTCCAAATGCTTCCGGCGAGTGCGCCCTCTTCAATAGTCCATGAGAGGGTGCCGGTGCCGGTGTTTTGGATGGTCATTTCTTTGTCGCTGTCCGTGCTGCCGAAATCGAGCGACAGCGGCGTCACAAACAGGACCGGGTCCGGGCCTTCGATGGTCAGCCGGAGGGTTTCCGTGCCGCCGTCGGACGCGACGGTGAATTGGGCTTCGGTGAGGCCGGGCGCGATGCCGGTCCGGTCAACGATGCAGACGACGACCTCGCTTTGTGCCGGATCGATGGCGCCTGCGTCCGCAGAGACCTCGGCCCAGAACGGCAACCAATTGTTATTGATAGTCCAATTGAGGGTGGTATCTCCGGAGTTGGTTATGGTGAAGGCAAGTTCCTCGATCTGGGCGCCAAAATCCAGGCTGAGCGGTGAAACCTGCAGCGCCTGCACGACCGCGGCCAGCGCCACCTCCTGTGAACCCCCGTTCGAGCCGAACGAGATGGACGCCTGGTTGGGACCAGGGGCCAGCAAAGCCCGGTTCAAGGTGACCGTAACGGTTTCGGATGAGCCGCTGGCGAGGCTGCCGGAAGTTTTGCTGAGGGAATAGGCGGTCGGCGGCGCGGCGGTTACGCTCCAGGTGAGGGTGCCGGCGCCAGCGTTGCGGACGACGAGGGTTCGGGTGGTTTCCGAGCCGCCGAAGTCGAGGCTTTGCGGTGTGACCTCGAGGGTCGGAGGCGCAACCACGGTGAGCACGACGGCAATGCTTCTGTTGCCGCCGTCGGAGTTGATCAGGACATCGCCGGTGTAGGTGCCCGCGGTAAGCCCAGTGGTGACGGAGGTGAGATGAAGGGCTTGGCTTTGGCCGGAAATTTCGCCGCTGATGGGTGAGGTGGACAGCCATGAGGGGCGATCCACAATCTCCCAGGACAGGGCGCCAGAACCGCCGTTGGAAAGGGTGACGGCCGCAGAGGAGATGGCACTGTTGAGGCTGACGGCGGTCGGGGAAATCTCCAGCACCGGGCCCGAAAACGGGCAACCTGCGAGCCATAACGCGGCAACCGGCGCCAACAACCAATTCAATCTGCTGATTCTACGGCACATACGCTTTCCCACCTTTGGCAAAAGCCGGCCAAGCCGGCCACGTGGCTAAGACACCATCGGATCGTCAGGATCGGCGTCATCCAAATCGGGGGTTCCGTCCTCGTCACGGTCCCCCACTTCTTCGTCATAGGGGTCCGCGTCGTCAAAATCGGGCCAGCCGTCGCCATCGCTGTCCCAGGCATCGGGCGCTTCAGGGTCGAACGGGACGTTGTAAAGCCAGGCGTACCGGGCGGGGGGCGCCAAGGAGGAGTCTTCATTGACGACGAGGGCTTCGCCGGGCGTCATGTAACAGCCCGGATACGTGAAGTACTTGGTAAGCGACGGCGCAGTGGCCGACGCGGGGCTGTAATAGAGCGTGTTGTCGACGCGGAAACTCAGCCGGAAGAACTCATTCGGGCCGAGGCCGGTGAACGTCAGCTTGAGCAGGTTTCCAAAGGCCCCGTACGGCGGGTACTGGTCGGGTTCGGTCACGATCGTATAGACGCCGTGGCCTTCCGGCGGCAGCATCCGCCACCCGTCGATCAAGCCGCCCGGAACGACCTTAACGCCGCCGGCGTCGAGTTGGTCTTGCAGGCGCCCTGCCAGTTCGGCCCGCTGGGCCGGCGTCAACAGCGGGACGACGGCCTCGGGCACGTCTACCGTGAACCGGAACCGGAACTGGGAGATTCTGCGGGGCACGTAATCGGCCCGGACGTAGACCTCGGCGGTCCCGCTTTTGATACCGGACGTGGTGAGGGAGATTTGACCGGCGCGGACGTCGCCGGGCCAGTAGATGCCGTCTTTTTCGAAGTAAGCGGTGCCCGTTTTGCCTGTGCTGTCGGGGAAGCTGGCTTCGATCAGGTAGTGGTGGCTGTCCGCGTTGAACAGGGACGTATAGGTGAGGACAATCTGGCCGCGGAGATCCGACCAGATCCTGCCGGAATCGAGCGTCCTGGGCACCACGTTGATTGCACTGATGGCGCCGCCGGCGTCGACGTCAACGGCGACCTGGACGAGCCCGTCGCCGGCTTCGGTGCGCACGTCGATGTTGCCGGTGTGCCGGCCCAGCGTCAATGAGCCGACCGTGACGACCAAGTCGCGCACGCCGGTCTCGAGCACGGCGCCGTCCAAGGCTCTCAGGAGCGGTGGCACGGCAATCGTGCCCGGCTGGATCGTCAGCCAGACCTGGTCTTTTGAGGTCCGCACCGTGATTGGCGTGGAACCGATGTTGCGCACGGGCAGCGTGAATTGCCTGTTGGCCGTATCGACGGTCGTGGTGCCGAAGCTGAGGGATTTCAGGGTATCCAGTGCCTTGGCAATATCGCCGACTTCGGGCGCGTAGAAAGAGTGGCCGCCGGTGCGTGCCGCCATGTCGAGCAGCAGCGCCCCATTGACCGGATTGCTGATTCGGCCGCTGTAGCCGAGCGGATACAAGCGGACACGGGCGTCTTCGGCCGTCGTAATGAGATCGGTGTCGTTAATCGAGGACGAGGTGTCCCATCCGTCGGTGATGAACACGACGGCACGGACGTCGGCGTGGTCGAATTCCATGACGTCGGCGGGATCCTCGCGGATAAGGGCCTGGCAGGCGGCTTCGAGGGCGTCGTAGATTTCGGATGAACCGTGCTCGCCCACGGGCAGGTAAAACGAATCGAGCGCCGCCACCAGCGATTCCTTGTTGGTGTCAAAGCCGTGGATGAACCGGCCGACCTGGCCGCGCTCGTGGTATTCCATAATGGCGATGCGGTAGTTTGCGGGCAGGTCGAGGATGAACTGCCTGGCGGCGTCGACCATCTGCTGGATGGCCTCGCCGGGCTGCAGGGGGTTGGCCGGGTCGTGCACGCCGGCCTGGTACATGCTCCCGGTGAAATCGAGCAGAAGAACCACGTTGCACTTGAGATTCTCCGGCCCTTCGATGAACATGCTGCTCTCATCGGGGTCGAGCGGGATGTCGTCTTCCGTGACATAAAAACTGATTTGGTTGCGAATCAGTTCGTCGGACGCATCGACGGCGACCCCGCGTTTGTCGCGCAACAGGAACACAAACCGCTCGACGGAGGGCGGGCGCGACCGGTTTGTGGCGCCTTCGATCGCGGCGGCCGCCAAAACACGCACCTGGACTTTCTGCGGGGCAACGCGCAAGTCCATAACGGGTCTGCCTTCGGGATCCAGGCTGGCCACGGCGCCAATCCACAGGTCGCGATATTCGATATCGTTCTGGATGCCGTCGCGCGAGATGGTTACGGAAACTTCACGGCTGTACAGCCACGCGAGAGTGGGTTCGGGCTCCGCCAGGACGCCGTTCGCCCCCTGGGAAGCCGTGATGGCGAGGATAAGGGGATCGTCTTCTATATCAAAGGGGCAGTAGACTTCGTCATCGAGCTGGAACACGGCGAAGTCGAGTTGCGAGTTGAGATCGCCGACGTTGGCGACATTAAACGTGACTTGGTAACCGTCTTCGCCGAAATCCAGCGTGGCCGGGTCCACCCCGATTGCCGGGAGGCCAATGACGTCGACCGTGACGTGAACCTGGCCAAGAAGGACATCCGTGCCGTTCTCTTTTACCGAAATCAGGTAAAGCGGCCGCTGGGAATCGAACGTTTCGGGGTCGGCAAGGGCGACCGCCACGGTGGTCGAACCGCCGCGGACCGTGACGGCGTCGTGCGGGGCAACCGCGATTTGCACGGGAAGGTTGGGGTCCTGGCCGGCGGTGTTGTTGGCGACCTCGAGGTACCACTGGACGGACGTGTCTCCCTCGTTGGAAACACTGAATGTCGCTATGCCCTGGAGGCCGTTGATGACGATGTCGGTCGGCGAGACGGTGACATCCCCCTCGCCCGGTTCAGGTTCGCCGCCACCCACGGTGATCACCACCGGGATTGTCGAGACCCCTCCGTTGGAACGGATCTGGATGCCCGACGTCCCATATGTGCCGGGGGCCATGCCCGTGCGCGAGGCGTTTAGGAACACGCGCGAGGTCGTGCCGGAGGTCGAGCCACCCGCCGTATCGGGATCGACCGAAAGCCAGGCGACATCCTGCTCGACCCATCCCTCCGCTGCGCCCATCCACACCACTTCGTGAGCCGTCCAGGAGAGGGTTCCACCGCCGTTGTTGTAGATGGTGAAACTTTCGCGGTCGCTGATCGATCCGAAGTTCACGGCGGCGGGACTTGTCATGAGAAGAGGGGCCGGGCACCCGACCAGCGCCGCCCCAAGTAGGACCGGCACGGCCACGGCTTGTACAAACAACCCCAACATCCCCCTGGAAAACCGACTTTTCTTTTGCAGCATACGATCTACCTCGTCCGGCAGCTACAGCCTGACAACCCACCAAACCCGGTTCGGCCAAGGCGGCCCCACGCTTCCCAGTCGCGTGCGCGGGCGCACGTCGCCAAACCGCCGGCGCCTGTTAGGCGCCTGTTGCGCGTCTGTCACTTAAGAAGCCTATTGGGGAATCGCCTCGAGGACGCGCACCCCGTACGATTCCAAAAGTGGGATATCCACAGTCAACGCATCGGTGCTAAGCGTGTCGTAATCGAGGACAACCACGTCGCCCTCGCCGAGCCCGCCGTACTGGGCGTTGGTAACCAGGGCCTGTATGTCCGCGACCTGGTTATCGAACAGCATGAGGGTCTGGAGGTTCATCAGGCCCACCAGCGGCGTGATGTCGGACACCAGATTACTGTTGAGGTTGAGATAAACGAGCGGACTGTCGAACGGGCTTTCGGGCTGCCCCAACTGTTCGAGCGGTTTCAGGTTCGAGATCGAGTTGCCGCGGAGGTCGAGCCACTGGAGGTTGAGGCAATGCTCGATGCCGGACAAGTTGCGGATGTTCAGTTCCCGCGCATCCAGCGACTGGACCTCCAGCAGATCCGCTTCGGTCAGGAACCCGAACGGCTTGTGCAATTCCGCACGAATGGCTGATTCAAGGGCGCGGTCGGCAATAAAAACCGAACCGGGACACCCTGAGAGAACCGCCAAAACCAACCCCATTCCCAAAAGTTTCAGAGAGACGCGAACGTTCATAGCCAGCACCTTTGCCGCCGAGGCGGAAATGAGTTGCCAAATCCTCCACTCAAGCACAAAAAACTTACCTCTATAATCGTCCTGCGCATTATGGCCGCAGTACGAATATATGTCAACAGATCTGTGTCCACAGATGCCGTTTCACTCGGCCGTTACCCCGCATCATGGCACCAATAAGGCCGTTATTGTTCAGAATTAGGCGCGGGTATCTCGCACTTGTCGTCGGCCCAACTCACCAATGGTGCCGATCCCCCCTTCGCCGCGACCATGTCGGCGATAGCTTGGGTGATGACACATACTATATCCTGAGTGTCGTCGGCTTTCTTGGGTACATAGCTTGTGATGGTCCCGAGATGCTTCACGTCTTGACCTCCCACCTGAATCTTTTCTAGCGGGGCAACCCCATAGGCCCCGGACTTGTAAAGAGTTTACTGCATGTTTTGAGTTATGTCAAGCGTTCTTTTTTCAGAGATTCCATTTTTTCTGCGGGGTATACGGGGCGACCCAAACCCCCAAACGACCCCGATGCGGCCGCGTGGAATGTCTGGACAATTAGTTTTGGGCTGTCACGGCAAACCATGCGCGATTGTGAAGCTACCCTCGCCTTCCAGCGCCCATTCGACAAACCTCGCACCAAAAACTTCGTACTGAGGACTTCAACTCATTGCACGGCGATCGGCGTCAGACCGAGGTGAGCCATGACGAACATGCGGTAGTTCCTTGGTTTCATGGCCTTTTCGGCACGGCGATCCGCTGTCCGACGATCAGGAGGTCGGCGTTCTTGACGCCTTTGTTCATTTCGAGCAGCGTCTTTACGTCCGTATTGAATTTTTCGGCGATCCGGTAGGCGTTATCGCCGTCGCAGACGGTGTAGAAACCCTCTTGATCGACGGCGCCGGGCGCTGTGGCCGCGCCTGAGGCAAAGATTATCAGCACCTGACCCTCGCTAACATCTTCATTCTCCAGTCCATTCCAGGCCATGATGAGTTTTGCATCGATGCCGAGAGACTGGCAGATGCTGTTGAGCGTATCGCCGGCCTGAACGACGTACTTGCGGCGGTTGGGAACAAGGACGGTTGTTTGATCAGGTTGGGCCATTTCCGCCGCGGCGGCCTCGGGCTCCACGGGTCCGGCCTTTTCGGTGGCGGCAGGTTGCTCGGGCTCGGGTGCGGGCGAGGGTTGCTTGGCGGGAGCAGGTTGCTCGGGCTCGGGTGCGGGCGGGGGTTGCTCGGTGGCGGCAGGTTGCTCGGACTCGGGCGGGGGTTGCTCGGCGGCAGTTTCCGGGGCGGGACCGGGCGCGGGTTCAGGCGCTGTAACCGGGCCAGGCGGGAGCGGAGGCACCGAGGCAGGCCTGTAGATTTTTAGTTTGAAGCCGTACTTGATCTGGGTAGTTTTCAACTTGTTCCACTTGACGATGTCGGACTGTTTGACGCCGTAAGAGGCGGCGATCCCGCTGAGCATTTCGCCGGGCTGGATGACGTGGACGATTTCGACCAGTTCGTCGGAACCCGCGGCCACGGACGGGGTTTCGGCGGTAGTTTCGGTGTCGGCGGACGCGGGCGGTTCAGCCGGTGCAGGTTCCGCCGGCGCCGGTTGGACGGGCGCAGGCTCAGCCGGCGCAGGAACATCAGGTTCCTCGGGCGCGGGCTCGGCGGGCATAGGCGCAGCCGGCGCCTGTTGGGACACTACTTCGGGTTTGGGCGCGGGTTCGGCGGGGATATCTCTTTCACTGGCAAGCTCGACCGAGGGCTGGTCCTGAGGAACGCCGTACCCGGCCAGTTGTGTCTGCCACCATTCGAGGCGTCCCCGGCTTTCAACGAGCGCCTCTTCGGATAGCGCGCCATTGTCCAGCGCCTCCTGTATGGTGCTGCAAACCGCCCTGACCGCGTCGAAATCGGTGTCCAGCGCAAGAACGGCATCGCACCCGGCGGCGAGTGCATCAACCGCGGCTTTGCCGGGCGCGGCCGTAGCGGCGAGTTCAGGCGAGCAGACGTCGTCGGCGAGGATGACGCCGGAGTATTTCCAGTCGTTGCGCAGGATGCGCCGAATAAGCACGGGCGACATCGACGCGGGCCGGTCCGGTTCGAGGAGGTCGAGAGACGGCACGGCGACGTGCCCGGCCAGAATCCCGGGCAGCCCTGCGGTGGCGGCTTCCCAGAACGGGTACATCAACTCGGCCAGCTTGGGGCTTTCTGCGTCCAGGACCTGCATGCCCGTGCCCTGGTTTTTAGCAATGCCCACGCCGGGGTAGTATTTGGCAACCGAAATGGCGCCGCCCAGTGAGATGCCGTCGGCCAGCGCCAGGCCCATGTTCGCTACCATCTCCTGGTCGGAACCGAACATGCGGCCTTCCATGGCATCGTTTTTTACGCCTTTGGGCAGCACGGCGAGAACGGGGGCAAGCACGATGCCGATCCCCCTGGGCAGCGCGGCTTCGGCGGTGGCTTGGCCGAGGAGGCGTGCGGCTTCAGTGTCCCGCGTTTTGGCCAGTTCGGCGGCAGACGGGGCGGATTCGAGCCCCAACGGGTTGATTTTCCCGCCTTCCTGCTCGACGGCGATCAGCGGCAAATCGGAAAGGACCTGGCCAAAGCCCGCGGCTTTCTTTATAGATATGATCGTTTCCAGCGTGCGTTTGGGATCGCGCAGGTGGGTCTCTCGCAGGAGAACGGCGCCGGGCCGGACTTCGGCTAGAAACGCCGCCGTGTCGTCGTCCATGGTTTTGGGCGCGCTGATCATGATGAAGCGGCCCGGCCAGATATCAGCAGCGGGGGCCGGCGCTTCGGCTATCGGCTCGGGCGGCGCCTCCTGGGGCGATTCCGGCATTGGGACTGCTTCGGCAGCCGGCTGCTCGGCGGGAAGAGCCGCGACGGGCGGCGCGGCGGGAACGGGAAACGGCTTTGGCGACCCGCCGAAAAACGCGTAGGCCACAAAAAAGCCTATGGCAAAACCGAAAACGAACGTGACTAAAAGCGTCCCCGAGGAACTGCGAGACCTTTTTCGCAGGTAGATGTTCACACGGTCCTCCATGGTGTTCGAGCGAAACCACGCCACGAGATCGGTCGGGGTATTATACACAAATGCAGAAATAGCCGCAGCCAATTCGGGTATGGGGTATGGGGAAGGGATGAGAAAAAGTACAAAGCAAGACGAGCCGGGGCTGGAATCAAAGAGTGGAACACCCCCCGCGAGCTGCCGGAGGGCGTCCCGACGGGTTAGTGGTGGTCGGGTTTTGGGTTTCGGCGGATGTCGATGATTTTGCCTTTGAATACGTTGACGACCTTGGCGACGTGCGGATCGTCGAGAGCGGCGCGGGCTTCTTCGGCGCTGACGCGCGATCCCGGCGGTGTTTGAGGTGCGGCGGGGCGGGTATCGTCCGGGGGGCGTTTGGCGGCATCGTCGGCGGCGAGTTCGCAACGGAACCCGGTCAGGTTGTCGGTGACGGCCTGGAGGGCGCCCACGACGGCCTTGCGGCTTTCTGGCCGTTCCAGTAAGGCAATGGGTTGAGGCGTTCTTGAACTGAACTGTAAGACGAGCGTGTTGCCGTCGATGCCGGAGGGGACAGCGGCGCTGATGCCGATTCGGCTGGATCCTTCCGGCTGGAGGGTTTCGACAACCCTGGCCCAGATCTGCCCGAGATTATGAATGGTGGCCGTCAGCTTCGGGTGCGCAGATTGGCCGTCCGGGGGGGCATCCTCGAAAAGGACCTGTTCGGCGAGTTGTGCACCGGGGCCGGCCCCGGCGGCCGGCGGCGGCAGCGACGGGACGCCTCCTTCCGACAACGTCATGAGCTTCTCGATGAGCGAGTCGATGCTGGTCTCGACGGTCCGCTTGGAAATGCGTATGAGAAGGGCTTCGAGAGCGATTCGCTGGGCGAGTTGAGAGTCGAACCCTTTTGTGAGTTCGGCGAACTGCTCGACAAGCCGGATCAGGTTGGTGAGCGTGAACCGGCCCGCCTGGCCCCGGATGAGGGCGATCTCTTCGTCGGGCAGGCCCAGCAACTGTTTTGGGTCGGCCGTCTTGCACACCAGCAGGTTGTGAAAATAACGGACGATTTCCTGGACAAACTGCCCCAGATCCTTCCCCGACGCCACCACGTCTTCAACAAGTTCGAGCTCGCGGGCCACGTCTTTGTTGAGGATGGCATCGGTAAGGTTGTGGAGCACCTGCCAGTCAACCAGCCCGAGGACGTCAAACACGTGCTTGAACGTGATCTCGCCGTCCGCGTACGAGACAAGCTGGTCGAGAATGCTTTCGGCGTCGCGGACGCCGCCCTCGGCCGCACGCGCTATGGCGTAAAGGGCCTCTTCGGTGTAGCGGATGGCTTCCTGGTCGAGGATCGCGCGGAGCAACTTCACAATCTCGGGGATGGGTACGCGGCGGAAATCGAACCGCTGGCAGCGTGATACGATCGTGGCGGGGACTTTGTGGGCCTCGGTGGTGGCCAGGATGAACACGGCGTGCGGCGGGGGTTCTTCGATTGTCTTGAGCAGGGCGTTGAACGCCCCCGCCGAAAGCTGGTGAACCTCGTCGATGATGTAGATTTTGTACCTCGAGCGGGACGGCATGAGGCGGACGTGCTCGCGGATCTCGCGGACGTCGTCGACGCTGTTGTTGGACGCGCCGTCAATCTCGATCACGTCCATGCTGTTGCCTTCGGCGATGGCCCGGCAGTTGTCGCAGGAGTTGCAGGGCTGGGTGGTGGGTTTCTGGACGGCCAGGCAGTTGAGGGCTTTTGCGAGGATGCGGGCGGTGGTGGTTTTACCGATACCGCGCGAACCTATAAAGAGGAAGGCGTGAGCGATGCGTTCGGCGCTGATCGCGTTTTGGAGGGTGCGGGTGATGTGCTCCTGGCCGATGACGTCTTCAAACGACTGCGGGCGCCACTTCCTCGCAAAGACCAGGTAGTTGTCCCGCGCCATAAGGATTCCTCAAAATAAAATCCACCCGCGCACCCGCCGTCGAACGCTTACCCAGAACGGCCACGAAATCGCCGGCTCGGACCAGGCTGTCCTACAGCACACGGGAAAAACCACCTGCGGCTGCTTCCTTCCGGACCTGACCGGGTTCGGCGGCATCCCGTTGAGTAGGACCCAATCGTCAACGCCACGTGTTTCGCACCTGACTAAAGAGCAAGACGCCCTCGGGCGGGAGTTCGACCTCGCTAAAGCGGATTGCGAGTGCAGGACACCGCTAGTTTCCCGTCTAGCGCGGGTGAAAAAGACAAAAAATGTCCGCCAAAGGCGGCTAATGCCCGCCAAAAAGGCAAAACGTAATGTACCACACGGCCCAAATGGTGTCAACCGCCGGCCCGCGATCGCCTGAAACCCAGAAATCTGACGCAGGCCGGACCGCGATCCGGCCGAAGATCCGCCTGCCCCGGCCCGGCCTGGAACGAGGCGGAAACCAGCGTGTCCGGCCCCATTGACAAACCCGGCATACAGTTTTAATATATGGCTAAGCATACTGGTTTAGAGGTGTGACTATAAGTGATCGGAGGGCGACATGGTCCGTTGGCGGGTTGCATTATTTTGGGCGGGTTGCCTGCTGATTGTGGCGGGCTCTTGTTGGGCGTGGGCGGAGCCAAAGCTGGAAACGGGGCCGCGCACCGTGGATTTCGGCGCCCGGTTGAACTACCGGGAGGTCGAGTGCCGTTTCACGTTAAGCAACGCCGGGACAGGCCCGCTGGAGGTCTCGATCAAGAAAGCCAGTTGCGGGTGCACCAGCCAGATGTTGAGCGGCGAAACGGTGGCGCCGGGTCAATCGGCGGAGCTGCTGCTGACTCACAAAGCGAAAAAAGGAAAAACGAGGACGGGCATGCAGTCATTCTCGGTCGAACTGGCCACCAACGACCCCGAAAACGCCGAGGTCGCGCTCACGGCGCGCGTAAAGCTTGTGGATCAGGTGTACGTCGAGCCCGAGTCGGTCGAGTTGCCCGATGAGATGGACGCGCAGCCGCTGCGCGTGTTTTGCATGGACGACGGGGGCATGCCGGAGGTCTTGTCTGTGGAGCCGGCGGTTGCGTCCGTGGCCGTGGAGAAAGTGGGCGTCGAAAAGCAGGAGCGGCAAACAGTCCACGCGTACAGGGTGAAGCGAGTGCCGTCGGTCCCGAGGGGGGAACCGTTTTCAATCGTGGTAAGGACCAGCTCGGCGCGCGTGCCCGTGATCGAGGTGCCGGTGAAAGTGTCGGCGGCGCTGGTTCTTGATGCAAAGCCCGGGCGGGTCCTGTTTGGGGTGGTGAAGGCCGGAAGCGCGATCGAGAAGTGCGTGGCGCTGACCGCCAAAGACGAGGCGGTCAACGTCGCCACGTGCACGTCCTCGGAGGGGGCGATTACGCCCGTTTTGATCAAAGGCGACGGCGCCGGAGAGTGGAACCTGGCCGTGAAACTGACGGCCCCACCCGTAACGGAAATCGGGACCATCAAGGCGGACCTTGTCCTGCGGGACGACACTGGCCGGTGGCTGCATACGATACCGGTAGTGGCCACAGTGGCGCCTTGACGTGATATTGCAAAGGACTGCGCGGCGTGCGTATCGGATATGAGTGCATCTTAACGGGGCAGGCCGAGTCGGGTGTCGGCGGGAGCATCCGGCAGTTGCTCTTCGCCATGGCGTCGGCGCCCGGCAACGAGTTTTACGTCTTCTCCTCGCCGTCCGCGCGGGCGGGGCTGCCGGCGAGCGGCGATGTTTGTTATGAGATTTCGCGGTTGGCAGGCACGTGCCGCGCGGCGCGTGTGGCGTGGCAGCACGGGCTGTTGCCGGGGCGCATCAAGCGGGCCGGGCTCGAGGTATATCACGCGACGGGCTACGTGCTTTCCTCGAGGTGTGCCGGCGTGCCGGCGGTGTTGAGCGTGTACGATCTGACGGCGCTCGAGTATCCCAAGCTGACGACGCGGGCAAACGCGGCCCATTACGCGTATGCCGTGCCGCGGGGCGTGCGTGCGGCGCGCCGCGTGATTGTGCCGAGCGGCTGGGTCGCGCGGAAGGTGCGGGAGCGGCTCGGTGTGCCGTGGGAGAAGATTGACGTTGTGCCGCTGGGAGTCGCGCGGGATTTTTGCCTGAACGGAACGAAGGCGGCGCCGCAGCCCGAGGATCCTTACCTGCTTTTTGTTGGAAACCTCGAGCGGAAGAAGAACCTGGGGCTATTGGTGCGCGTATTGGCCGAACTGCGGCGGCGGGCGTATCCTCTGCGGCTGGTGCTGGCGGGAAAACCGGGCAACGCGGCCCGCGAATTGGCGGCGCTGGCACGTCAGGCCAACGTGCAGGAATGTGTGGACTTCCCGGGTTACGTCCCGCGCGACCGGCTTGTGGCCCTTTACCGGCAGGCGGTTGCGCTCGTGTTTCCGTCGTGGGACGAAGGGTTTGGGCTGCCGCCGGTCGAGTCGATGGCGTGCGGGACGCCCGTGGTCGCGTCGGACCGCGGCGCACTGCCCGAAACGACGGGCGGCGCGGCCATCCTGCTGGATCCGGCGGATGTGCGGGCATGGGTGGAAGCGGTTGCAGCGCTGGCTGACAACGAGCAGGCGAGGCGGGAGTGGCGCGAGCGGGGGCTGAAACGCGTGGCGGGTCTCACGTGGGAAGCCGCGGCCGGCAACGTGCTCGAGACCTACGCGCGCGCCATCCGCGAGGACTCACGCCTCGGCGAGGACTCGCGCCCATGAAGAACATCCAGTCTATTGCGGGCCGCATTCGGCGCTTGCCGCAGCTGGCGGGTTTTGTGACGTCGCTTGCGGCGATGACGATCGTGATACGGGTGACGGGCTTTGCCGACAAAATCGTCCTCGCTTCCTTTTTTGACCTTGCCGGGATCGAAGTCTTTTTCATAGCCGTCAGCCTGCCGACGATGGTCTACACGATGGTGGCCGCATTGGTAAACCCGGTTCTTGTTCCGGGGTTTGTTTCGCGGCTCGCGCAAAAAGATGGAAAAACCAGCGCAGAATCGTTCTACGCCTGGTTTTTCTTGCTGGGCGTCGTGCTGTCGGTGAGCGCGGGATGCATCTACGCATTTGCCGGCCCGCTGGCATCGGTGCTGGCGCCGGGTTTCGAGCCGGAAAAACAGCGGGTGTGCGCGGGGATGCTGCGTGTGATGGCGCCGCTTTCGGCCGTAATGGGCCTGACGCCGCTGCTGGCGGCGTTCCTGAACGCGCAACGGAGGTTCGTGGTGCGCCCGCTGGGCGAGTTGGCGATGAAGCTGGTGGGAATTGCGGCCGTGCTGGGTTTGAGTAGAGTGTGGGGCATTCAGGCGGCCTTATGGGGCGCGGCGGGCGGCATGTTGGCCTATTTGGCGGTCGAGGCGGCGGCGATGCGGCCGGTATGGTCGGTCCCGCCGAGCCTTGCGGGGTTCAGGCAGCCGGATTTTCGCAGAGCGTTTGTCTTGATGGCGGCGCCGGTGGTGGGCACGACCTTTGCCCGGATTGGCGAGATTGTCGAGCGGGCCGCCGCATCGACGCTGACGCCGGGATCGGTTGCAGCGCTGATGCTGAGCCGGAAACTGGTGGATCTCCCGTTGCTGATCATCCCGATGGCCGCGGCCACGGTGTTGTTCACATTCTTTTCGGAACTCCACGAGGCGGGCGCGCAAGAACGCGTGGCGCGGATGCTGGATTCGGCGATCAGGATCATGCTGCTGATTTTCCTGCCGGTCATGGTGATGACGTGCATCCTGGCCGAACCGATCGTGGCGGTCGTTTACCAGCGGGGGCAGTTCGATGCGGAATCGGCTCGTCTCGTGTCGCAGGCGTTGTTCTGGCTGGCGCCATCGATGAGCTTCCTGGCGGTCGAGATGCTTTTGATGCGCCATTTCTTCTCGCGGCTCGATGTCTGGACGCCGACGCTGGTGGGCGTGGCCTGCACGGGCGCGCGCGTCGTGGGAATTTACCTGTTGATAGGGCCGGCGGGACTGGCGGGAGTCGCCGCGGCCATAACGGCGAGCCGGGCGCTCAAAGTGGCCATATTGGCGGGCATCATGCACCGGGTGCGCATCTTGCACCGCGTGCGCATCTTGCACCGGGTGCGCATCATGCACCGCTGGCGGCGACCGCGGCGTTTTGGCCGGAGCGTGGCCGAATCCACGAAACTGGCCGTCGCGACGGGGGTTTCCGCGGTTGCAGCGATAGCCGTGATGGCGGCGATGCGGAGGCCACCGGAGCCGTCGTTGTTGGGTCAGCTTGGGCTGATGACGGCGGTGGGATCGATAGGCGTGATCGCGTACGCGGGCGCTCTGGCGGTTCTGTGGCGGGGGAAGTTCAAGGAGATGATCCTATGGGAGGGCGGCGAGAAATGAACCGGCCGGTACACGTGCTGCACGTCCTCGAAGCCACGGAAGGCGGGACGCGCCGCTGGCTCGAGAACGTGGTGGGGGGACTCGACCGCGGGCGCGTGCGGTGTTCGTGCATTTGCTCGACCTTACGCGACAAGTCGTTCCTCGACACCGTTGAAGATTTCCGCGGGCGCGGCGTCGACGTCTGGCTGGTTAACATGCGGCGCGCGCCTCACCCGGTTCAAGACGTGGTGGCCATCGTCAAAATCGCTCGAATACTCAGGAGCGGCCGGTTCGACATCATCCACGCCCATAGTTCAAAAGCCGGGGCGCTGGCCCGGCTGGCCGCACGGGGGGCAACAACCGTGCCCGTTGTTTACACGCCGCATGCGTTCTCATTTCTGGCGGGCGGTTGGGCGGCGCCGGCGTTCAAGGCGTTTGAACGGGCTGCGCGCCGTTGGACGCGGCGGCTGGTTGCCGTTTCCGAAGCGGAACGGGCGGCGGCGCTCGAGCTCGGCTATCCGGCTGAAGTGGTCAGCGTGATCCCGAACGGCGTTGACATCCCCGCCGCAACCGCCTCGCTCCACGGGATGGTGCGCAACGTGGGTTTTATCGGCAGCCTCAGGAAGCAAAAAGACCCGCTGGCGTTTATCTCGGCGTGCGGCCACGTGCACCGGCGCAGACCGGAAGCCCGTTTCGTCCTTTGCGGGGATGGGCCGCTGCGGCACGCGTGCCAGGCGCTCGCGGCCGACATTGGTTTCGATAGGTCGCTGCGATTCACGGGCTGGCTGGACGACCCGCGGCCCGCGCTCGAGGATCTGGACGTTTTTGTGTCGTGCGCCAGGTATGAAGGGCTGTCGTTTGCGCTTCTCGATGCGATGGCGGCCGGAAAAGCCATCGTGGCGACGCGTGTGCCGGGGAACGAAGAGTTGATCCGCGATGAAGAAACGGGGCTGCTGGCGCAGGCAGGCGACGCACAGGCGGTTGCCGATTGCATTCTGCGGCTGATGAACGAGCCGGCACTGGCGAGGCGGCTGGGCGCGCGCGCGCGACTGATGGTCGCGGAGCATTACACGATTCAGCAACAACTCGACCTATTGGCCTCGTTTTACGAGTCGGTGGCGGCGAACGGAGGCAGCCGATGAAGCTGGGGCGGCCGCTTGTTCTGACTGTGCTGTTTTGCGCCTGCATGGCGGCCATTGCGACCGCGGGCGCGGTGGAAGAACTGAAGCGCCCCCAGCCGGTGTGGCTTCTACTGGCGGCGATGGCGTGCGCGGCCGCGGGTGTTTTGCCGGGGCGGCCGCGGGCATGGACGCCGGAACTTTGCGCGATGGCCGTGGCGGCCTGCGCGGTGTCGACGGGCCGGCTGGCGGTGGCGGTATCGGGGCTTCCCGGCCTGGGAGATGTGGCGCTGCGGCCTGTCGCGGTTCCCGTATTGGTGTTTGGCGCGGCCGCATTAGGCTCAAGGCCAATCGACAGCAACACAACCGGCTTGTGGAGGTACGCGTTTTTGGGCGCTGGCGCGGTGGTGACGGCAGGGCTCGGGGCGGGATTCGTCCTGATTTCACGTTACCATGATTTGGAAGTCTCGACGTTCCGGGATGCCCTGTTCAACGTGGCGCTGGCTGTTGCAGCGTATCTGACGGCCAGGCCGTTTCTTGGACGGTCCGGCGAAGAGCGCTTCCGATCGCTGCTTGTCGGGATGACGGCGTTTTCGATGCTCGCGGCGGGACTCGTCGGGAGGTACGCGTGACCGGCCCGCGCGACAATCCGAAACCGGCGTCATGGACCGCGCAGCTGGAAGGGTGCGGCGCGGCGGCGTTCTGCGCGGCCATAATCGCAAGCCCGCTCGGATGGAAACTGCCGGTGGGGTTGGCGGCGGTGTTGCCGTGCGACGCGCTGATGGCTGCCGGCGCCGTTTTTTTTCTGCCGGCCTTCCTGCGGGCGTTTCCGAGCTCGTGGCGGCCCGTGGGCCCGTGTTTGCCGCTGCTCGGTGTAGCTTCGGTTTCCGCTTTGGCGGGCGGCAACGTTGGTAACGGCGCGCGCGAGCTAATTCAACTGGCGCTGTATGCGGGGTGCGGCGTGTGGGTTTGCTCGCGCGTGGTTGCGCGGCCCGGTGGCGTATGGGGGGTGCGCGTGGCGGCGGGTCTAGGTTTTGCGGTAGCTGTTGCCGGGCTGCTGCTGCACGCCGTTTTTCCTGGCAGCCGCGCGGCACGCATGTATACCGTCGGCCCGGCGCTTGCGTTTGTTCCCTGGATCCTGGCGGGCGTTTATATTGGCCTGACGCCCCGAATTCAGCGCGCGTCTGTAATTGGTTTGCTGGCATCCGCGGGGATTCTAACTATTTTTTTTCTGCATCCCTCCGAAAAACCTGTCGGCCCAGAGCCGGTTCCGCAACTGCGGTCGGAAATCGGCCAGCGCTGGCTCGAGGCCTATGCGGCGGTATCGGTGGTATCCCGGTTTCCTCTTCTTGGCCTCGGCCCGGGCAACTACCAAGAGCACGTTGGGGCGTATTACGGCACGCTGCCAAAAGACAACACGATGGCGGCGGGCTCGCAGGTTGGTTATGCGGTCGTGGTGGCCTCGATGGGCCTGCTGGGCCTCGCGGCGGTCTTATACTGGTTTGCGCAACTTGCCGTGTGGATGCTCGAGGCGCGGCCGCCGGCCTGCGTCCTGGCAACCACGTTGGTAGTTGCGGCGGCTGCGGGGCTTTTCGCGCCCCTGTTCGTGAGCCAGATGCTGGCGCCGCTCGCGCTGGTTCACGGCGTTGCGTGGGGGAGGCGCACCGGCCATGTCTAGTGCAGTGAGAGATCTGTCCAACCCCTGCCGGGGTTGTTCGTTGGTGTACTTTTGCCCAGGGTAGCTCCCGGCCCTGAACGGGTGTGGGATGGTCGTGAGGTCTTTAGTTTGGCACTTAGCTATATGACACATACATAGCAATTGGCACGGGCCGGGAGCAACCCTGGGCTGACAATTATCAAATCCCTCCGGGATTTTTG
>DATKVG010000001.1:0-13822 GCA_035530195.1 Bathyarchaeia archaeon | reverse complement strand
GTAGCCATTGGCCGTTGCAGGTGACGGTGACGTTGGCAATGCCGCTGGCGGCATCGGCAACCCGGGCGGAGATGGTAGGCCGTCGTTCATCCCCATGCGCCTGCGGCAAATTGACGGAGATGGCCGAAATGGCTGGCGGGGTGGTGTCTTCGAGTACGGCAAACTCGCCAAATTCGGAGAGGGAAGCGATCAGGCGGTTGCTTTTCCGGCGGGTCGGGAGCATTTCCCATCGCGCCTTGCCGCGGCGGTAGAGAGCGAGGCGGTCCGGCTGTTTAGCGTCGGCCGGAACGGGCATGGCCAGGTCGACCGGCTCATTGAGCGGTGTCTGTGGGGGCCAGAGGCTCAGGATCGTGCCGCAGCGTGGCGCGGGCGTCTCTGCCGGAGTCGCATCGGCCGTTTCCGCGCGGAGGAAGATAACGCCATAAGGCGATTCGGGCTTAACGGCCAGGGTGGCGTCGCCAGCGGCGACGGCCCGAGCGGGTGCTCCGTTATGGAACACGTGGATGAGTTGGGGTGCCGGGTCAAGCCGGGGGTGTTCGGCGGATATGGCGAGTGATTCCGCTTCCGGGGCAGGGGCGACGGCGGCGCGGAAGGTTTTTTGGCCGACGCGGCGGAATGCGCCGGGTTGCAGGGCGCCCTCGACATGGAGTATGGGCGTAACCGGCTCAGGGCCGGGAAACCGTACGGTAACGATGAGGTATGTTCCGGCGCAGTCGATCTCGAGCGAGCCTGGTTTCGAGGGAGTTGGGACATTTGGGACACTTGGGACATTTGGGACCGGCTCGGGTTGCACCGTGAAAGCAAGCTCGGCCTTGTTTCCAAAGAAATCTTCAGCTTCGACTTGGACTTCGATGGGCTCGCCAGCCACCTCGATCCAGCCGTCGGCGGCGTTGGCGAAAATGTTGCAGGCGTTGCCGGGCCATCGCCACTGGAGGAGGAACCGGCCGAGTTTCGAGAGAAACGGGTGGTAGGAGACGATTTCGTGCCGGCTTTCTTCGTAGGAGAACGCGTCGAAGCGGATGGCGAACGTTTCGCGGCCGTTTGCGGAAGTGCGCACTGAGTAGACGCCGAGTTTGTTGTCGCCGTTGTTGGCGGGGTCGAACAGGTCGATGCCAATGCCGATCCGGCCGCTGGCGCGGATTTGGCCGCAGGCGTACGCGCCGGTGGGGCCGGGTTGGCAATCGAGTACCACGGGTTTGACGTCGCCGTTGACGAGCGACGCGGGGCCGTCGGGGACGATGACGATTTTGCGCAACACGGGCTTGGTGGTGTCGGGCCAGGAGATGCCGGCGCGGCGTGGGTTGAACGGCCTGCCGGCCTGGTCGCGCAGTTCGTAATGGAGATGTGCAGGCCCGATGCCGGTATCGCCGGAGGCGGCGACGACGTCGCCGGCGTTGAATTTGAACAACCCGGCGGGGGGTTCGAGGTCGACGGAATAGTTTTTGGCCTGATGCTGGGCATTGCGGACGTAGTCGCGCAGGTCGGGGGCGAACTCGCTGAGGTGGCCGAACACGGCGGTGTTGCCGTCGTCGAGGATGAGGTATACGGCTTTTCCGTATCCCCACGGCGAGCAGCGGACGCGGGAGACGCAGCCGACGGCGGGTGCTTTGACCTTCTTGCCGATGCCGCTGGTGCGGAGGTCGAGGCCGGCGTGGAACCGGCCGCCACGGTATTCGCCGAAACTCGACGTGACGGCCTGGGGAAGGTCGAGCGGCCAGATGTAGGGAGAAAGTGGCTCGGCCGCAAGCGCCAGCAGGATTGCCAGGGCCGCCGGGATCATCCTAACGCCACCAAGCCACAACCAAAACTCCTTCCCGAGCGCGGTTGTGGAAGCGGCGGGGACGCCGCTTCCATAGTAGTGCTCCAGCCGACTGACCTTCTACTTCTTGCCCGTGTTTTTCTTTTCAGGCGCCGGTGTTTCGCCGGAACCGAGGGCTTTTTGGGCCATCTCGCGCAACTCGGGGTGGGTTACGAGGATCCGGTCGATTTGGAGATAGATCTGGACGGCGCCCGGCTTTTTCATGAACTCCTCGGCCCACAGGTCGACGGCCCGGTCGGATTGGTCGGCGAGCAGCATCTTTTTGATGCGGGGTTTTGCCTGGTCGTACGTCACCTCACCCCCGCCGATGGATTCGATCAGCTTGATGACGTGAAAACCGAACTCGCTTTCAATGACGCCGCCGATCTCGCCGGGTTTCAGCTTTTTGGCTTCTTCGAGGAAGAACGGGGGCAGCATTTCAGCGGGCAGTGCGCCGAGGTCGCCGCCGCGGTCTTTGTCGGGCGATTCGGATACGGCCTTGGCGACGCCGCCAAAACTTTCGCCGGCATGGATGCGGCTAACGGCGGCCTCGATTTTTTTTCGGGCTTCGGCCTTATTTTTTTCGTCTTCAGGTTTTCCGGTGGGCTTGAACGCGATGAAGATCTGGTTGAGGTGAATGCGGTCGGGCCGTTTGAACTCGGAGCCGTGCTCGTCGAAAAACTTTTTGATCTCGGCCTCGCCGACGTCGAGTTTCTGCTGATCGGCGATTTTTACCCTCATCTTTTCGATCAGGAGCGCCTTGCGCAACTCGGCGCGGGCCCCTTCGCGGGTCGCGCCGGCGGCCTCGAGGATCTGCTGTTCCGTGGGCTCTTTGTTTGCGGATTTGTTTCCGGCAGCGAAGGCCAGTTTCATCCGTTCGATTTCGGCGTTCCACCGCTCGTCGAGGTCGGTTTCGGGCACTTGTATTTTCAGGCGCACGGCTTCCTGGTGGAGCAACTCGCGCTGGACGAGCATCCTGAGGCAGGCGAGGCCCGCGTCCAACCGCGCATAGTCGGGGATCTCTTTAGTCTGAGCGCGTTTCCCGAGCATGGCGATTTGCTGGGTGTACAGGCCGGCGAACTCGTCGCGGGCTATGTCCACGCCGTTGACTCGAGCGACGGCCCCGTCGGGCATGGCTTTCAGGACGAGATCCATCCCTTCGAGATCCGGCGCCTGGGCCGCCGCCCACACACCCGGCAGCAACGCCGCACACACCGCGATGTAAACCCTGCAACGCATCATTTCCCGGCTTCTCCCGGCTCTTGCTCCGCACCATGCGGCCCCTGGCCGTTTTGTGCCTCGAGTGCCTGCCGCTGCAACTCGAATTCGCGCCGCCGTTTGGTGGCTATCTCGGTCAGCATCGTCCAAACGACGTACTTTACCAGCACGAACACGGCGGCGTATGTGACTGCGAACGTGAGCACGGCGCGCAAAATCGTCTCGAACGTGGTCAACTCGATCCAGAACAGCCCGAGTACCGCAACGGCGCCGGCCACGAACGTCGCCGCGGAAAACCCGAGGACATCGGCGTCCGGCAGCAGCAGGCGCTTGGCCCGTTTTCTCTCGTTATGGTTCACGTCGAGCATGCTAACATACGGGGCTGCACATTGGCCAGCTAAAGGCGCCGCCACCGTGCAGACGAGACAGCCGCACCGCAATCCGGTCGCGCGGGAGCGCGACTCCACCGTGCAGGTGGGACACCTGCACCACAATTAGGTTCTATTTGTTGAAGAGATAGTTGAACAGGGCCTTGGCCTGGGTGAAATCGGGGATGAGCATGTCGGCGCCGGCCTTTGTCAGCCGCACCCGTTTTTCATCGCACCACCCGTGGCCTTTGACTTCGTCGGTGCACACGCCGACGGTGATGCAGCCGTGCTCTTTGCCGTTTCGGATCTCGACGGGCCCGTCACCTACGACCATGACTTCTGCGCCATGCAGGTTGTGCCGGGCGATCAGTTCGCGGAGGACTTTTTCTTTAGAGTAGGCCTCGATGGACCTGACGGCGCCCCAGATCTCGTCGAAATATTTTGCCGCACCGACTTTGGATGCCTCGTTTCGGACGTCGTCCTGGTCGGTGCCGCTGAACACGTAGAGGGTCACGCCGCGGTTGTGCAGCATTTTGAGGAAATCGAGCGATCCCCTGACGGTGGCCTGCTCGACGGTAAGGCGTCCGGATTCGAGCCTCGAGATGCGCTCGTTTACGGGCACCATGAGCCGTTGGTTGTAGATGTCCTTGTAGCCGTAAGGGTCGAGTATTTCGTTTTTGGGTACGAGCCCGTGTGCCCGGACCATCTCGACGAGTTTCTGCATCTGAAAGATGGTCTGTATGCCGGTGGTTTCGTCGATGACGCGATGGACCTCGTCAATGATTTCGGGCGTGGGCTTTGTGCGCCCGCAGATCATTTCGATCATGACGGGCGCCATAATGCCCTGCCAGCCTTCGCGCAGGAGGCTTACGGTGCCGTCGAAGTCGAACAGGGCGTGCTTGATTTTGCCGCGCTCGATTTCCTGGATGAGTTCAATGTTGGTACCGGGGACTGAATAGGCCATGAATTTCGGTTACTCCTCGAATGTGATGAATGAATGGACGGGTAAGCCGGCCAGTTTCTCGCGCCCTTTGAGCGCGGCGAGCTCGATCAGGAACGATACTTCGACTATCTCGGCGCCCAGCGATTTCACCAGCGCGACGGTGGCCGCCATGGTGCCGCCGGTGGCCAGCAGGTCGTCGATGAGTACCACGCGCTGCCCGGGCACGAGCGCATCGACATGGATCTCGATGGAATCGACGCCGTACTCGAGTTCGAAGTCGCCGCTGATGGTTTTAGCGGGAAGTTTACCGCGTTTTCGCACGGGGATGAACGGCAGGCGCATGGCGTAGGCGAGTGCGCCGCCGAAAATAAACCCGCGGGCGTCCGCACCGACGATGGCCTGGATGTTCTGCTCGAGATACCTGCACTTCCAGGTGTCGATGACGTATTGGAACGCGCGCGCGTTTTTGAGCAGGGTGGTGATGTCTTTGAACTGGATGCCGGGTTTTGGGAAATCGGGTACGTTGCGTATCAGCGGAGCGAGGTCCATACGTCTTCCTCCGTTGGGAGCCAAATGTAGGGAGGATTTTACACTGAACGGGAGGGCTGATTCACGCGGGGCGGCATTGTGCAGGCGAGACGCCCGCACCACAATTGTTGTTACGGGCGGAAATCTTCGGCGTTTTGGGCGACAAAACCGCGGAGTCGCTTCATGGCGTCTTTTTCGATTTGTCGGATGCGTTCGCGGGTGAGGTTGAACTCGCGGCCGGTTTCTTCGAGGGTGTGGGCTCTGCCGTCCATGAGGCCGTAACGGTATCGGAGGATGTTGCTTTCCCTGGGTGTGAGCTGTTTCATGAGTTCTTCCATCTGCTGGTCGAACTCGAACTGAGCGATGGCCTTATCGAGCCGGTGCGGCTCGATGCTTTCGGGTATTCCGCGGCCGTCGTCGGTGTCGGTGGTTTCGAGCTTGTCGAGGGGCGAGATGTCTTCGACGAACTCGCGCAGCCGCTTGGCTTCTGCGGGCTTGATGCCGAGTTCTGTGGCGACTTCCTCGGGTTCGGGCCTCCGGCCGGTGCGGATATAGATCTCCTCGGCGGTTTTTTTGTATCGGGCGACGTTGTCGGTGACGTATACGGGTATGCGGACGGTTCGGCCCTGGTTGGAGAGGCTTCGTGTGACGGCCTGTCGGATCCACCAGGTGGCGTAGGTGGAGAATTTGCAGCCGCGCTCGGGGTCATACCGGTCGACGGCCTTCATGAGTCCGAGGTTGCCTTCCTCGATAAGGTCGAGCAGGGGCAGGCCGTAATACAGGTATTTTTTGGCGATGCTCACCACGAGCCGGAGGTTGCTTACGATGAGCTTGTGGCGGGCCTCGCCGTCGCCCTGCTGTGCACGCCGCGCCAGGCGGATCTCCTCGGACGTCGACAACAGCGGCATCTTCGCGATCTCGCCGAGGTACGTGCTAAGTCCGTTTTCTCTCGTTTCCGCCACGATACTACCTCATCCAAAACCTTGCCAGGCCCGGAACGGGCACAGCCGGGCCGCCGGCCGCGCCCCACGGGGGCGGTCCGTACCGCCTGAACATCTGGAATAGGGACACGGTCCGTTCGCTTACGCGGATGACCCTGGGTTCCCCTTCCAGGTGGGCCCGCTCGGCGGCAAACGCAATTGCGTCGTTTAGCCCACCTAATTCGTCCACCATGCCCATTTCGAGTGCCTGGCGGCCGGTGAATACACGGCCGTCGGCCCATTGGCGGACGCGGTCGAGTTCGACGTGTCGTTCCGTGGAAACGATTTCAACGAAGAAATTGTGGAAATCGTTGACAATATCCTGCATATGCTGTCGCTGGGCGTCGGTCAGGGGCTGCGCCCAAGAGCCGAGCCCTTTGTATTCGCCACTCGTAACGGTTTGCGACTGCACGCCTATTTTGTCCATTAAGCCGGCCAGTGAATAATATTCGACCAGCACGCCAATGCTGCCGGTGACGCTGGTCCTGTTGGCGAAGATACGTTCGGCGGGGAGGCATACGAAATACCCGCCGGACGTGGCCAGCGCCCCCATTGATGCGACGAGGGGGATTCCGCGATCCGCGGCGCGATCAAGTGCGTTGTAGATTTCCTCGACGGCGGAGATGACGCCGCCGGGGCTGTCGACGTGGACGACCAGCGCGCGGGTGTCGGGGTTGTCGAGGAGTTGATCGATCTGGTCGAGGATTGGCTGTTCGTCATAGACGGAACTGCGGACCTCGAGCAGGGCCACGCCGGGGCCCCGTTCGACATAAAGCACTCCCTCGCCGATCAGGTAGCCGAAAAACCCGACGACCAGGGCGAGAACGAGGAGGATCAACAGATTGACGGCGAAACAGCCGTAACCCAGGGTTCTGTTGCCGTTACCCATCTTCAATGCTCTTTTGCAGCTGATTATTGTACTGGAGATTCAATTGCGCCTTCAACGAGCGGGGTGGGCGGCTCGCCAGTTCAGGCCTGCGAGACCGGGTCCATGCCTGTCTTGAGACATTACAAACAGCCCATCAATAATATTTCGCCGGGCCTGTTCCGTTATCCGGGCGTTGAGGCCGGCACTCCAACCGTCAGCGGGACGAACTCGGTGGCCACTTCCTCGCCGGTAATCTGGAACAGACGGTATCCTTTTTCCTTAGTTTCATCAAAATTATCGCGGGTCGACGAGCAACACGCCGTGGTCGTAAACAGGACGCCGTTGGAGACTTCGTCCTGGTTCCCGTGGTAGTGGGCCGACGCGATGAATTTAAGGTTGTGCCCGCTGAAAAGCCCGAGGACCTCGTCGGCGTTTTTGACCCGATAGGCCTTCGTGGACGGGCCGAACGGGTGATGGGCGAACACGCCGATGGGCCGGTTTTCGCCGACTTTACGCAACCGTTTCTCGAGCCAGTCCAGCCGGTCGGGCCGGACGGCGACGTCGCTGGCCGCCCCTTCGCACGTATCGAGGCCGAAAAACACCCACTGTTTTTCTTCATGGATCCAACTTGGGGCGCCAAAGTTCCGCTTGAAGTTGGCGTAGGGATCCAGGGCGCGCGTATCGACGTCGTGGTTTCCGGGGACGGCAAAACAGGGCTGGGTGAGCCGGTCGAGCGATTCTCTGGCCAGATTCAGCTCGGCCAACTGCCCGTTCGTGGAGAGGTCGCCGATGACGACGGTGAACCGGACGTCGGGAGTGTCGTTAATCTGGGCGACGGCCCGGTTGATGATGGCCGTGGTTCGGGCTTCCTTTACGTGCAGGTCCGACAGGGCGGCGACCGCCCACGGCTCCTGTTTTCCGTTGCCGCCGCCGATGATGGGAATCCGGTGGGCGCACGAGGTGAGCGTCACGGCGCCAATGAGGCCGAGAAACTTTCTGCGCGTCAGTTCCATGTTTTGGGACCTCCACCCTGTCTTGCCCGTATATTGGCGTTCGGGGCGGCTAAAGTCAAACCAGGCTGGAGACTGGAGCCTGTAGGCTGTAGGTAAAACGAAAGACAGAGGGGCAGGCGGTAAGTGTCGGGGTTTGTTTTGGTTTTCGCTAGAGGCGTTTTTTGACTTTATCCCAGGAGGGGGTGGTGAGGAAGCTTTGTTCCATGTTGTCGATCATGCGGTTGAATTTTTCCATGGGGACCGCGAAGGTGAGGGTTTGTGGGGGGACGCATGGGCGGGCGGAGACGTCGAACATGCCGAGTATGGCGCGGGGACGTTGGCGGTCTTTTTCAAGGTAGGGATACGCGACGATGGAGGCGCACCCGGCGCCAAACGGTGCGGCAACGGCCTCGAGTTCGGCCTCGTCGAACCCGGCAAGCGTGTAGAGGCCGGAGAGGACGTCGGGCGTGGCAAAAAAGATGACGACCTCGGGTTGTTCGTCCATTTCGAACAAGTCCCACCGTTTGAACACGATATACGGGGCGGGCGCCGCATAGGTAGGCATTTTGCTCATGATTTCGTCGACGAGTTCGGGCGTTTTTTTGTAGCGCTCGCCTTCGATCCGGCCCTCGATGCCGCAGGACAGGAAGTATCGGAAGTCGGGCATGATGTCGGCGGTGAACCCGAGGTATCGTTTGCCGCCCGGGCATCCTATGGCGGCTTCGCTGAACCGGCAGGCTTTGCCTTTTCTCACCGCGCCGAGTTGGGCGACGAAACAGTGCCACCCCTGGACTTCTTCAGCGTGTTCGGCCTTGTCGGGGTCGCTGGTGTAATAGAAACCGATGGGCAACTCGGCCCGAGGGAAAAAGCGCTGCCAGAGTTCGATGAACTTTTGTTTGCGGGTTGGGTCCATGCCGGAACACCTCCATTCGTTTCTTGTTCAATCAGCGTTGTTGAGCCGTCAAGATGGTGAGGCGACTGGCCCAAGCATAGCACAGAGCCATCCGGCAGTCAGAGCAGGGACGGACTGTAGACACAGAAAACGGCGGTTTCATGCGACAGCGGGTTTTAGTACGTGGGCGTAAACACCTGCGAGCGCCTCCGCTATTTCCCGGTAGTTGTGCTGGGCGGCGATGGTGGCGCGGGCGCTTGTGCCGAGCTGCGCGCGCAACGCCGGGTCGGTCAGCAGTTGAACGAGGGCATCGGCAAACGCGGTGTGATCGTCGTCGGGAACGATGATGCCGTTGAACCCCGATGTGATCGGGTAGCCGGCGCTTTTGAATGCCACTACCGGGCGACCCGCGGCCATTCCGTTCAATACCTTGATGGGGTAGCCCGACCACGACACCCGCGGGCACGCCAGCACCACGTCGTCCGCCAAAGCGTCGCACAGCGACTGAAAGTCCGGCGTCGGGAACCGTTCGGCGCCGGGCATGTCGTCGAGCCGAAGCCGGGCGGCGGTGGCAACTATCAGCCGGGCGGACGGGATCTGCGCGCGGACCAGTTCCATTATGCGGACGAGGCCCTGCAAGTTTTGGTAACGGTCCATGTTACCCGTGTAGAGGACGGGCGGCAGGGCGTCGGAAACGGGCCACGGCTCGAGCCGCGGCTTGAACAGATCCACTTCGAGCGGCGGGGGTATGACGTGTATGCGTGCGGGGTCGCACCCGCAGCCGGCCAGGTATTCGGCCAGGACGGAATGGGGCGCGATGATCCTGTCGGCCCTGCGCGGCCACATTTTGTCCGCCCAACTGCCGAGGCGGCGGGTTCCCGGGAAAAAGTGGGGGAGTTCGTCGACCATGGCGTTGTGGGCATGGTAGACAATGGGGCGCACGCGCGCGGCGAGGGCCGCTAGCAGGCCTTCGTAATTGTGGGCATGGATGACGTCGATTTTGTTTTCGCGCACGACCCTGCGGAGCGTGACGATCAGGGCGAGGTCCTGGAATGGTTTGGCGAACGACGGGCCTGCGGCTATTTTTCTTTCAAACGGGATGCGGGCGCACCGGTGGACGTGCAGTTCGGGCGGCGGTGTTCCGACACCGTATCCATAGACGACCAGATGGACGTCGTGGCCTGCTTGGTAAAGGGCGGTCGAGGTGTTTCCGAGCAGGACCTGGGAACCCTGCGGCACGGGGTAGGGGCACGCGCCCACCATGGCGATTCGGGGCTTCATTCGAAATACCCCAGAGTGCGCAGCCGCTGCTCGACGGCCCGCTGTTGTTCGGGCGTGTATTCTACTTCGCCGGCGTCGCGCCGCGTGTCTCCTGTCTCGCGAACAGTTCCTATCAGCGACGTGCCGTCCATGGGCGGCGCGGGAACATCGAGGGCGGCCAGGACTGTTGGCGCGATGTCTTGGATGTTTGCGGCGCCCGCGGTGACGGGTTGCGACAAGAAACAGACGCCGGTGGGCCGGTGGTTGCCGGCGAGTGCCTGGCCTTTGCCGCCGTAGTAGCCGGCGGGATCGAGGCGGCAGAATGCGGGGCCGCCGCGACGCGCGCGCGCGCATCTCAGGCACGAGTAGGAGTAGCCGTTTTCGAGATTGAGTTCGAGGACGATGTCGGGCGCGCGCTCGACGTGCGGCCCGTGGTAAAGCTGGCCGCGGCGCCATGCTTTCTTCACCGGTTCCCAGTCTTCGAGTTCGGAGCACAGGTCCTTGCAGAACGAATCGTAGCCGCGCCCGGCCAAACCGCAGATGCGGATCGACGGGAAGTAGTTGAGTTCTTCCGACCACGCGCGGGTGTGCTCCCAATCGATGCCGGCAAATCGGGCGCCGGACTCGGCGGCGGCCGCCATGCCGCTGAACCGGCGAAACAGCGGCCCCCGCATCCGGTATGGCACCAGCGCCATCGCGGCGCGCTTGGCCCAACCGGCGGAACCCGATGAAAAGCGGAGGTGGCCGTGCTCGGCCAGCCAGTTGTTGAGATGGATGACGCCGGTTCCCGCGCCGCCCGATCCGTGATCGGACACGACGGCGACGGCGGCGCCGGGTCCGGCGGCGTCGACGAGTGTGCCGACGGTGGCGTCCAGTCGGGCGTAGACCTGTTTTATGGCGCCGGAAAGGGCCGATGGGATGTGGCGCGGGGACTGGGAGTCGTGGAACAGCCAGAAGTGATGGGCCACGGCGTCCGACTCGCCAAACACGCCCATGAAAAAATCCCAGTTTTCACGGGCAAGCATTCGAAGGGCGATGCGTTGTTTGTCTTCGATTTTCTGGAGGATTCGCGGCAGGGCGGCGGCGTGCCATCCGGGGCCGATGCGGGTTTCGTCGAGATCGCTGTACCGCCAGCCGCGGACGTCGTTGTAGAGGTCGGGCGGATATACGAATGACTTGTCGACGCGGCCGCGGACGGGCGAGTCAAACCCGGACACCATGCAGCCGTTAACCGGCTCGGGCGGGTACGTGGCCGGGACGCCCAGGACGCAGACGTGCTTGCCGGCGCCCGAGAGGATGTTCCAAAGTGCGGGCGCTTTGCGGAACGTCGAGTTGACGAAGCGGACGGCGCGGGTGGGCCCGGGTGCGATTTCGGTGAAATCGAAAATACCGTGGCGGCCAGGGTTGACGCCGGTGACGCAGGTGGTCCATGCGGGGAAGCTGGCGGGCGGCATGGTGCTGGCGAGGGGGAGGTAGCAGCCGTTCCGGCGGAGCCGCTCGAGGTTGGGGAGCCGACCCTGATCCATCCAGGCTTCGACCAGCGACGGTTCGGCGCCGTCAAGTCCAAGGAGCAAAAATCGCGTCATGGGGAAATTCTAACAGATACGCCCGGCGCGAAAGGACCGGCGCGGCTGAAATCTTTCTATCTGCGGAGATCTTAGGCGCGTTGTTCGGTTGGACGTGTGCTCCCACTTTTTGTGCCTTTCCCGGGGAACTCTGCACTAAATCGCCCGCCTCAAACGTCAAAATAAGCGGGACTACAAAATGAAGGGGAGAAACGGCATGATTGACGTTTATTTATCCGGCCCCGCGGAAGACGTCTCGCAACTTGAAGCGCTTGGCAACAAGATCCAGGGCCGGTTCCGGTTCAGCGGGGAACCCAAACCGGGTGCGGCGCCGGTGCAACTGCGGCAGACGCTGCGGGCCGGTCTGCTTTCGGTGACACGTCCTGACGGTGTGCTGGTGTCGCTTGATCAGAGCGAAGGGATACGTGTCTACGCGGGGATCCCGCGGTCGTTGTACATACTGATTTGCGTGGTGCTCGGCTTGGTGTATTGGCGGGTGCTGGAACTGAATCCGTTGTTGATATGGGAAGACCTGTTTGTGCGGGAGGACCCGGAATGTCTTTGCGCGGTCCGGGCAACGGTGCAAGAGTACGCGCTGGCGTTTGAGCGGCCGTGGATATGCCCGGCCTGCCTCGAGTTTCTCCGGTGTACGGGCGCGGAGCCGGAGACGGCGGCGCTGCAGGATGTGCTGGCGCACGCGACATCGATGCAGGATCGCGCGCTGGCGGAAATTAGGCTGTAGGCGGTAGACTGTAGGTAAAGCAAGACCACTGAGGGATCGCTGACAGCAGGGACAGACACGATTTCAAACGCACGGGTGAAAGGCCGCGAAACGGGGGGACAGACCGTCATGAGGCTTTGCTTCCCCCGTAAACGGTGAAAATGGAGGCGCAAAAAGCGGGGACAGGCACGCTTTCTTCAAACTGCCGAAGAAAGCGAGCCAGTCCCCGTTTTTTCCTGTTTTTCGGATTCCCCTTTTCCTGCGCTCTGTGCGTATAATGGTGTAGCGTGCCGGACGCGGGAGTTTTTTTATGGAGATCACGCTGAACGGGGAACGGCGAGAGATGCGGGCTGGGGACTCGGTTCTGGATCTGATTGAGGGGCTTGGGCTGCCGCGCGATGCGGTCGTAATCGAGCACAACGGCAAGATCGTTGATCATGGGGACTATGGGGCGACACTTCTTGCGGGCGGCGACGTAATCGAGTTGGTGCGGATCGTAGGGGGCGGCTGATGGATCTTGGATCTCGGATGGCCTTGTTCGATCAGGCGGGCCTGTACGTGGTAATCACGGAAGAGTACTGCGGGGGCCGGCCTGCTCTGTCGGTGCTCGATGCCGTGCTCGAGGCCGGCGTCAAAGTTGTGCAGTTCCGCGAGAAAGAGGCGGACGGCGGCGACCTGTACCGTCGCTGCGTGGCGTTTCGTGAACGGACCCGCGCGGCGGGGGCGCTGTTGATCGTTGACGACCGGCTCGATATCGCCATGGCCGCGGCCGCGGACGGCGTCCACCTCGGGCAGAATGACCTGCCGGTCGCGGCGGCCCGGGCGCTGGCCCCGGAACTTGTCGTGGGCGCATCGACCCATAACCTGGACGAAGCGTTGGCGGCCCAGGAAGAAGGGGCCAGTTACGTGAACATCGGGCCGATCTTTGCGACGGCGACCAAATCCGTGTCGACGGGGCCCGTCGGACCGGAAATGATAGACGAGATCCGGCCGTATCTGATCATCCCGTTTACGTGCATGGGAGGCATTAACGAGCATAATATTCATGAGGTGGTGACGCGGGGCGCCCGGCACGTCGCGGTGGTGACGGCGGTTACCCAGGCGGAAGACGTGCGCCTTGCGGCAGAACGATTGGAGCGGGCGGTCCGGCGGGTTTGAACTGGCTGACATCTGGGGAGTTTGCCATGAGAACAATGGGTGTATTGGTTATACTTTGCGTTTTCTTTCCGGCCTGGGGCCAGACGGTGGCGCCGCCTGAGTTTCACCATGAGATGTGGGGGCGGACGTACTACGGCGAGGGGTACGTTTGCGGCCCGACACTTTGGCGGTCATCGCTGGCCGTGGCCGACCTCGACGAACTGAGCGCGCTGTTGCCGCCGTTTCTGATATTCACAGCAGCCATGATGGCCGCGGGTCCCATGCGGGCGCGCCTGGGAATACGAGGTTTCCGTCGTGCCACGTAGGATGAACCGGCGAGGACGCCGCTTCCTCGGCAGGCTTCGTCAATATCAACCTATGGATTGAGGCGTAGTCCGACTTCGCCGAAGACGGCCTTGTATGATACTTCCCGGACCTGAGAGACACAAGAGAGTCGTCGTAGTAGCCGGTTTTCTTTTTGGTTCTTTTTCTTTTGTGGATAGCGGTGGATAAGTGGATAAGCCGGCGTCGGCCGGCTCCGAGATAGTCCTC